>CASDYZ010000001.1 GCA_949285325.1 uncultured bacterium
TTGATTTAAACGCTTTAAGTATCATCGCTGATAAGCCGACTCTTCTACTAATGAGTGAAAGTAAAGGAGCGAATTTAGATGGATTTTGTTCTCCTAAACACCGCCTCGCTCCTAAAGTAGAAAAATATTTTTCCAATTCCGATAAAAGAATATTTATTTGTTCGTTTTGGCAAAATTTATACCGCGTCGTAGAAATATTTAAGATGTGTCGTACTCACCATAAAAAAGTTTACCCATACGATAAATATACGAGGACGATTCTCGACTTGATACTCGAATCAAATCAAACTGACGCGATTAGAAGAGATGATATTTTAAAAGAAGCTGATTTGTTACGAGTTCGTCAACAAGACGTCGTCATCTTAATTTTAGGTAAAGAGACCGCTTTATATGAGACACTTAGCTCCTTAGGAGAAAGAAAAAATGAAGATAAACGTATCGTACTTACTAAAGACGATTTATTTATCGTCTCTAATGTCGCCCTTCCTTATTTAGAAACTATCGCGACAAAAAGTATCGATTCACTTTATCGCACAGGGTGTGAGGTAGTGTGGCTCACTAAAAAAGATCTACTACCAATGCACGCCCATCAAGATGATATTAAATTGTTGTTATCCTTACTTAGACCTAAATATTTCCTTCCAGTTAGAGGCTCATATGTCAATTTGATGAGCAACGCTAAACTGGCATTATCCATGGGTATAGGTTTAAGCCACAACAACGTCTTTATCATCGATAACGGCATGCAACTTTCAATCGATGAGCAAGGACGAGCATTCATCATACCAAATGATAATAATTTGATACCTACTCATCCGATTATGGTCGATGGATTAGGTATATCTAAACTCGGGCACGAAGTGGTGCAAGACCGTATTAAATTAAGTGTCGATGGAGTGGTGGTCATCGCTTCAAGCGTCTCTAAATCGACTCACTCCGTCATCGCTGGTCCTGACTGCCAAATGCGTGGTTTCGTCTTTGTGAAAGAAGCAGAACCAATACTAAAAGCAGTGTCACAAATATATTTAGAAGAAGTGAATGAAGTGCTAAAAAGAGGCAGTTTAGATTTTGATGAAGCAATGGAAAATACAAGAGATAGAGCTAGGCGCTTCATAAGGAGAGAAAATGGTAGAGAACCATTTATTATCCCGTTTGTCATCCTTAGCGACTAGTAATTAGACAGTGTATAAAATTTTATTTTATTTCACATATATTAAATAGAAATTGATATATTTTTAATTTATAATTAAATCATGAATGCGAAAAAAAAGAATATCGAAAAACCATATTCTTCACAACTGATGTTTTTTGGTGGGATAGGCCTATGTTTATTCTCCATTATTTTAGTGATGAACGTCGGGGCAATTGCACGTGTCTTCACCTTTCCTTTCACCTACGCTTTTGGCATTTGTTCTTACTTTATTTATGGGGCTATCTACATCGTAGGTATCCTCCTTTTATTCGCTTCAAATAAATTGAAAATTAAACATAAAATACGTATCGTCGGTTATGTTCTTTCTTTCTTGTCACTTTTGATTTTAATTAGCCAAATATACTGCTCAATTGATGGGGTTATGCTCGGCGTCAATAATGTCGTAGTTGATGGCGTCACTACTAGATATAATTTCCACGATTATTTTAATACAGTTACTAAAATACCTTCTAATTACATAAATGAATTGTTTGTCGACATGTTTGTATCTTATCGCTTTGCTGGCGGGTATTTTGGCTACGCACTCGTCGGGGTATTGAATGAATTTGTCGGAGTAGCTTTAACTTATATTATTTCTTGTTTAATTTTAATCGTTGGTATCGTTTTAATTTTCTTACCTAATATAATCGCTTTTTATAAAGATAGAAAATATAGAATTAACAACCAAGTCAGTCAAGAATTTTACTCTACTAACGACACCTTGACACTTGAAACTTCATCGGCGGTAAATAAGAAACATTCATTGAGAAATAAAAGGATTGAAAATATCGATGTCGTTAAAGGGGCATCTAGATTAAATGATTCGCCTCCGATCATCCCCTTAGCTAACAAGATGGACGATATAAATCCTCTCGACAACGAAGTAAAAGCGGTAGAAACTGTAAAGCAAGAACCTGTAGTGAATAAAAACCCAATACAGTACGAAGAATTATCGACTTTTAGATATGCGAGATTTAATCGTGGAGTGGTGGCTAGTAACGATCTGCCAAACAACATGCATGCGGCGGACGCCCCGTTTGAAAAGGCTCAAATAGTTGAAGAAATAATACCTGAAGCACCAAAAGAAATTAATAGAGAGCAGTTGACTCTCGGCTTTGATGTCGAAGAAGAAAAGGATGAAAAATTTGATATACTACCAGAACCAGAACAAGTAGTTAATATTTATCAAAATAAAGTGGAGACTCAAGAGAGTATAGACACTACCTCTATTCCTGAACACGAAGAAATTAAACCGACTACTAGAGTTGAAAATACTATACAAGTTACTCCTTCGGTGGTGAACAAACCAGTTGTTAATCAAACTAGTGTCGATAATAATACGAATAACAATGTAAAAAAATGTGTTCAAAAAGCACCACAGAGCGTCGCTCAAAAGCAGATGTATTCACACATTAAATATATTCCACCGGGTGCTGATTTATTAATTTCTCACGAAACACAAGCACAACAAGAAATAAATCAAAAAAATGCTGAAGAGAAAAAAGTACTCATCAATGAAGCTTTTAAAGAATTTAATGTCAACGCTTTTACTAACAATTACGTCATCGGCCCAAGCGTCACTCGCTTCAACATTGAATATGGACAAAACGTATCCGCCAATAGTGTCAACCGTCTAATCGATGATATTTCTATTCGTTTAGGAGGAGTGGACGCTAGATTCGAGATGATTATTGAAGGAGAGAGATATTCTGGATTAGAAATTCCTAATGTCGTTTCAACTATCGTCGGATTTAAAGAAGCGTTCTTGCAGTTACCTGACGTTAAAAAACATCCTACTTCAGTGCCTTTTGGCGTCAATATCGCTGGCAATGTCATATGTGCTGATTTTGCTGATTTTCCTCACCTTTTAGTCGCTGGTTCGACTGGTTCTGGTAAGTCGGTATATCTCCATTCTATCTTCCTCACTTTAATCATGCGTAATTCTCCTGAGGACTTACGTCTTTTAGTGGTCGATCCTAAAGCGGTTGAAATGGCCACATATGAAGGTATACCTCACCTCGTCTGTCCAATTATTTCCGATTACAGCGAGGCTAATGTCGCCCTTAATAAAATGGCGGATGAGATGGAACGCCGCTACGCGGTATTTAAACAAACTGGGATGCCTGGCTCAATTACTAGTTTAAAAGAATATAACGAATATGCACGGGCTAACAATTTACCTATCATGCCTCGCATCATCTGCTTTGTCGATGAATATGGTGATCTAGTATCTAACTGCCGTGAATTTTCTCAACCTATCATTAAATTGTCACAAAAATCTAGAGCGTGTGGTATTCATTTATTAATCGCCACTCAAAGACCGTCCGCTAATGTCATCACTGGTGTCATTAAATCAAATCTTCCGACTAAGGTCGCTTTAAGGGCAGCAAATATTACCGAATCGATGGTTTTAGTGGACAAGGGCGGAGCAGAAAAACTATTAGGTAATGGTGACATGCTCGTCGCTTCTCCTCTCATCAGCCGTGTCGGTTTAGTTAGATTACAAGGTTGTTTTGTTCAAAAGCCAGAGATTATAAGAGTCGCCAATTATTTAAAAGAGAGATATCCGGTTGAATATTTCCCAGAATTTTTAGATTTAGTCGACCACAGCAAAGAAGACGCTCAAGCTTCGATTAGAGGTGGAGAATATGGTGTTGGGGATGTCGCATCTTTTGACAACGATGAAAAATATAAAGAGATTAAAGGTTGGGTTATGACTCAAGAATTTGTTTCGATGAGCAAAATTCAAAGAGAATGTTACGTTGGTTTTAATAAAGCTGGTAAAATTATGAAACGTCTTCAAGCTGACGGGATTATCGCTTCTGAAGCTGAAGGGGCTTCTAAAGGGTGTCGTGTCTTAGTCCATATCGATGAGGATGATGGGGATGATGAATATGACGACAACATCCCGACTAGCGATGAGATGATTTCTTAACTTAAATAAGGTATTTTATGGGTGTTGGTGTCGATATTATCAATTTAAATAGACTCGATTTAAATAATGATAAATTTATTCATTTCGTTCTTTCTCCTTTGGAAATAGAAATATTTAATAAACGGAAAGATAAAAGAGAATATTTAGGTTCACGTTGGGCTAGTAAAGAAGCATTTATTAAAGCAAAAAATGATAGGAATATCGACTTTAAAAATATTGTCATTTTAAATGAAGATAGTGGTAAACCATACATTATGTACAATGGTGAAAAATACAAAAATATATCAATTTCGCACGAAAAGGAGTACGCGATAAGCGTCGTGGTTATTTAAAATATGAAAAATAGTTTTTTTAGCGCTAAATTAATTTCTTTAAACCGTATCAGCGTCTTAATTTTTACAATGCAGTTAGCAAAACCAATCAACGATTTTTTCCTAACAAAAAATAATGATGAGAAAAAGAAATTAAAACTTATTCGTCACACTTCAACAAACAATTTAAATATGTATGAATTAGAGATGGATGAACCTTTTATTTTTGGTGAGCGTTATGATTTATGCCTAGATAGTTATCCAAGTATCGCTATCGATGTGAGCGATGCGCCAACATTTCCTGAATTTGACGATATGTTTAATTATAATGGAGACGATCTAGGGGCGACATATACGAGAAAAGAAACTTCATTTGCCCTTTGGGCGCCGATTGCATTTAAAGTTGATTTAAAAATTGAAAACGAAGACGGCACTTTCTCTTTTTACAATATGAAAAGAGGAGAAAAAGGAGTACATCGCATTTGTTTAAAGGGAGATTATTTAAATAGAAAATATCATTACATTGTCAATAATTATAATGTAGTAAAAGAAACAAACGACCCTTATGGTAAAGGAGTATCTTTAAATTCAACTTATTCGGCAGTTGTCGATACGGAAAAAATTAAAAGAATGCCTAAGATAAGTCCAAAAGATTATTTATCAAGTTACGTCGAACATATTATATATGAACTTCACATCCGCGATTTTACCGCCCAAAAATCAACCAATATCGTCAATAGAGGTAAATTTTTAGGCTTAACTGAAGAAAAAAGGACGACTTTATATGGTAAACCTGCTGGACTAGACTATTTAAAGTTTATCGGGGTGACAACGGTTCAACTTTTACCAGTACTCGATTTTGCTAAAGTCGATGACTTAAATCCCGATGCGACTTATAACTGGGGGTATGATCCTATTTCGATGTTCGCTATTGAAGGCAGTTATTCTTTAAATCCATCAAATCCGATGGAGAGATTATTCGAACTTAGAAAAGTGGTCGATACTTTTCATAAAAATAATTTATATGTCACATTCGACATCGTCTTCAACCATGTTTTTGATTATATGACTTTTGCTTTTGAACAAGTGGTACCTAATTATTTCTTTAGGAGGAGAAAAGATGGTTTTATCTCTTCTGCCAGCGGATGTGGTAATGATTTTGCTAGTGAGAAATACATGGCAAGAAAAGCGATAATCGATTCACTTAAATATTTGATGGAGACATTCGATGTCGATGGATATCGTTTTGATTTGATGGGTTTAATTGATTTACATACGATGAATAAAGCGTATGATGAATGTAAAAAAATAAAAGAAAACTGCATTTTTTATGGTGAAGGATGGGATATGGGTATCGAACTATCTAGTGACCTTAAATCATGTATCACCAATTCTTTTAAACTCCCACACATCGCCTTTTTTAACGATGCGTATCGCGACATTATAAAAGGACCAACATTTGAAGGCTCTCAACTTTACACCAAAGGTTATGTCGGTGGTAATTTAAGTTATACTGATGGGGCGATATATGCCCTTTTAGCGACGAGTGTCGACTATGTTTTCCCTAAAAGATTTTTAAACGCCTCACAGTCGTTAAATTATGTCGAATGTCACGACAATCATACGATATACGATAAATTGACATTTTCTAATCAAGAAGATGACGAGCAAACTATATTGTCTAGAATCAAATTTGCCTCATCTATTGTCACTATGTCTTTTGGTATTCCTTTTTACCACATGGGGCAAGAAATTGGTTTAACTAAATTTGGTTTAGGGAATACTTATAATGTCGTTAAAGTCAACAATATGAACTGGAAATTAGTTGAAGAGCGATTCGATATGGTTTTATTTTTTAAAGCACTGAATACTTTAAGAAAAAAACTTATTTATTTAAAAGAAATTGATATTGAAAAAATTGCCCCTTTAATCGAATTTGAAAGATTACCTAATGGTGTACTTATCCTCTCGAGTGAAAAAATTAAAATAGTTGATAAATCTAAAAAATTCTACTGTATTTTTAACCCTAACAACTTTATTATTACCCATGAATTTGATGATTATTATAAACTTTATTTCTACAATGGTGGTTTCATTGATAAAGATGATACGCACGCGAAAAATTTAATTTTACCGCCTCTATCTTTATCTATCATTTATCGATAATTATAATTTAGATATCATAGTCATTAGTCAAATATACGGTCAATCCGTAAAAAAGTGAGCAAAGGGGGAAAAATATGATTAGCTCAGTTATTTTATTTGGCTATTTAGGAGAGAACAAAGAAAGAGGTTTTCGCATCGTTAAAACAAATCATTATTCTTTAAGAAATGAAAAAATTATATGGTATAATATACCATGTCTTTATTGGTCGAGGGACGATAGATCTTACCTCAACAATTTAAAAATAGACGCCCCAGTACTTATTAGAGGAAGAATTGAATCAGATGATGAAAGAGGACTCTATGTACTGGTGGAAAGCGTGGAGGTTATATAGAAAGTGTTTCATTATACAAAAGCAGTTGTAAGAGTATTATTTCCATTAATTTTCTCTTATATTACTTGGATGAAAAAATACGCCAAAAATCCTATAAAATATCCTTTTGATGTTCGTTATAAAAAATTACAAAAATTAGTGCGAAAGGTGACGAAAGCACTTCAAGTTGATTTAATAATCGAAGGGAAAGAAAATTTAATTGATGAAATGCCTTCTTTCTACGCACCTAATCACCTTTCTTTTTACGACCCACTAGCGTTTTTATGTATAAGTGATGACCCATGTACTTTTATTTCTAAAAAAGAAATATTGACTTATCCTATCGTACCTACTGCGCTTAAGGCAATCGAGGGCATATTTATCAATAGAGATGATTTAAAACAAACTTTAAAAGCGATGTTAAATATGGAGAAAACATTTGCTAAAAAAGACAGGAGTTGGGTAGTGTTTGCGGAGGGCACAAGAAGAAAAGACCACATGATGGTGCTTAAAGAATTTCACCACGGGACATTTAGAACTCCTCAAAGAAATAAACTCCCAATCATCCCGATCGCCATATTTGGGACATTTAGAATATTAAAATTAAAACCACAATATAAAAAATATCCAGTCTTTATTAAAATATTAAAACCGATATTTCCTAATGAATACGAAAATATGACTACTGAAGAGCTCGCAAGAAGGGTGCAAGACGAAATACAAAAGGCTATAAGTTTTGATTTAAGAAAAAAAGATTATGAATATATGAAAAAAATAAATAAAAAATATAAATTTAATATGAATTATTAATGGATGTAGGAGTTAGAGATAACTCCTTTTTAAATGTAATAAAAAAGAGCCTATCTTACGATAGACTCCTTAAACTTATAATTTTACCAATCT
This sequence comes from uncultured bacterium, assembly GCA_949285325.1. Classification (GTDB taxonomy): domain Bacteria; phylum Bacillota_I; class Bacilli_A; order RFN20; family CAG-826; genus CASEYK01. The sequence continues at coordinate 7,819 of CASDYZ010000001.1, forward strand.
GAGGTATTTTTATGCGTTAGCGGTTGGATCGATAATGGTGGTTGTGCCAACGTTAGTGACTTTGAGAGTTACGTCATATGAAACTCCAAAGACATCATTATTTCGATCCACTAAGACAGTTTCACCACTTAATGTGAATGTTAATTCTTCATTGCTAGTGAATGTCGCGCCGACTTGTAAATTGCTAAGAATTGTTACCATTGGAACAGTGTTACCTTGTCCATCACCGACATAACCTAAGCAATCTCCAACGATATACGCTAAGTAAGCTTTTAATTCAGCGTCGTTGATTAAGTATTCATCGCTTCCAGCAACTGCTTCAAAACGTTTTGTTAAACCGTATAAATCATTTAAGCTATAGGTCAACATGTGATAGTCAGCGACTCCACCAAGATCTTCAGCGGTATAAGAGCCGAGTAATCCCCAAGCACCAGTGGAGTCTTGTCTATAGGCATCAACAGTGTTATTTTCCGCATTATTCACATAGATAGTCTCGTAATATAATGGGTTTTCCCCACCGACATTCATGTGCATACTATCAGGTGTGAAGGCATTGACTGATCTAGATTGAGTGGTTGTACCTGTAGTAGGAAGATCTGCTCCATTTATATAATCTTCTTGAGAGATTGAATCAGTATTAAATTGGCTGATATCAAATTCAAAGGTATAATTTCCACCTTCTATTGTCTCATCGAGATATTGGCTGATTGGGGTATCTTCTTCGTGAAGACTTGTCGTATAGATATAACTACATTCAAGTTCATCAATTTGAAGTTTCATAAATCTGTCAAAATATAATTTACCCATATCCCAAACTAATATGGAATCGAATGTGACAGGTTCATATGTAACTTCTTGTGCGCCTGAAGAGGTTTTTTCTGTTCTAGTTCCACCTTCGAAGATCACTCTTAAATATTCGATTGCGGCAGGATCAGTGTCGTGATGAATAACGACCGGTATTGAAGTATCTTTATCATAAACTTCACCAGGGAAGTAAACTTCAAATTCGATATCTTCAGTCAATTCACCTTCTGGGAATTCTGGAAGTGTACCAAATTTTAATTGTAGAGCACTATCGCCAGAACCAACCATTAAACCAGACATAAATCTTGTTGTAATATTGTAGCTGTCTCTATTAAAATCTGGCCAGTAATAAATGCTAGTATCACCATCTTCATCTAAGACAGCAGTCGCATCATTGATGACAATACGTCCATTTTCTGAACCGACTACTCCGGTGAAATCATATGCGTTTCCAAGTTCGCATTCAACGCCATCAGCAAGATTGATTTCAATTGGTAGTAAATCACTGATATACTCACCGTGTACTTGGTAAGCAGTTACGGTTGAGCCATGTTTACCGATGACTACCGCGGAGTTTTCGATGGTGACTAATTCTCCGTCGAGTACAGGCGCGCCACCTAAACCTGTCGTTCCTTCAGTGTCCCATTCAAGAATGTCCACTAAAGAAGTAACTGTTGGAGTTGCTTCTTCGCTGCTAGATGAAGAACTTGATGATGTTACTTCGTCTTCACTACTTGATGAAGAAGAGCTTTCTTCTCCTCCGGCTCCGCCACCACAGGCGGCGAGTGGGAGAACAAGTGCCATTGTACCTAAGATTGTTAATAAACTTTTTTTCATAGTTATTTCTCCTTTCTTTAGTAAAATATAAGCTTGTATCTAATTTATGCTTATTCGAAAATAATTTCAAGCATTATTTACAAATTTATGTGCGTGCGAATATATGTACATATTTATTTAAATTTAGAAAAAATTAGTTATATTTTTTAATGTATTTACTTTTTGGATACCAATTTTTTATTTGCTCGTTATTACAAGTAGCGAATGATAAATTTAAATTATTATATTTTAGCAAATATAATCCCTTATCTAATTTTACGTTTAGTGAATGATTATTTATATACTGTTCACATTCACTTAGATTTAAATTATATTCATTTATATAACTATCGATGAATCGGGCGTAATGTAGTTCTAATTTAGGGATATTATTTTTAATAATTTTTCCAACCATTACTCCTTTTCTTAAAATATTTAGTCCTTTTTCATTAAAATCATGAGGATAGATAAATAAATAATCATTTTCTTTATACGCTCCTTGATAAGATGTCTTTTTTAATAGAAGTGAAAATAAATTATTTTTATCATTTTCTATTTTTTTAACTCTTTTTATATTATCGATAGGCTTAGATATTAAACAAATATAGTGACCTTCTCCATCAAATTTAAAAGGGAAGAGGTGGACACCATATGGTTTTAATTTATTTATGCAAAATAAATCATTTTCTTTTATTTTTTCTATCTGTGCATCACTTTTACTTAATAAATATTCAATTACCTCTTCATCTTCTTCCATTGAATACGAACAAGTTGAATAGACCATCTTTCCACCTGGTTTTAACATATTGTAAGCATATAAAATCAATTCTTTTTGTATCGCTTGATATTTTATTACTTTATTATAAGACCAGTCTTTTTTAAATTTATCATCTTTTCTAAACATCCCGCTTCCAGAACAAGGAGCGTCAATTATTATCTTGTCAAAATAATTTAAATAATTTATATATATCTTAGAAAAGTCATTACAAGTGACGATGATGTTACCTATCCCTAGTTTTTCAACATTTTCAATTGTCTTTAAACATCTTTGATAAGAAATATCATTAGATATAATTATCCCTTTGTTATTTTTTAAAAAAGAGGAGTGGATACTTTTCCCACCAGGCGCGGAACATATATCTAAAACGATATCATCTTCTTTTAAATCTAAAAGTGAAGGAGGGATCATCGCTGATGGTTCTTGGAGGTAAAACGCTCCTAGCTCATAATAAATTGATTTAGAAAAAGGATATACATCGTCATCATATATGTAAGCGTGCTCAACTAAAGGATGTTTTTTACAAAGTGGATATAGACTTAAAAATGTATCATCATCCATTTTATTTGTATTGAGAAGCACACCTTTTATAGCTTTTTTAGATAACGATTGTTCTAATTTAGATACATCTTCTTTTGACAAATACTTCTCTAAATGATTGAAAAAATCCATACATTAAGTTTACAATAAAGTCAGGCAAAAAATATATAAATATATTTAAAGATAAAAATATAAGGAGTATTTATGAGAATTGTCGATATTATTATTAAAAAAAGAGATGGACATAGTTTAACTGATGAAGAAATTCGTTTTTTTATCAATGGATTAGTAAATGGAGAAATAAGTGATTATCAAGCCTCTGCACTCGCGATGGCTATATATTTTGTCGGGATGGATAAAAGAGAAATCGCCACACTTACTAACGCGATGGAGCACAGCGGTGAAGTGATGGATCTAAGCTCGATAAAAGGTATAAAAGTCGATAAGCATTCGACTGGAGGGGTAGGCGATAAAACTTCCCTCGTCTTAGGCCCGATGGTTGCCGCCTGTGGGGCGAAAGTAGCAAAAATGAGTGGGAGGGGACTAGGTCACACTGGTGGGACATTAGATAAATTAGAATCTATACCAGGACTATCAATAAACCTTACCGATAGAGAATTCTTAGAACAAGTAAACGATATTGGAATAGCAATTGTAGGTCAAACTGGCGAACTTGTCCCAGCCGATAAAAAACTTTACGCATTACGCGACGTGACGGGGACGGTTGAATCAGTTCCACTCATCGCTTCAAGTGTCATGAGTAAAAAACTCGCCAGTGGATCTGACACTATATTACTCGATGTCACTTTCGGTGAAGGGGCGTTTATGAAAAATATCGATAAGGCACGAGAACTCGCCAAAGTGATGGTGGAAATTGGTAAATCATTACATAGAAATACTAAAGCAGTCTTAAGCGACATGAATGAGCCGTTAGGTTTTGCTGTCGGTAATGCTTTAGAAGTAAAAGAAGCAGTCAATGCCTTAAAAGGTAATGGACCTAAAGATTTAATGGAACTTTGCTATACGTGTGGGGCGATAATGCTCGAACAAGCCGAGATTGTTAAAACTAAAGAAGAAGGTATTAAATTGTTAGAGGAGGCGATTAAATCCGGTAGAGCATTTGATAAATTTGTCGAGATGGTCAAAGCCCAAGGAGGAGATGCTTCTTATATATATGATTTAGATAAATTTCCTCTCCCTAAACATATCGTCGATATATATTCCACAAAAGAAGGCTACATTTATTCAATCAACGCCTTAGAAATTGGGGAAAGCTCAATGAAACTAGGAGCCGGAAGAGCGACAATGAGTGATGTTATCGATATGTCAAGCGGTATTGTCTTAAATAAAAAAGTTGGTGATTTTGTCAAAATAAATGAAAAATTGTGCACGATTTACACAAATAAAGAAAATTTTGATGAAATAATAGAAGAAATTAAAGACGCATTTAAAGTCGGTAAAGATAAAATCAAAACCCACCCAGTCGTTTGGGAAATAATTGAATAAAAATTATTTTTTCTTTAAATCTCTTAAAGAGGATGAACGGACAATTTTCTCTAATTTTATATAATTGTCGTTTAATCCTTTTTCATATAGAGAAGAAGTATTTAAATTAGGTTTAAAAAATTTCATGTCTTTTATGAGGTTAGGTAAGTACTGTATTTTATTCCATAAATCTGGTCTATTGTATGGATATTTATCTTCTTCAGCGACATTGACCGGAGTTAGTTTTAAATAATCCATGACATCGAGCGGGTGAGAGGAAGCGTAGTCCATAGCCTCATGAATCGCATTATTCGCTGCTTTAGATTTAGGAGATAAACATAAATCCACAACCGCAAAACCAAGGGGGATGACAGCTTCAGGGAAACCGACTAGCTCCGCTGTATCGACTGCATTAATTACTCTATCGACAGCGTTAGGATTAGCGAGGCCAACATCTTCATACGCGGTGACTAACAATCTTCTTTTTATACTATCTAAATCTTGGACGATGCAAAGTCTAGCTAAATAATATAAGGCAGCATTGACATCGCTTCCACGTATAGATTTTTGTAAAGCCGAGACAGAATCATAATGTTCATTTTCATCTTTATCCATTTGAAAATTAGGGACTTTTAATATTGTTTTAACATCATTTAAATCGATATTCTTTTTCTTTATTGACATGTCTATAACTTCTAAAAAATTATAAGCGTACCTCAAATCTCCGCCAGTAAGTTTAGCAATATATTTTAATCCTTGTTCACTTATTTTAAATTTATTATTTAATCCCTTTTCACTAACTAGTGCTTTTTTAAGTCCACCAACAACTTCTTCATCACTTAATTTATATACTTCTAATAGATGTGTCCTCGACCTTATCGCTTTATTTATCGCGATGTATGGATTTTGAGTAGTGCACCCTAATAAATATATTATTCCCTCTTCTATGTAGGGTAGTAAAATATCTTGTTTATCTTTGTTTAATCTATGCACTTCATCCATGATGATATAGCATTCGTTATAAAAGCGTGCCTCTCTAATGGCGTCTTCTAAATCTTTCTTATTAGATGTCACAGCGTTTAATTTTATATATTTGACATTCATCTGTTTGGCATAAGCTTCAGCAATTGTTGTCTTACCTACTCCAGGGGGACCGAAAAAGATAATAGAAAAAAGAGTATGTGATTTAATTGAATTGGATAATATTCCATCTTTACCAACGAGATGTTGTTGCCCGATTACTTCTTCGAGCGTAGTTGGTCTTAAACGCGCGGCAAGTGGTTTTTGCATATAAAAATTATAGCAACTTAAAATAGTATTTTAAAATAGAATTATTTATAATTATGACATGAGAATTGTTGTAACCACGGTAAATAGTGCGAGTGTCACTATTAAAAATAAAAAAATCGCTCAAATAGGAAAAGGATATTTATTGTTAGTCGGTTTCACTAGCGGAGATGATGAAATTATCGCGAGCAAAATGGCAGAGAAAGTTTTTAATTTAAGAATATTCGCTGATGAAAATTTAATGACTAATTTATCTATTTTAGATGTCAAGGGCGACATCCTTTCAGTGTCACAGTTTACTTTGTACGCTGACGCATCAAAAGGAAGAAGACCTTCTTTTGTCAACGCTTTAAGTCCGAATCAAGCTCAAGTGTTATATGAATATTTTAATAAACAATTAGAAACTTTATTGAATAGAGAAATATCGACTGGTATTTTTGGGGCGTACATGGAAGTTAGCTCCATTAACGATGGACCATTTACTCTCATTTTAGACAGCAAGGATTTAAATTTATGAAAGTGATGATTGGCCTTTCTGGCGGTGTCGATAGTGCGGTCGCCGCCTACTTTTTGAAAAAGCAAGGTTATGAAGTAGTGGGATGCTTCATGAGAAATTGGGACGCTTTAGCTAATGGAGATTATTTAGGTAATCCAACTATCAACGACTCTCAGTGTCCTCAAGAAAAAGATTATGAAGACGCATTAGAGGTGGCAAAGCAGTTAAATATCCCTCTTTTAAGAGTGGATTTTATAAAAGAATATTGGGATGAAGTTTTTTCTTATCTAATCGATGAATATAAAAATGGAAGAACTCCTAATCCTGACATATTTTGCAACAAATATATTAAATTTGATGCTTTTTTAAAATTTGCTCTAGCTAATGGATGCGAGATGATCGCCATGGGGCACTACGCAAAACGAGTTGATAAAAATGGTAAAGCTTACTTATTAAAAAGTTTTGACAAAGAGAAAGATCAAACTTATTTTCTCTCACAAATTTCCCAAGAACAATTATCCTACACTCTTTTTCCTTTAGGCGACGTTGAAAAACACGAAGTTAGAAGAGTGGCAAAAGAATTAAATCTAGTTGTCGCTTCTAAAAAAGATTCGACTGGGATATGTTTTATCGGAGAGAGACATTTTAAACAATTTTTACAAAATTATATCCCGTCAAAAAAAGGGAAGATAATCGATATCGACACTAATAAATATATAAAAGACCACGACGGAGTTATGTACTACACCATCGGACAAAGAAAAGGACTTGGAATAGGAGGAATACCTAATGAAGATTCAACCGCCTATTTCGTCGTCAAAAAAGATATTAAAAACAATATACTCTACGTCGCTAGAGGAGAGGAAAATAAATATTTATTAAGCGATTCATGCATCGTTAAAAAAATGAATTTTATCAGTGATATCCCTAAAGAAGGTGACCATTTAATGTGTAAATTTAGATACCGACAAAAAGATCTAGGGGCAAAGATTTATTTTTTAGATAACGAAAGTGTTAAGTTAATATTTGATGAGCCCTATAAAGCTATAACTCCTGGACAAGCAGCAGTTTTATATGATGGGGATATATGCCTAGGAGGAGGGATAATCGACGCGACTTTTATAGGCAATAAAAGAAACGATATTTAATACTAGAATTTTATTTTTAACATTGATAAAATATTGACGAAATTCGTTAAGAAGGAACCCAGTCTAAAAGTTTCAATATAGAGAATATCTAGCTGGTGGAAAAGATATTTGAAACCTTAGATACGCCACTCCTTCGATGAAGCGATTAATACCCGCCGAAACTAGTTCGTAAACCTAGCAATCAAGTGCGTCATATTATTTGACGAATAAGGATGGTACCGCGATTTAAAAAGTCGTTCCTTAATGGCGGCTTTTTTATTGTTTTAAATGGGAGGAAAAAAATGAAATATTTATCGAGTAGCGAAATTAGAAATTTATGGTTAGATTTTTTTAAATCGAAAGGGCATCGAGTTGAACCAGGCGCATCTCTAATTCCAATCAATGACCCAACTTTACTTTGGATCAATTCAGGTGTCGCCGCTCTTAAAAAATATTTTGATGGGAGCGAGATACCGCCATCGAGAAGAATAGTCAATGTCCAAAAAGCCATAAGGACTAACGATATTGAAAACGTCGGACATACAGCAAGACACCACACATTTTTTGAAATGTTAGGATGCTTTTCTATCGGAGATTATTTTAGAGATGAAATCATCCCGTGGGCATTTGAAATTCTCACTAGCCCTAATTGGTTTGACATGGATAAAAATAAAATATATGTCACGTATCATCCAAGCGATATCCAAACAAAAAATTTATGGATGAAACAAGGATTGGATGAAAGCCATATCATCCCACTTGAACATAACTTTTGGGAAATTGGGGAAGGGCCTTGCGGACCTAACACTGAAGTATTTTACGATAGAGGTGAAAAATGGGATGCAAAAGGACTAGGAGTCAAGTTGTTACAAGATGAAATAGAAAATGATAGATATATAGAAATTTGGGGGATAGTATTCTCTCAGTTTAATGCTGTCAGTGGAGTAAAAAGAGAAAATTATAAAGAACTACCAAGTAAGAATATCGATACTGGCGCAGGGCTAGAAAGAATCACTTGTATCCTTCAAAATAAAGATACGAATTTTGAAACAGATTTATTTTATCCACTCATTGAAGAAGTAGAAAAATTTAGTGGTGTTAAATATATATCTAATCCGATGCCGTTTAGAGTAATCGCGGACCATATAAGGGCGATAACTTTCGCTATAAGTGATGGCGAGATGTTTTCTAATGAAGGAAGAGGATATGTACTAAGAAGACTTCTTCGAAGGGCGGTTAGATACGGTTCAACTTTAGGATTACATGAACCGTTCTTATATAAATTAGTCGACATTGTCGTCGACAATATGAAATCATTTTACCCATATTTGATTGAACATGCTTCTTTTGTTAAAAAAGTTGTGGAAGATGAAGAAAATAAATTCTTTTCAACTTTAGAAAAAGGAGAAGCGATATTAAAACAAATCGTCGGCAAAAATAATAAACTCAGCGGAGAAGAAGCATTTAGATTATACGATACTTTTGGTTTCCCATTTGAACTGACGAAAGAAATTTGTTTAGAAATGAATATAAATGTCGATGAAGATGGATTTATAAAATTGATGGAAGATCAAAAACAAAGAGCGAGAGAATCAAGAAAAAATGTCGAATCGATGCATAAACAATCAAAAGATCTATTAGATTTTAAAAAAGAGAGTACTTTCACCTATGGCATTAAACCGTTAAAAGCAAAAGTTATCGGTATATTTGAAGAAGGGAAAAGTGTCGAAAAGAGTTCAAATATTTGTGAGATAATATTTGATAAGACGATATTTTACGCTGAAAGTGGAGGACAAGTCAGCGATGTTGGTGAATTTAGCGGCAAAGACTTCCAAGGCCGTGTCACTTATGTATATAAGGCACCAAATAAACAACATCTACATGTTTCTCAACTTTATTATGGAAGTGTTAAAGTCGGCGATGAAGTTACACTACAAATAGATGAAGAAAGAAGGAGGAGAATAATGCGTAATCACTCAGCGACCCACCTCCTTCAATCAGCGATTGAAAATGTTTTAAAAGAGAAGATAAATCAACAAGGTTCATTTGTCAGCGACGAATATATCCACTTCGATTTTAATCATTTAAATAAAATTAGTGATGGCGATCTAGAATTGATTGAGGCTAAAGTCAACGAATGGATTGCTTCTTCTATCGAAGAAGAGACAAAAATTCTTCCTATTGAAGAGGCAAAAAAACTAGGGGCAAAAGCACTTTTTAACGACAAATATGGCGATGTTGTTAGAGTCGTTAGCTTCGGTGATATTAGTAAAGAATTTTGCGGTGGCACTCACGTAGCGAATACCCAAGATATCGGTGTGTTTGCTATCGAGTTTGAAGAGAGTATCGCTAGTGGGGTAAGAAGAATTCAAGCCCGTACTTCTAGTGGGGCGTACGAACTAATTAGAAAGAGAAAAGCACTTTTAAAATACGCTCAAGATGAGCTTAATGCTTCCTCATTTTTAGAAATCCCTACTAGATTATCAACTCTAGTAAAAGAAAAAGAGAACATGAAGAAACTTATGACTTCTTTAAGAAATAGAGTTGGGATATTTGCAACTGAAAAATTAGAATCTAGTTCTAGTGAAATAGATGGGGCCCTACTCATCGCCAACTATTTACAAGGGATGGATAGAAATGAACTTTTAAGTATAGTGGAAAGACTAAAAGGGACAAGAAAGAAATATTTCGTCCTCCTCATCGGCGACGATGGAGAATCTCTACCAGTGGTATGTTCAATTAAAACTGATATAAATAACAAAAATATCAACGCCGGGCAAATTGTTAGACAAGTATGCTCTATATTAGGTGGTAATGGGGGAGGCAAAATAGATTTTGCTCAAGGCTCTGGTAAAAACAAAAATAAAATTGAAGAAGCACTTAATGTCGTAAAGGATATATTTAAAAATGTCTAAGAAAGTTTTAGGTCTAGACTTAGGTAAAATTACTTTAGGTGTCGCCTATAGCGACTCTATCGAGATTGTTCACCCTTTAAAAACTTTACGTTTTAAGGCTAACGATTATCAATCGACATTTGATGAAATCTACAAGATATGTCAAGAAAATGAAATTGATGAAATTGCTTTAGGATATCCTCTCCATCTAAGCGGAGAGCCTTCAGAAAGAAGTAAAATCACTCTATCATTTAAAAAAGATTTTGAAGAAAAATATAAAGATATTAAAATAAATCTAGTCGACGAGAGGCTTTCAAGCGTCGAGGCGAATAAATCTTTAAGTGAACTAAATGTCACCCACGAGAAAAGAAAAGAAGTAGTCGACCAACTCGCCGCCTTAGAAATACTCGATACATATTTAAGAAGAAGGAGAAACGACCATGGAAAATAAAAAACTTGACAATCACATTATTATTACCGATGAAGATGGTGTCGAACAACGTTTTGAAATACTTTTTACTTACGATAATGAAGATAAAAATATTTCTTATGTTCTTTTTTACGATGAAGCAAAACCAGAAGAAGTAATGGCGATGCGTTTTGATGAACAAGGCAATCTATATGAAATAGAAACTGATGAAGAGTGGGATGAAGTTGAAGAAGTGCTTAATACTTTTTCTAGTGAACATGAATGTGAATGTGAATCTAGTGAAGATGGTGAATGTTGTCATAAACATGAAAAAAATCACGAATGTAAACATCATAAAAAATAATTCAATAATTATAATTATTTAGAGAAGATAAATATACCAAGAAGCGCGCTTAAAAGAAGTAGAGCAATAGGATTTATCTTCTTTTTTGTTTGCTTTTGATAAATAAAACAAAAAATAACTAAAATAATAAATAAAGTTAAAGATTTTATATCAAAGACAAAATCAGAATATAATTCTTTACCTTGGAAAAATATCAATTTGATAAACATGAAAAGAGCGGTTGATAAAATGAGGGCGACAACCATTGGTTTAACCCCGTTAAGCGCGCCTTTAACATATTTTGAATTCATGAATTTTGATAAGACAATAGCGATTATCAATATGATAATAAATGAAGGGAGTACGACCGCCAGTGTGGCACATACTGAGCCTAAAATGCCACCCAACTCCGCCCCGACAAAAGTCGATATATTAATGGCGAAAGGTCCAGGAGTAATTTCTGATATAGCGATAAAATCAGTGAGCATACTTTCACTTATCCAGCCTCTACCGACAACTTCTGATTGAATCATCGGTATCATCGCATATCCACCGCCGAAGGTGAATAAACCAATTAAAAAGAAGACATAAAACAATTCAAAATAAATCATTTTTTACCTCCTTTTATATTTTTATTATCTAAAGCGGTCTTAATTATACCGACGATCATACCGACTAATATGATAGATATAGTAAGGAAAGAGAAAGTCATATCTAAAGCGGTGAATGTCACCATGACGATAAAAGCAAATAAGAACAAAATAAAAGATATCCAATTCCATTTAATAGCTTTTTGAATTGAAAGGATAGCAAAAATTAAAAGTAGTATTACCCCGACATTAAGCCCTTTAAACGCGTTAGCGACAATCGTCCAAGACATGAATGTTTCATAAAATAATGAAATAATATATATGATAATAAAAGAAGGTAATACGATGCCTAAAGTCGCCATAAAAGAGCCAAATACCCCAGCCGCTCTATACCCGACATAAGTGGCAGTGTTTATGGCGATTGGCCCTGGAGTTGACTCTGATATTGCAAGTATATCTAATATATCGCTAGCCTTGAGCCATTTTCTTTTATCGACTACTTCAGCTTGGATGATCGGTATCATAGCGATACCTCCACCAAAAGTAAAACAACCTATCTTAAAAAAGGATAAAAAAAGAATTAACACTCTTTTAAATTTGTTATCTTTATATTTATTTTTCTTATCCATAAACTACCTAATCGCTATTATACAAAAATAAAAAAATAAATAAATATATTTTTTTTAAATATTATGCTAGAATAATTGCTAGCAAAAAAAGAGGAAACAAGTCATGCACGAAAAAATTAAATTAACAAAAGCTGGCGTCGAAGAAAAACAAAATGAACTCCGCCACTTATTAGATGTCGAACAACCAAATGTCAAAATCCAATTAGCAG
>CASDYZ010000002.1 GCA_949285325.1 uncultured bacterium
TATTTTTGAAGAAATGATTATGGAGGATATTATGAAATTTCTGAAAAAAATACTTATTAGCTCAATTGGACTTGCAATGGCAGTTGGTGTTGGAATAACTGCTTATTCTAGTGACACCTTAAGAGTTGAAGCGGCGGAAGAAAATTGGTCACATACATTTACAAGTGGAGAATTAAAAAAAGCGGGAGGTACTGTAACATTAAATGGTATTTCATGGTCTTATGATGAAATGAAATTTCTTACTTTTGATAACAATAATAACAGAGGGGTTCAAATCGGGAGTGGCAATAATCCCCAAACATCTGAATGGACTATTTCCACACCACTTTCATCTTTTGGAACAAATGTTACAATTAATTCTGTTACAGTTAATGCTACAACAGGTGGGACGTCGGTTTTAAGATTTTATAAAGACAATACAAAGGTTGGAACTGATTATGATTTAACCACAAATCCTACTAATTATACTTGTGAATATAATGCATCGGGTTTTGATGTTTTAAAAATAGGAATGCAGTCGTCATCAAAAGCAATGTACATCAAATCAATTTCTATTAATTATGAAGCCGTTGATGCAATACCAACTAAAGCAGTTGTGTCTTTCGCGGACGGAATAGGTGAATATTATAATGGCACAAACGCGAACAGCACTCTATCGACAGAAGATTTAATTGTCAAGACTGTAGATGATGATGGTAATGTTGCTGAAACATACGCTGATGGTGTTGGCTATACTTTAACAATCAATAATGTAACAGTCGACGCAAGCGAAAGCGTTCAAGAAATTAAATTCGAAGACTGGGATGCTGGTCAATATTCTATAGTTGTTAAAGTTGGTGAATTAGTTTCTGATGATTCTTGCAAAGTTACTGTCATTCAAAAAGCAATAAAAAATATAACTTTTACTACAAATCCTACTTCAGTCTTTTACTCTCATGTAGATAAATTTGTTTTTGATGGAGTAGTTAAAACAACCTTTAATGATAATTCAACTACCTCTTCATCATCTAATCACAAATATGTTGTTCGTAGTTATGATGAAAGCGCTGTTAATCACGCTGGAGAAGAAATAAATTTACCAACCCACGATGACGATACATTAAATGTTTTAGAAGATAGTAAATATGTATTAGACATTTGGCATAAAGACTATCCTAACGATATGCATTTGTACCGTGAATTTGATGTCGTGGTCCCTACTTTATCAATTACTGATAATTATGATGGTGTGTACTATGTAGGTGTTTCTAGAACTTTAGATGTAACAGTCACTTTAATTTGTGGTGAAAAAAATACTGTTTTAACTCCTGATGAATATACATTATCTCACACTATTATCAATCCAGTTGATACCACCACAATCAACGTCACCGCGTCTTTATTAAAAAATGGTAAAGAAGTATTGACTAGCGCGCCATTAGTTATTAATCCAGTTGAATCAACTAAAGTATTAGGTGAATTAGTTGTTGATGATCAAACTTTTAAAGCCGGTGATTATTTTGTCTTACCGTCAGAAAGCATAATGCTTAGTTATACAGAAAATAATGTTGAAGAAATTATTTATTTAGAACAAGAACAAGTTACATTCACCACTAGCGATGATGTCGTGTTGGATGAAAACACAAGATTATTAAAATCATATGCAGGTAATGTTACCGCTACATACAGTGAAGGGGTTGGAGAAGGAAAAACAGTATCGGCCACCTTTACTTTAACTATAAATGACGCGCAGGTTATTGATTTTATCGAATCTGAATTAGGTGATTATGAAAAAGTAACAACCATGACGGATATTACCGATGGAGAATATTTACTTGTTGCAAATGACAAATATTTATTTAATGGGGTAGACGATGATGCAAATGGTTACGTATCTGTCACGCCTTTAAATGACGTTATAACATATAGTGATGAAATAGCCAAAAACTCCGTTACCATCACCGCAGTTGATGGGGGATATACTGTTAGGATGAGTGCAACTAATGAAGCAAATCCTAATAAATATATTTATGGATCGAATGTTAATAGTAATGACTTAAATTTCAGCGATGATGAACAACTCATCACCATTGAAGAAGGTAAAAGCACAAATACATGGGCTTTAGTCTACGGAGATAATAAAAACGTTTTCTCATTTAATTCAACAAGTGACCAAATGCGTTTTAGATTCTATAAACCTACAACATATAGTGGTAATAGTTATTACGCTGTTTCATTATATAAACGTACATCAACCGAGGCTGTTGGTGATGCTGTTTCATATTTAAAAAGTGTCATCGATGCCTATCGATTAAATAATGATTTATTATCAATTTGTGATGCTGATAGTAGCATTTACTCATCCGATCACTGGATAAGAGCAAAAGAAGTTTATATTAATTTAAGTGAAGAAGAAAAAGCACTTCTTGCTGTACAAGATTATTTTGGTGAAGTAGGTAAGACTTATGTCGATACATATGAAATGTTATTATCCTTAGAACCAACTAATAATTTAGCCAACAACTTGATTGGTGATATATCAAATAATGATTTAACTCTCTTATTTGGTGTCGTCTCGGTGGGATTATTAAGCACTATCTTACTCACGATTAATAAAAGCAAAAAAAGATTTACTAAATAATTAGAAAAATCTTATTTAAAACAAAATACCTCGGCAAAACTGAGGTATTTTTTGTTGTTTTAAATCTTATATCGATAGACAATCGATTTAATATAAGCGAGGTTTTCATTATTTATATATTTTAGATATGTCTTGCTCTCTTTAAATGGTAGTAATAAAGAACCAAACACAAACATCATGAATCCGATTATACCTACACTAACCGCACTCAACAATGTATATTCATAAAAACTAGATGATAGGGTGTAGATTATTAAATATGTAGCTATTTGAAATAATAGACCTAGTTTTGGGGTGACAAATATACCTTTGAATAATAGTTTAAAGTAGTGTTTAATTTCTTTATGTTCTATTGTGTAAATGATGTTAATAAATAACAATGAGATTAAATAAACAATATTTAATGTATCGAAAGCGTATGACTTAGTCTTATCGATTAAATACATCGGGACAAATATTGATAAAGATATAGTTATGACTATCGTCGATATGATGAATAGTCTCCTTTTAAATATTTTTCTATCTTGACATAAAGATAATAAAGAAACGAGATTAGGCAATAAGAATAGCGATATAACTAATATCTTTAATATCTCCACCACTACGTCGAATGTATCTTGATGATAAAAAGATGGGATGAATAACAAGCTAGCAAATAGAGTTATTAAAGATGTTATAAAAGCAGTTAATAATTTAAATAATGAAGCAGGTCGAATTTTCTCTTTCCAAGCGTCCACCACTTCAGCTTCTTTTATTAACTTAGGTCTACTTATATGTTTATATGAAATCATTGGTGGTAACATCACAATAAAACCAATATATAATCCAATGGTGTTAAGTTCAAAGAAATATACTGATTCTAAAAAGCTATACGTTATTAAGAATATAAATAGTACAAAGTGGATGATTGACACGCTGAAATGTTTTTTAATAAATAATCTAAGTAGGCAATATAAGAAATAAATAATAAAGAAAATATATAATAATAATCCAACAACACCAAATCTAAATAATATTTCAATAAACCCGTTGTGGAGTGATGTTACATCACTAACGACGCCATCAAACACCGAATAATATCCATTGATATAATATGGTGATACTCCGTGTCCAAAACCAAAAAATAACTGCATAGGATGCTGTATTAAAACATCTACCGCCATATCCCAAATCTTAGTTCTACCAGACAATGTTTTAAAATTTTTATCTAGACAATCTTCAACGATAAATTTTTGGAAATTGACCATCCATTTAACATCGTTATTTATTAAATAATTATGTAAAATAACAATCGCAGTTAATCCCATTAATACGACGATTGTTAAAAATAATGCTAGTTTCCACCTTTTAATAAATAAGCGTACTATTTCAAAAATAAAGACAATTGGTAAAAAGCAAAGTGTCAATATTATACAAGTCGCCGAACTAGAGAATATAATAGCGAAGGCAAATAAGATTATTAATACTTCGTGATACCATTTCTTCTTATATAGATTAAGCATCTCTAAAGATAAGATGGTGACAAATAGAGACCCACCATAAGCGTTTTCATTGCTAAATAAAGAAGAAACACCAACACCACTATAATCGCCATTAAAGATTTCTTTATAAATATCAAAATTTAAGAATATAGAGCATATGACAAGTACACCATTGATCAATACAAATATCCAAGCTAAGTAGAGGATCTTTTTTGTTCTTAACTGTAGTCTACCTAATAAAAACATCAAGATATAAATTGAAAAAAGTCCTAAGCCGAGTTCTATGACATATCTAAGTCTATCAATAAAAGAAAACGCTACTTCTAATTGTATTTGCCCATTTATCGTAAAAGTCGTGTTAGGGGCGGTAAAAATCATTGAAGTAGACGATATAAATATAATTGCTAAACATAAAGACAAGATTACATCTATTTTAGTTTTATTAATCACGTGGTCGTTAATTAAAGCATAACAAAGTAACACAATCGTCGGGATGGCGATTAAAAAGAATAAAAAATTATCAAACCCACCGAGTAGATTGTTAGTTAAAAGCGCGACTCCTTCAAGTAAAAATATAGACAGGAGCACAACGGCGTAATATAAAACTGATACAAGTGATAATCTTAAATGTCCCATGAATAAAACTAACTAAATTATGTAAGCATTACATAAATATGTCAATTAAACACTTATTTTTTGTCGAAATAATATTTGTTTTATTTAAGTTTTTTATATTTTGTGTATATCAGCATACCGCTGAAAAAGTTTTCGTTTCTTTCTACTTTTAAAATTATTTCCTCATCCTTTTGATTGAACAAAGATAATATCATCTTATCTTGCAAATCATATATTTTATTCAAAAGTAAATATTTATTTGTCTTAGCAAACATCTTGTCGTTTGTAATGACATAATATTCTTTACCAATATTTTTGATTGTCATATTTTTGATTGGTGAATGAATTTCATCTTTAATCATCAAAATAACTTTATTCTCATCAGTTGCGATTAATTCATTTATATTTGCGTATAGTTTAACTGTATCACCTTTATTAAAATTTTTATTTTTATCGCATGTGAAAGTTATACGGATATTCTCATCCTTCAATTTAGCAAAATATACATTAGTGTTTGAATATATATCCTTGGCCACCACTTCGACTTGAATCATATAATCGTCGCCATTATGTTTTTCTAGTGTAAAGGAAGATGAAGGTATTTTAATATATCCATTTGTAATATCAATTTCATCTTTGACGATACATTTATTTTTAAAATTCTTGATGACATATTTTTTATCTATCTTCAAATCATTATTATCGAGTGTAAAACTTGCAGGAATAAAATTATATTCATTAATTTTTAATATTGATTCTTCTTTGTCATTAAAAAGATGAATCTTATCTTTATTAACTTTTAAATATATTGGTCCATCAAGTTCGTCAATCATATCCATTTTAAGAGAGATAATCGTATTATCTTCTCTACCTGGTAGATTGACATAAATAAGTGTTTCATGCCCTAATTTTTCAATCAGTTCAATTTTATCGACGACAAAATCATAGTCTTGTTTACTACCGAGAGCAAAATCGCTAGGTCTTATACCTAAACTTAAAATGTCCCCATCGTATCCTTCAATCATCTTGTTTTGAATTTTTTCAGTTAAATTAAGATAGGTTTTATCATCTAAATATAATTTATCTCCTTTTAAAAACACTTTGAACATATTCATTTGTGGTGAGCCTAAAAATGTCGCGACAAATATGTTGATAGGATGTTCATATAGGTTGACTGGTGTATCGATTTGTTGGACAAAACCATCTTTCATAACTACAATTCTATCCCCCATAGTCATCGCTTCAGTTTGATCGTGAGTGACGTAGATAAACGTCCCTTTAACACGTTTGTGTAGTTTTGATATCTCACTTCTCATCTGCACCCTCAGTTTAGCATCCAAATTAGATAGAGGTTCATCAAATAAGAATGCTTTTGGATTTCTAATTAAACATCTACCGAGGGCGACTCTTTGACGTTGACCACCAGATAATTCTTTAGGTTTTCTTTCTAATAATTCTTCAATATTGAGGAGTTTTGCAACGTTATTGACTTTTTCTTTAATTATTTCTTTCTTTTCATGGTGACATTTTAAAGAATATCCTAAATTATCAAACACCGACATGTGTGGATAAAGGGCGTAATTTTGGAAAACCATTGCAATATCCCTATCTTTTGGGTCGATATTATTAACTAAAGTATCACCGATATATATTTTTCCTGCTGTTATTTCTTCAAGTCCGGCAATCATCCTTAAAGTTGTTGATTTACCACATCCACTGGGGCCGACAAAAATAATAAATTCTCCATCTTCAATATTTAAATTAAAATCGGTAACCGCCCGGACGTTACCTTTATATACTTTTGAAACATCTTCTAATTTAACTCTTGCCATAATCCTTATCCTTTCACCGCACCACTAGTCATACCATTGACCATGTATTTAACTAAGAAGAAATATAAAATGACAATTGGCACAGCAATAAATACACTACCAGCGGCAAAACGAGAAAATTCGTCTTGTCCTAACTGCATAAGTCCTACCGCAACTGTCCAATTATCTTTATCGATAAGTAATAATTTTGGGAGAATAAAATCACTCCACGGCCAGGCAAAACTTGTAAGTGCAGTATATACGATAATAGGTTTTGCCAGCGGTAAAGTTATAGTTGTAAATATCCTCGCATTGGTCGCGCCATCTATTTTTGCGGCCTCATATATCGACTGCGGTATTGTGTCAAAGAAGCCTTTTTGCACCAAATATCCTAAAGGAGCGGTACAAGAATAAATTAACACTAATCCCCAAATATTATTAACGATGTTGAACTGCGTCATTAATATGTAAATAATTGTCATACCCATAAAACTAGGGAACATCGATAATACAAGCGCTCCTTTCATCAATCCTTTTCTCGATTTAAATTGGAAATATGAAATAGTATAAGCAGTACCAATAATCAATAAAGTAGACAATATACAATTGGCGGTACTAATTATCAATGTATTTAAAAGCCATTTAGGATAATTGTGTAAAGATGTATCGGTAAATAATTTTATAAAAGCGTCAAATGAATAAGATGCAGGGAAAAATCCTTCGATGTCATATAAAGAACCAGTCGCTGAAAAGCTCGATAAAATTAGCCACAGACACGGAAAGAAGAATATCGCGCATACGACAATAAGCACGCAGTAGATTGCCACTCCACTTAAAACTTTTTTTACCCGATAATTCATCGGTGTTTTCCTTGAAAGAGTACTCATCTAAATGTATCCTCCTTTTTATACGCTGGAGATTTAATATAAATGATTAATGAGATGCTAGACGTGATGATAAATATAATTAAAGATATCGCGGCCCCTATCGAATAGTAGGTTCTATCTATTGACAATCTATACAACCAGTTAATGAGCAAATCAGTATCGTTAGAAACGAAATAGCCTTCGCTTGTAATTGTTCCCCTAAGGAAATAGAAGACACCAAAATTATTAAAATTATTGATGAAAGAGGTTATCAATGTCGGGGTAGTAGCGAAGATGACAAAAGGTAACGTTATATCTTTAAACTGTCTAGCACTACTCGCCCCATCAATACGGGCGGCCTCATATAAATCAGAATTGATGTTGCTTAAAATACCAGTCGCTAATAACATTACGCTAGGGACGGTTAACCAAGCATTAATCAATAAACCAATTATTCTCGCCCACCATGTACCATCTCGAGTTAAAAACGGAATTGGTGATCCCCCGTTCGCGGTTATCATATTGTTTATCGGTCCGCCTTGTGAGAACATAAATTTAAAAGCAGTCAGCGTAATAAAACCAGGTATCGCGTACGCTAAAATTGGGAAAAGTCTCCAAAAAATTTTACCTTTAACAATTTTTTTATTTAATAAAATAGCTAGAAGTAAACCTAATATATAATTCAATAAAGTTGTCGCAAATGCCCAAAGTATATTCCACCCCAATATTTTAAAGAATGTCGGTCCGATTTCACCAAGGGAGAATATCCTAATAAAATTATCGATCCCAACCCAATCGACTAGCACTGGAGGAACATAATCTCCACCATAATTAGTGAAGGCAACTAAAATCATAAAAACGATCGGGAGAACACTAAAAATAAGCGTTCCTGCCAAAGGCAAAAATAATACAGTCTTATAAAACTTTTTATCTAATAAATCTTTTAAATCTTGTTTAAATGACTGTGGTTTTTCACCTTTTAAAACAGCTTTAGAAGTTTTATAAGCATCTTTTATATTACTTATATATAAAGATATAAATAATATTAATAATCCGACACTCATCAAACCTAATAGCATAAATATGACAGAATTGTCGCCCTCCTTTCCAGTCCAGGCATTAGCCTCGACTGTACCAAGAGTAAAAAGTCCAACAATCCAATGAAAACCATAAAGAGAAAAGAAAACAATACCTAATATCTCTATAGACAAATAAATGATACCTCTACCAATTTGGCGATACATAAATTGACCAGCACCCATCAAACCCATGCTCGCCTTGACATTGAAATTTGAAATCTTGAAAAAATTGATAAAATTAGTCCAAGAATCACTTATTTTGTTTCCTAATCTAACAAATGCTTTTTTCATTATTTTCACCATTTAATCTAGTAGATGAATCGCATCATAAATATCTTGTGATAACTGCTCTAAAGCCGCTTGTATTTTATCTAAGGTATCGTATTTTGCCCCACTACCTCTAGTTGGATCTGCCGCAACATCTTCCATAAATGAGCCAGCAGGTGTCCAAACTTGATTGATCGCTTTAATAGAAGGCATTAAGACGATAGAGCCGTTTTTCGTTCTTTCAAATAGTTGTTGTGAGAGCTCTGTGCTTTCGCTAGCGACATCACTTCTACAAGGGGCAATTTGTAAAATTTCTTCTCTCAATTTAACCATCTTATATGATGTGGCAAAATTAATAAATGCAAGCGAAGCATTAGGACACTTAGTATAGCTCGACATCGCGTATCCATTAATTCCACCCATTTGTTTGCACTCTATGCTCTTCTCACTCGGATTGATTAAATCGCCATTTTCTGGTAGATCAGGAAATGGTACACCAACAACATTTTCGTCTGCTTTTATTCTAGCTTCTTCCGTACTTAAGCCTTCTTGCACATAAGTATTTGCCAATGCATCAACAATGACGCTTCTGACGTCAGGTGTTGTTACAGAAGCAAAATATTTGCCACTTGCCATCGAACCAGATATAGCCAGTTTTGCGCTGTCATCGATACACGCTGGCGACATTTGCGCGGCAAATTGTCTTAAAACTTGTACGCCATATCTTGCGTTTCCTTTATGTAGTCCAATATCTGTATCATCTCTATTGTTGTCGCCGAATAAATATCCGCCATAACTGAATAAATATCCGCTTGAAAAATAAAAATCATTTAAAGAAAATTCAAATCCATAATTGCTTGGATTTTGTTCGTGATATTGTATGGAGAATTGATATAAATCAACTAAGTTTTCTACCATATCCGGCACATCATTATCGTTATCATCCCATGTCGTTTTCCAATCGGCTGGTAGTAAATCTTTTCGATAATATAAAAGAGGAGATTGTATGTTGATAGGCACACCAAAAGTATAATTGACATTATTTGCAGTAGCGGTATAAGCATTTTGGGCAGCTTCTGGTATAACCTCGCTCGTATATGCTTCAATTAAATGTGTCGGTAATGGGGAAATATGCTTATCATCAACCCAACTCATGAGAACATCATTTGCTTGATAAATAACATCTGGTCCATATCCATAAGGACCACTGTTAGGGAGGTCGGCAAATTCTCCTTGATTTGCGTCCACCGCGGTAATGCCATATTCTTTATATTCTTCATTAAAAGCTTCTAACAATTCATCTAGATAGCCCATTTTAATCGCCGTATCGTTTTCAACAACTTTAATAGTGACGTTTCTTTCTAATTCTCCATCAAATTTGTCGAATACAGGATCATGATCTCCACCTAAATCAATCGATGTAACATCTGAATCATGTTCTGTCCCAGGGCCAGTGCACGCTCCTAATAGAATTGAAGATAACAAAGTTAATGCCATCAATACTTTTTTACTTTCCATATTTATTTGTCCTCCACTATTTTATAAATAACAAATCCTTTGTTTTTTAAAATGTTGTCAGTATATAAATTCGATAATAAAATTTGTCCATCAATATCGATTTTATAGTCTTTATTATTTAAATTGACTAAAAGAACAATATGCTTTTTATTATTTGAACGATTGATAATTAAAAGCCCATTGTCTTCACTTATTGAATAACTTAATTCATTTAATTTTTCATCTTTATGAATTTTTATCATTTTCTTTATATAGGTATTTATTTTGTTGTCCCATTTATCTTTGTCCCAAATAAAACACGCCCGATTATATGGATCATATCCACCGTCTAGTCCTATCTCGTCGCCGTAGTATAAACAAGGTATACCAATATGGGTATAAAGAAGTATATAACCAATTAAATATCTATCTACATCGTGCTTACATTCATTTAAAAAACGATAGACATCGTGCGATGATAACAAATTCAATAAATTGTAATTTACATTTGATTTATATCTAAAAAGATTGGAAATTACATGGTTTTTAAAATTTAATGCATCGTTTTTTTGATAAGCGACAAAATCTAAAACTTCTTTGGTAAATGCATAATTCATGATGCTGTCAAATTCAAATGGTGTATTTAAGTATGCGTGCGCGTTATGCCAATTTTCACCGAGTAAAATAATGTCGTTTTTAATTTTCTTTAGTTCATATTTTAATCTTATCCAAAAGGCGTGCGGTATCTCGTCACTTACATCTAATCTATATCCGTCAATGTCGTATTGTTTGACGTAATGGATACACACCCCAAGTATATAATCTTGAACTTCTTTATTGTTTAAATTTAATTTTGGTAAATTTTTACAAGACGCGAATGTCTCATAATTTTTATGGTGACTTTCAACTTTTTCTCCATCGATAAAAAACCAGTTGTAATATTTTGATTTTGTGCCGTTGAGTTTTACATCTTCAAAAGCAAAGAAATGTTCTGAAACATGATTAAACACTCCATCTAGCAAGATAATCATTCCTTTTTCGTGTACTTCTTTAATTAAATATAATAAATCTGTCTCATCCCCAAAATCAGTACTTATCTTGTAATAATCAATCGTGTCGTATTTATGATTGGATAGTGATTCAAATATAGGGGTTAGATATAAAGCGTCAATATTTAAATTTAGTAAATAATCTAGTTTTTCTTTTATTCCTCTAAGCGTACCTCCAGCAATGGAATTAGAATTAACTAAATCTCCCCAATTAATATTTATCCGCTGATTGTTATTTGTGTCATCTTTATAAAATCTATCGACAAATATTTGATAAAAAATTCTATTTTGTAACTTTTTATTAACTTTTACCAAATCTAAGTCGTTGATAAAAGATATTTGAAAGAAATTATAAAATCCTTTTGTGATGTCGTAGGTTTTACTGACTCCAGCTTCACTAAAATAATATATTTCATTATTTAAAAGGGTTAACTTGAAAACATACGCGAATCGTTTGTCTTTCAACTTAATCCTTACGATGTAGTAATCATAGACACCATCATTACAAATTTTAGACACTACTAATGTTTTAACTTGTTCATGAAAAGAATATTTATCGTTATAGACTAATTCAACTTTTAAAATATCGTCATCTTTTTTAGTCAATAAACGCAGTTCAATTTCATCTTTACTAACTGGGTGGGAGTAGATAGAATCACTTTTGTGTTTCAAACTTGAAATGTCCATATTCTTTCCTTTCTTTTATTTATTTTTTTATTAAGTTAAAATGTAAGTTGATGAGTAGAAAAATTACGATGGTAGATTTAGCCGCGATGTGTGAAGTAAGTGTCGCGACTGTCTCTTATGTTTTAAATGATAAGCAAGGCGCGAGAGTGTCTGAAGCGACTAGGCAGAAGATACTTCAGATGGCTAACCTATATATGTATAGGTCTAACCCTTACGCTAAATCGCTCGCGACTGGAGAGATGCACAATGTCCTCTTCTTTTATAACGAAGATAATTTTGCCCTCGCTCGGGCGGAAATATTAGATGTAATTAATCAATTATGTGTGATACTTAGGCCTCATAAATATAACATCATAACTGCACCAAGCAATTTGATTGCTAAATATAATTATGTCGACGCGATTATCACTTATCGTATCGATAAAGATACTTTTAAGAAATTAGGTGATTTAAATTTTATCCCCCTTATTTCCATCGACTGTATCATTCAAGATAATTTGTTTTTTGAAATTAATAATTCTTTTAATAATATTAATGACAAAGAGGCAACTTACCTCGCTCTACCTTATAAAGATGAGACCACTACTAATTTGTTAAAGTCTAAGGGCGATGTTATTTTTATAAATAATTTTAATGAATTACATAACGTCCTTACTACTCCACTTAAACATATCGTCTGCCTCAGTTTAGAAATACATAATTACCTACAATCACTAAACATCAAACACGAATATATCGAACTTAACAATCAAGATAAATTCGACGCCGTTCTCAAGGCTTTAAAATTAGCTATCGATAGAGAAGAAGTCGATGTCCACCAATACTTGATTGATTGACTATGGGTGCCCCCTTTTAAAAGAGACACCCATAGTGTTTTTATTGAAAGTTTTACGCTGCTGTTATCGTAATGATATGAGAGTATGTGTTAATTGAAACATTATATGTTCCAGGTGTTTTAAATACGATATTGTTTTTAGTTAAATCGTATGCATCATCTGCGGTTTTTACATATGATGAACCGAAGAAATCAACATATGGAGAAGAGAGTTCAGCGTTATAGTACTGTATACCCATTTCTTCATCCGCCGCACTGACGGTGATAGGTGAAGAGAGTGAATAGACTTCTGGATCAGTTTCATCTTGAACTAATTTTAAACTCTCGTCAATTCCCCAAGATCTTCCGCCAAAATTACCATCGACATAATATGAGGCGACAGGTGGAACATAATCATCGTTTTTGACAACTGTCAATAATTCAGTAGCTTCATCGTATGAGAAATTATAGTATCCATCTTCATTAACTTTAATGTTGCTTTCGCCACTAACTAAAGCTTTACTTTCTTCAGTTAAATTTGAACCACGGATATAAACGTTACCAACACTTTCTTCCCCAGTTGCGGTTTCAGTGAAGATAGAAGCAAACATGAATTCATCTTCTGCTTTTAAGTAAACGTTATTTAATGTGTGAACGCCATCAGATAAAACCATCTTAGTGTGGTCATTAACTAAATCACCCCAGTCAGTGATATATGCACCTTTTAGATAGAAAGTGGTCGTCATTTCGGCTTGTACTTCGGTTGAATCACCAACTCTTACCCATTCTAAGGTGTCGTAATAATTTCTATTGTCGTAAGTTTCTGGTGAATCATCTTTTTGGAAATCGCCAGCTGGATATGTTGTAAGAGTAAATTTATATCGTCCTTCGACAAGCGCGGTGATATTTGCAGTGTAATTATCTGCTCCTAAACCACCACCAACTTGGAAGTATTCGACACCATCGCGTGTTGGTTCGACTAAATAACCACCACCTCTTTGATGTCCCCAAGAATATGAATCGCTCGATTCATCATAAACTGGATTAGTGAATTGGAATTGATCATTTACAAATAAATTAATTTCAATGGTAAAGATGTTTTCAGTTTCTGTCGACTCATTAACCATGTAGTGTTCATCGGTGAAAACTTTACCCCAGTTTGACGTTTTGAGTAATTCTGTACCACCACTTCCGGCAAGTGCCCAGTGTCTAGTATCTTCTTGATAGGATACAAATGAACCAAAAATTGATAAATCATCAGTAACAGGTAAAGTGAAATCATAGACGTGCGTCAATGTTGGCTCGCCATACCATCCTAAGAATGTTTTATCAGTTACTGTCGTAGTTGGATCCCACTCAGGAGCGGTATCCCCATCTTCAACTTCTTCTGTATGTAGAGCTTCGTCTCCATCATAATAAGTTACTGTATGTGTTGTTTCGTCAGCGTCGCTAGTCGTCAAAGACGTAACGACCTCTTCTGATGAAGATGAGTCGTCACCAGTGCCACCGCCGCACGCAGTTAAACCCATCGCAAGTGCCACTCCACATAAAAGAGGCACAAAAGTGAATAGCTTTCTTTTCATTAGCTTTCCTCCATTATTTACTTAAACTTTTCATTTGGTTAAACGTTTAAGCATTTCTTTATCTTTATTATAAATTGACTTTTTTAAAATACAAAACTTTTTCTTAAAAACGTAATTTTATGTATACATAATTTTTTTAAAATAAAAAACTCCCAACGCTTTTTAAACACGCTGAGAGTTAATTTTATTAATTTAGTTTTAATTAGATGGCTTTAACCCATAGTCCGTGAAGATTGCAGTATTCATAAACATTAATTGGGGTTTCGTTATCTGTAAGAGAAAAAACTGTTTCAGCTGGTCCAGTATGATTTAAATGATGGACATAATGACCTTTATTTGTTTCTAAAATAATAAAGGCGATGTGGTGTTCTTCACTCATCGGATGAGGAATACTTCCAACTTTAACGCGCACTAAATTGTTTTCAATTTTAACATCTGGTACATGTTTTTCAATTGCCCCATCAGTGGTATTCGCTATCAATAACTGCATCTTTTCTCCGCAGCAGACGGGATTGACTAAATGGTCTTCTACCATCAAGACAATATTGTGACAATGTTTACAGTAATATATTTTTGGTGTCATAAATATTTTTCTCCTTTTCTTTTATTTATGTTTTCATTATAAAGTATTTTTAATTAAAAGTGATAAATGATGCTTATTTTTATATAATGGAAGGGGTAAAAATTATGGATGAAATAAAAATATTAAAAGATATGATAAATGATGTATCATCTATCGTCGTATTTACAGGCGCTGGTATATCCACTCCTTCTGGCATCCCTGATTTTAGATCAAATGATGGGATTTATAGCAAAGATTATCAAGGTTTAAAAGCAGAAGATATTATTTCACATTCTTTCTTTTATAAAGATACTCCTCTCTTTTATAAATTTTATAAAGACAAGATGATGTATCTAGACGCCAAACCTAATTTAGCCCACAAATATTTTGCTTCTTTGGGTAAAAGAAAAGAAGTGACTATCATCACTCAAAATATTGATGGACTACACCAAGAAGCAGGTTCAAAAAGAGTGTATGAACTACATGGCTCAATTCATAGAAATTATTGTGAAAGATGTCACCACTTCTACGACGCATCTTATGTTTATAATTATGAAGGCGTGCCACTTTGTGAGAAGTGTCACGGACTCATTAAACCAGACGTCGTCTTATATGAAGAACCACTAGATGAAGATATTGTTAATAGGAGCATACTAGCGATTATGAGTGCAGATATGCTTATTGTCGTCGGTACATCTTTAATCGTCTATCCTGCCGCTGGATTTATAAGATATTTTAGAGGCAGATATTTAGTTGTCATCAATAAAGATAAAACTAATGTCGATAACAATTGTGATTTAGTAATACACGACGACATTATAAAAGTCGTTAAAAAATTATATGAAGAAGAAGGAAAATAAAACATTAACAGATGTAGAAATAAAGCAAATTATCGACTTCTATTTAAAATTTAAAGAAGAAGATATTTTAATGCGTCTTCTTAAAAACAAACAGCATAGAACAAGCAATACTTATAGACACGTCTGTTTAGTGTGTGAAGAATGCATATATTATGGGATTAGAAAAAGAAAAAGATACGATTATAAATCTTTAATTAGAGGGGCACTTCTCCACGATTTTTATTTCTATGATTGGCGAGTAGATAAAGTAAATAAAAAAGGTCACGCCTCTAAACATCCTTTTAGGGCGATAGAAAACGCAAAAAAATATTTTAATCTCAACAAAATTGAACTAGATATCATATCTAGCCACATGTGGCCAATCAATTTATTTAAATTCCCCAAGACTAAAGAAGGCCGATTAGTGATGCTAGTAGATAAGATGGTCACCTTAAAAGAAGTTTTTGCCAAGAAGAAAAAGACTTTGATATTTGATTTAGATGGGACGCTTCTAGACACTCTTTTAGATTTAAAAGAGGCGACTAATTACGCACTTAAACAGTTCTCTTATCCCCCTAGAACAGAAGAAGAAATAAGAAATTTTATAGGTAATGGCGTTTCTAAATTAATTGAAAGAGCAATTCCAGAAGGTATAAATAATCCTAACTATTTGTCCGCGCTTAAAATATTTAAAGAATATTATGAAGCCCACTGCGACGTATATACAAAGCCATATCCACTTATGAAAGAGACTCTTTTAAAATTAAAAGCACATGGCTATACACTGGCGGTGGTCACAAATAAAGTCGATGAAATCGCCAATAAATTAATAGATAAATATTATCCAAATATATTTTCGTGTGTACAAGGCGATGTGCCATTTTTAAAAAAGAAACCATCAGATGAAATGGTTAAATATTGTCTAAAAAAATTAAAAATTAAAAAACCAAATAAATGTATTTATATCGGTGACACCGATGTCGATTACTTAACCGCAAAAAATTCGAGAATGGAAGTTATTTTAGTTAGCTATGGCTATAGGGATAAAGGAGCGCTTATAAAATTAGAAGGGACTCCTATTATAATCGATGAACCTTTTCACTTAATCGATATCATTATTGGAGGAAATAAATAATGAAAATTAATTTAAAAGGAACAAAAAACACTAGAGATTTAGGCGGTTTTTATCAAAAAAGCAATATTTTTATTAAAGAACACTGCTTTATTAGAAGCGATTGTTTGTCTAATTTAACTAAAGAAGATGTATCGATTTTAAAAGATGAATATCAACTTAAAACAATATTTGATTTTAGAAATCAAGATGAAGTAGACAAAGCAAAAGATGTAGAGATTACTAATATTCACTTTTTTCATCTACCTCTTAACCCGGGGGAAGACAAATTAGAAGGGGTATCTTCAAAAGATGAGAATCAAAATTTAACTTTTAAAGAAAAATTGATGTTGATGTATAAAAAAGGTGAAAGTCACCCAGCATTTAAAGTGATGGAAAATAATTATAAAACACTTTTAACTCATCCTTATTCTATTTCACAGTTTAAATTTTTCTTAAGATATTTGATAAATAATAAGGCAGGCGAAGCGGTTTTGTACCACTGCGCAGGCGGGAAAGATAGAACAGGAGTGGCAAGTGTATTGATACTCACTTTGCTAGGTGTCAGTAAAGATGAAATAGTTAAAGATTATTTATTGACTAATGAATATGTAGATAAAAATGTATATAAAGATATAGAAAAATATAGGTCCACTGACGAGTGGATAAAAGCCGAGATACTCGAAGCGACTTGCCTCGCACATAAGCAGTACATCGATTTAGTTTATGACATTTTAGAAAAAGATGGTGAACCTATCGAATATATAAAGAAAAACTTCGACATTACTGACGAAGATATTTTCCTTTTAAGAGATAAATATTTAATTAAAACGAATTGAGTTTTTGATTGACGAAATTAGCAACATCATCATTATTTAAATTATAAGTATGAGCGAGTTCATCAAATAAAATGTTTTTGGCGACAGTGAGCATCTCAATGTCGGTCGGCCCGAAGTGAACTCCTTCATAATTGTCATTTAAGCACAAAAGGTATAAATGGAGCTGCATAACTAAATATGCGATGTCGTATATATTTCCACTTATTAATTTTCTTTTAAAGTTATCTCTTCTTTGTTTTGTATTAGCAATAAAATCTTTAGTGACAGAAGACATGTATTTTAAAACATCGTCCGCTGACTTAACATCCATGATTGGTCTAATGCAGTTGTCAATGGAATCTAAAGGCACATAAATCTTTTCTCCACCATTTCTTTTAGCTTCTAAAAGATAGTAGGTTTTGCCCGACATAACAGCGGTGTCAACTATTTTTGAAATGCCTTCTCTTTTGTGAATAACGATGTCACCAACTTTATACATAATCCTCCCTTAATAGTTAGTTTCTTTTTCCCAAATTCCTCTTTTATTATCTCATTTTTTTGCTCTTTTTTCTAGATTAAATGCTATTAAATGAGATTTTAAAATATTATATTTTAAATAAACTTAGGTGACAAAAAAATTAACATTGATGTAAATTATTAAAATAAGTTTGTCGTTAAGCGTATTTAATTATATTTTTTAATATCTCAATAATTGATGTTTTATTTTAAAAAATCTACAAATGACAAATGTTTTAATTCAATTTTAAAAATAACTTGAATTGTTTTTTTTGTTGGGGGTATTATTTTCTCTATAAAAAGGAGGAGAATTTATGAACAAGAAAATTCCATCTTTACTATTTACATCAGCATTAGTTTTATTAGTGGCGGGGTGTGCAAGTCAAGACACCACTGCCCCTACGTTCGAGGGCGGTATTTCATCTAGTCAAACTAGATACTATACTAATCAACCATTTGCCTTGACAGTCAATGTGCAAGATGATGTCAGTGAAGAAGTTAGTTTAGTAGCAAATATCACTAATCCAAAAGGTGAGACCACTACTTCAACTGTTGACAATGTCGTTTTAACTGTCGATGGTGAACACACCATTACAGTAACCGCGACTGATGAAGCGGGTAACGAAGCAACAAGTACTACACTCACAATATCTGCTTTTGATCCATACGCTCACTGGAGCGATGAACAAAAACAATTAATGGAAGACAGCGTTGGTTTTGTTGCCCCTAAGAGTATGTATTTTGCCGACACTACCGAAGTATATGAAGTTGTTAACATATTAGAAGTACCACTCGGCGTCAATATTTCATCTACCGGAATTGATGAAGAGTATGTTCAAGATTATATTGATTTACTCGTTAGAGAAGGATACGCTTCAAATGATTATGAAAATGCTTATTATTCAAACACTATCACTAATTCAACAAACATCAATACTTACGATAAGTTAATCGATGGCACAAACTATCAACGTATACAATCTTACTATTACGACAATGATTTTAAACTCGAATTAAGAAAAGCTTCATATGTTGTTAGTAATACTTGGGATAGTGAATTTGTCGCGAGTGTAATCAATGAAGCATACATACCATTAATTCCTGAATTTGCTTTTAGTGCAGATAATACAAACGGTGTGATGGTTTTAACAGATTATAACGACATTATGGGTGCGAGCGCGCAGGGCTCAATCCAAGGCAAACTTTTTGGTGTGAGTGAAGAAGAAATTGGTGCATATTTAGACGAACTTGCTCTTATGGGATATACTGATGGTAGTTTAGAAGATTTACAAACAAGTGAAACTACTCTCCCTATGTATATGGACCCTGATACATTCGCGATGGTTCTAATTCAAATCTCATCTTATTTAGAGGGATCAACGCCATTCTACACATTAGACATCATGTGTATGTAAAAAATAAAACTAATAGCTAAAGAAGGAACTGTTTAAAAACCTATTAGGCTAAAAACAGTTCTTTTTTTAATTATAATTTTATTAAATAACTGTAATGTTAACCACGTAGACATCATCGCTAATTTTATATGTTGATGGTGTGTTACATATAATAAAATTATCACCTTTTTGATATAGACTATTTTTTAAACAATTGAATGCTTTTACATCGCTTTTACTATATTTAACATTAGATTTGCATTCAAATAGATGCATAACCCCTTTATCTATAACTATTAAATCTATTTCGTTTTGATTATTATCTCTATAGTAATAAAAATTTTCATGTGCGTTATTATTTCTATAGTTTTTTCTTATCTCGTTAAATATATAAGTTTCAATAAATCTACCACTAAAAATGGATTTGCTTAATACTTCTGGATTATTCAGTCTAGCTAAATAGCAAGCTAAACCAGTATCATTAAAGTAAATCTTTGGCCTTTTAACGATTCTTTTAGCTATTGAATATTCATTATAAGGTTGAAGCAGATAAATAATATCGCCCGCTAGCAAGACACTTATCCACGATTTTATTGTGTCCACTTTTACACCCACTATTTTAGCCAATCTATCATAAACTAATTCTTTTCCAGTCAAAGAAGATATTATCTCCATAAAATTCTTAAATTTTAATTTGTCTTTAACATTAATAATTTGTGAAACATCTCTTTCTAGATATGAAGTAACATAATTACTATAAAACACGTCAGTATCGATATCAGAAACATAAAGTTCAGGATACATGCCTTTGACAATTAAACTAAATAGTTCACTGCTATCAAGTGTAAAATCTTTACTTCTTTTAATTATTTGTTCATGATCAAAAATTAATTTGTCTTCTTTTTTACCATATATTTCTCTTACGCTCAACGGAGACATCTTAATAATATTTACTCTGCCCGCCATTGATTCACTGACATTATGCATTAACTCATAAGTTTGAGAGCCAGTAAGCACATACATTCCATTATTATTGTTCTTCTCTAATTTCTCATTGTTAACAATTGAAACAATTACATCAAATAATTTAGGAGCATATTGCACTTCATCAATAATTAATGGAGGTTTATGTATTTTTAAAAAATATTCAGGATCTTCAATAGCCAAAGTGCGATTCCTTAAATCATCAAGCGAAACATATTCCATATTCAATTCTTTTTTTAATTCATAACAAAGAGTAGATTTACCAACTTGTCTAGCACCTGTAATTAATGTAATTGGTTTTATTTTTATGCTTTTGATAATTTCTTTTTTAATTGTTCTTTCAATCATAATTTACCTCTACGCAATTAATTATATATCAATTTAGTATTTTTTCCAGTTCAACTAGAAATTTTACTATTTTATTTGATAATTTTAGAAATTTCTATTTGTTAAATCTAGTTATGGCAAGATGCTTATTAAATTAATAGATTTCATAAAATATAAATCTAAATAAAAGAAATGGTGTTTTAATTAATTTCAGGCTTTAAGCAGAATATTGCGTAAAGTGGGATAGATCTTATTCCATTTTCATTACCAAAATTTTTGGCGGATATGCGGATAGAGTATTTAGGCGAGTATTTTTTTATATATGTTTGTAGACTTTTAGCTTTTACATTAAAAGAAGATTTAACCTCTACTGGAATAGAACATTCACCTTGTTGAATTACGAAGTCAATTTCCGCAGAATTACCAGAAGTCCAAAAATATAAAGGAAAACCGTTTGCCACAAGCTGTTCCGCTACAAAATTTTCTGCCATCATACCACGCATTTTGTCAGAAAGGTTATATGGCTCTAAAATAGCCTTTGGCGCAATTGACATGCGCATTGTAAGTAGACCAACATCAGAATAATAAATCTTGAATGAATTATGTTCTTCATATAAACAAAGAGGATATTTTCCCTCACTCACCCTTTGACAATTAAGGATGACGTTAGCTGATTTTAGCCACGCGAGTGACATTTCATAATCTTTAGCGCGAGCTTTTGAACCAATTACGGAGTATTGAAATTTAGTATTTTCCTTTGAAAGTTGAGATAGAAGTGAGTTATATACCTCAATGCTTTTAATCATCTCGGACGGCTTTGCGTATTTTGCCATATCTGCAATGTAAGCGTTAGAAATCGAACTCTGTTCAGCACGCACTTCATTAAAATCAAAAGTTCTAAGATATTTTTCTACAGCGGCAGGATAACCGCCAACAATGAGATATGTACGATATAAATCCATTGCCTTTTCATGTAATGGAAATGGTGAAAAACTAATATACGCTTCTTTGATAAGCCAAACGAGTTGTTCGTTACCAGTTGCAAGAAGAAACTCTTCGAAGGTGAGAGGATACATTGTTAACATATCAACTTTCCCAACTGGGAAAGAATATTGACCTCGGTTAATTGAAAGTCCTAGTAAACTACCAGCGGCAACAATGTGATAATCGTTTGCTTGTTCTTGAAAGTATTTAAGCGATGTCAACGCGCGTTCTGAGGCTTGAATCTCATCAAAGATTATTAACGTATTACCCTTTGTTATTTGTGTATTATACATAGCGGAAATCGACGAGATGATTCTTTCAGGATCAAGATTTCGCTCAAAAATGTTGTGCAAATCCATATTGTTTTCAAAGTTACAATAGACCACATTGGCGTATTGTTCTTTTCCAAATGCCAGCATAGAATATGTTTTTCCAATTTGCCTCGCCCCATAAATAAGAAGGGGCTTACGATCTAAAGAATTTTTCCATTCATTTAATCGTTGTTCAATAAGTCTCTTCATGATGGATACCTCTTTTTTGCAATATAAGAATATCAAATTATTACATAAATGCCAAGAAAAATCACAAAATTCATATGAAAAAGTGTATGATTTATTACTTTTTCGGCACGAATAATGTCAATGATGATATATGTCAAACTAAGTGTTAATCGATTTTAAAGTTTAAGAATCCCTAGTTATCTTATAAGTTTGTATTAGTTATATTGTACTTTGATGTCAGCACACTATACCTCATAACGGCAACATTTCTATAATATAGATACAACATTTTAAATATCACTAATTAATGATGGGGATAAATAAATTGGCTTAATTTCAATCATTTTATCGTGAGAAATATCTTTTTGAGAAAACAAAATTCTCCTCGATATTATATGAGAGTATTTTTCAATAAATAAATCTAATGATTTATGATTTTTAATATTTCCTGATTTTACCTCAATAGGAATGATTTTATTTTTGTCACTTATTAGAAAGTCAATTTCATAAGGATGTTTATTATTTTTTTCATACCAATAATGATAAAATAAATCTCTGCCATTTGATTTTATAATTTGGGCTAAAGCGTTTTCATATAAATACCCCAAATTAGCGTCTAATTTATCACTTAACAATTTGTTATAAATATTACCATCGATGAGACTTTTATCATTAAATAGCATTGTAGTAAATAATCCTATATCACTTAAATACAATTTAAATCGACTTAAATCTTTAGTTAAATTAAGTGCGATACTTGGTTCAGTGACGTTGTAACAAATTAATACGGTTTTTGAGTCAATTAAATCATAAAGCAATTCTAAATCTTTATTAGTTAAACTTTTATTTACCGCTCTACTTAATAAAAATTTTGTATTTTTTAACGCTAATTGGCTTGGTATCGCATCGTAAATCATCGATATTCTTCCACTATTATCAATCTTTCTAAAATCATCTTTATATAATTTAATTATTTCTCTTTTGACTGTGTCAATTTCGTCAAATGTTTTTTTGTTTAAAAATGCTTCTATGGCCTGAGGCATTCCTCCAATAGCCATATAAAGTCTGAAATCTCTCATAAGTTTTCTATTTAAAGCGTTACCTAATGGCTTGTTAGATTTTAATATTTCTTTAAATATTGAATAGTCTAAATTGCAAGCCCAACAAAATTCTTCATAATCTAATGGATAAACATCAATTTTCATTTCCTCTGAAGGGATTAAAATATCTTTGACATTTTTCTTTATACTTATTAATGATCCAGTTTCAATATAGTCGTATCGCCCATCTCCAACTAGATGCTTTATCGCTTGTCTAGCCTTGGGACAAAATTGTATTTCATCAAAAATAATCACAGATTCTCTTTCATGTAATTTTATCGAAGTTAATGACTGCAACTTTAAAAAGAAAAAATCTAAATTTGACAAATCATCAAACAAATCAATAATGATTTTAGAGGCATTAGAAAAATCAATCAAAATGTAAGATTTATAATTTTCTTTTGCAAAATTTGTAGCGATTGTTGTCTTTCCTACGCGACGAGCACCTTCTAACAAAATTGCGTATTTCCCGTTGTAAGTCTCTTTCCATTTTTTTAGTTTATCAGTAACTTTTCTTTTAAACATATCACATTTCCTCACAAATATTATATAGAAAAAGTGCGATTTCCTCAAAGAATTATTTATAAGAAAGTGCGATTTCCTCCAACTTTTATTTATAGAAAAATGCGATTTCCTCACAAAATTAAGATATTAAGCAGCAAAGATTTTGCCCCTCGCTTTCTAAAATCGTGATAATTTAATGAAATAAAGAACGATATTTAGAATACATTCTAAAAATATAAAAATTAAACTAATAGATGATTTCAAAAAAATATTACCAAATTAGTTTAAACTTTGTGATTGTCCATAATAAGAGATTTGAACCAATATATTTGATTAAGCAACATTTAATAATGCTTTTCATTACTTAACTTTTTTTGTTCTTTAATAGCGCTAATTAATGACATTTATTATTCAAGTCAAATAATTAAAAAGCCCGCAAATGAGGTGTTTTTACAAAGTTTTATTAGGCAAATTTTTAGTTTTGCCAACACACCACACTTTCGATAAAATGTATACCCTTGCAACGGCAACTTTTACGCAAAATTATTAATCATTGTTTTAATCTATGATTTTTCGATACCTAGTTTTTTTGAACCTTGTCTTTTTATATAGTGTTTATCTTTTAAAACTTTAATATTTTTATCAATTGATGTCGTGAATTCTTAAAGTAAATTCCGTTTTATACCAAAAAGTCATAATTCTTAGAATAAATTCCGATTTGGTTATCTAAAACGGAATTTAACATGAGAAAAGCATGTATATTTTGAATTTGAAGGCATAACAAAAACAAGG
>CASDYZ010000003.1 GCA_949285325.1 uncultured bacterium
AATTTAATTTCTTGTTTATATGTGTCGTGAGTCTTTGGGTCATATATTTGACTTATCCACATAATTGTGTGAGATAATCCTTGTCCGATATTTTTTATTTGATGAGTATATCCCACTTTTATATGTATAGGATTAGGACTATCACCATCGACGATATCTTTAATTATTTCTCCTGTTTTAATGTTTTGTTGGATTATTTCACATTTACCGATGACTGTATAAAATATTTCTTGTTTATATGTGTGATAATGTCCACCTTTAACGATGTTAGGATAAGATACATTGTCGCTTATTTGCCCATATTTTTTTGATTTATATAGTTCTTGAAAATATCCTCTTTCATCTTTAGCAAAATTATATGTATAACCATCTTCTGTTAAATAAGAACAAAATGTTTTAAATAATTTTAATTCAAATTCACAGTGTAGTAGAGGTAGGTGTCTATCTGATTCTATTTCTTGTTTAAAATAATATAATAGATCTGCTAAGTTACCTAAAGAACAATCGTGAGTTGGACTTACATAGAGTATGTCTTTAACACCATTATGTTCATCTCTTTTAATAACTTTTAAAAACTCATCGACGACATCATCGACATAATTAAAATGGACGATGTAATCTTTATCTCTAATTTGTATATCTAAGTTGTGGGCGATGTTGAAACAAAATGTCGCACATACAGAATTGTAATTAGGTCGGCATCCACTTCCAAATACATTGGCAAGTCGATATATATAGACAGGTAGACCGCTCTTAAATAAATAATCTTCACCCATCTTTTTTGATTTACCATAATCGTTATCTAATACTGCTTGTATAGAGCTAGACATTATAATGGGTGTATTTTTATTTTTTTGTTTTATTAAATCGACGATATGCTTAGTAAAATTAGAATTACCATTGTAAAATTCTTCGACACTCATCGGTCTATTTATACCAGCAAGATGGATGATGATATCTGCCTCATCAATATATTTATTTAGTTCATCTTCACTAGAAGATAAATCGTATTTAAATATATTGTATCCTTCTCTATTTAAAACCTCACAGGCATGTTTACCAATAAAACCATTCGCCCCAGTTATTAATATATTTTTAATCATTTTAATATTTTCTCCACACCATCTTATTGACGACACCTGTATAAGACTGTATTAATTTAACTACCTTGTCGCTGACATTGGTGTCGATATAATCTCTAACTGGTTGACATCCAGCTTTATTTTTAACCGCCACATCGACTGCTTGGATGAGATTATGTTCATCGATGCCCGCTAAAACGAAGCAGGCACTATCGAGTGCTTCAGGCCTTTCTGTCGATGTTCTTATGCACACTGCAGCGATAGGCTTATTAATCGAGGCATAAAATGAACTCTCTTCTGGAAGAGTACCGCTATCAGATACGACACAGTAAGCATTAAGTTGAAGATTGTTATAATCGTGAAATCCTAATGGCTCGTGCATGATAACTCTTCTATCTAATTTAAATTTAGTTAGTTCTAATTTCTTTTTGCTCCTAGGATGGCAAGAATAAAGTATTGGCATATCGTAGATATCCGCTAGTTTGTTAATTGCATTAAATAGAGAATAAAAGTTTTTATCAGTGTCGATGTTTTCTTCTCTATGAGCACTTAACAATATATATTTACCTTTTTCTAAATTTAATTTGTTTAAGATATCACTTTCTTCTATTTGTTTTAAATTGTTTGTTAACACTTCTGCCATTGGTGAACCAGTGACATATGTCCTCTCTTTTGGTAGACCAGCATCCGCTAGATATCGACGAGCGTGTTCGCTGTAAGCTAAATTGACATCGCTTATGATATCCACTATTCGTCTATTTGTCTCTTCAGGTAAGCATTCATCTTTACATCTATTACCTGCTTCCATGTGAAATATTGGTATGTGAAGTCTTTTAGCCCCAATGACTGACAAGCAACTATTAGTGTCACCTAACACCAATACCGCATCAGGATTAGTCTCGACCATCACTTTATACGATTTGGCGATTATATTACCCATTGTTTCACCTAAATCACTACCAACCGCGTCTAAATATATGTCTGGGTCTTTTATATTTAAATCTTTAAAGAAGACACCGTTAAGTGTGTAATCATAGTTTTGACCAGTGTGTACTAGTAAGGTATCAAAATAAAAGCGACATTTATTTATAACTGCACTCAATCTAATTATCTCTGGCCTAGTGCCGACGATTATCATTAATTTTAATTTGCCGTTGTTTTTAAAATTGACCATACAAATTTATTCCTTTTTATTCGTGTTGTTTTACTGGACCACCAAATAGTTCTAATTTTTTTAATAGTTGTTCCATTTCCTCGACATTTAATCGACCAGTATTATGTGATGTATAACTTTCACCTAAATTAAGCTTTTTGTTACCTTTAGAGAAATATTTATCGTAATTTAAATCTCTATTGTCAGCTTTTACACAAAAGAAGTTGCCTAAATCAATCGCTTTAAGCATCTCTTCTTGGGTGACTAGTGTCTCGTATAATTTTTCTCCATGCCTTGTACCGATATATGTTATACCAGTGTCGCTATTAGTTAAGTTGATGATGGCTTTGGCGAGTGTATCAATCGTCGCCGCCGGGGCTTTTTGCACAAATAGATCGCCTTGTTCGCCGTGTTCAAATGCATATAGCACTAAATCTACCGCGTCATCTAGAGTCATCATAAATCTAGTCATGTCAGGATTAGTTATCGTTATTGGTTTACCTTCATGTATTTGGTTTAAAAATAATGGTATGACGCTTCCCCTGCTCGCCATAACGTTACCGTATCTAGTTAGACATAACACTGTGTCACCTTTTAATAGTTGTCTACTTCTAGCGATGACATTTTTTTCCATCAACGCTTTTGATATACCCATCGCATTGATTGGGTACGCTGCTTTATCAGTCGATAAAAATATTGCTTTTTTAACATGGTTTCTAACACAAGCAGTAATGACATTATCAGAACCTAACACATTAGTTCTAACTGCCTCCATCGGATAAAATTCACAAGATGGTACTTGTTTAAGAGCAGCCGCACTAAAGACGTAGTCGACACCTCTAAAAGCATCGATAATTGAATCTAGGTTTCTAACATCCCCTATATAAAATTTTAATTTATCATTGTTATATGCTTTTCGCATATCGTCTTGTTTTTTCTCATCTCTTGATAATATTCTTATCTCTTTAATATCAGTGTTTAAGAATCTATCCACAACAGCGTGTCCAAATGAACCAGTTCCACCAGTTATCAACAATATTTTATCTTTTAATATAGATGTATCTTTCGCGATATATTCCATTAATTTTTCTTTTATCCTTTCTAATTTTAATTGATCTGCACTATTCTCATCTTGTTCATACTGAACATATGTTCTTAAAGGCATACCAACTACTTCACTTGCCTTTTTTTGCGTTAAATTGCAGGTTTTGCGTAATTCTTTTAACTCCATATTTATTTACCTCGGTAAAATAATAACAAATAAAATTAAAGATAGCAAATATAAATGCAAAAATTGCATATATGATCATAATTTTTTGTATATTTAAGAAAATATTTTAGTCATTTTAAACAACTAGAATTTATTTCTCATCTTATCCATTGTGTTTATTAATTTAGTAAAAAATTTATCTTTACAAAAATGCAAATCATAATATTTTCTACTATTTATTCCCATCAATTTTAAATCATCATCGCTTATATTTTCTATGGTTTTAGCAAAAGTTTTATAATCTTTTGAATTGATAACAAATCCACTTTTGCTCTCATTTATTAAATTGGCTGTTGCACCATTAGCACATGCAATGATTGGTTTACCAACCGCCATATATGTTTGTACTTTACCTGGTATTGTCATATTAGCGTATAAAGAATCTTCAAGTGTAACAATCATTAGGTCCGCTAAATTGTAATATGAGGGCATTTCACTAAGTGGTTTACTTCCATAAAAAATTACATTATCTAATTTAAACTTATTTGCCATATCTTTAATATTGTTTAGTTCAGAACCATCACCCACGATATGGAATTGATATTTTTTATTGTTTTTAACTAAATTTGCAACATTTATTATTGTATCTAGCGATTGTGCTTTACCTATATTGCCTGCGAATAATAAATCAACTGTGTTATTTTTATTATCAACTATTTCCATTTTTTCAAATATATCCTCAGCGTACTGTGGTAGATATTCTATGTCAACGTCTTTACAGTTTGGTAAATTGTGTATGTAGTCTATATGTTCTTTTGTTGATACTAATATTTTATCGCATGATGAATATATCTTTGCTGATACCTTTTTATAGTGTTTATATAATATCGAGTTCTTTTTAATGCCACCTGCTAATAGACTTTCAGGCCATAAATCCATTTCATACATCAGTATTGGAGTATGGTATTTTTTTGCATATTTTATCCCAGGTCTAGCACACATAATTGGCGATAATTCATTAATTAAAACTATGTCAAAATCTTTATCTAATTTTTTAATTAACTTATTAGCGTAATATGGAAATGAATAATAATTAAGAAATCTAAAGAAAATATTGTTTCTTCTACCTATTTCTTTTGCCCTAATAATTTTTACACCATTGTGTATTTGTATTCTATTTTTGTTATGTTTATATTCATCAAAAATATATCCTTTTGGATAATTAGGTAGCCCGGTTAAAACCGTTACATCATTGCCTAGTTTTACTAACGTTTCGGCAATATCGGTTATTCTAAAATTTTCAGGCCAATA
This sequence comes from uncultured bacterium, assembly GCA_949285325.1. Lineage (GTDB taxonomy): Bacteria > Bacillota_I > Bacilli_A > RFN20 > CAG-826 > CASEYK01. The sequence continues at coordinate 4,757 of CASDYZ010000003.1, forward strand.
TCGCTGGGAGACTAATAAAATTTTCATTTATTTTCACCATTTTTCCAAACTTCTTTTAATTGCTGTATTACATGTTGAATTGAATATTTTTCCACAACAATCGCCTTTGCATTTTTAGCTAAATTAATCGCGTTATCTTCATCATTTATTATTTTTTCAATTCCATAAATCAAATCATCAACATTTTTTGGTCTTATCACAAAGCCAGCATCACCGTTTCCAAGCATATCTTTTATCGCACCGACATCTGTCGCGATGCATGGTATTTGATACGCCATTGCTTCTAGTATTACATTAGGAAATCCCTCCGTATATGAAGGGAGGATTAGAGCTTTTGAACCAGAAAGTTCTTTTAATGTATCTTCGTGGCTTTTCTCACCACAAAATATAATATTTTTAAAAGAAAAATTATCTTTTAAGTATTTTAAATATTTATCGTTATAAGGACCAACAATTTTTAAAACATAATCACTATATTTTTCACTTATTTTTTCCCATGCCGATAAAAGTTCTTCTATGCCTTTTGTTTTTACAACCCAACCGATAAAAATAAAGTCTTTACTTCTTGAATTATATACATTATTCACATTAACATTATCGATAAAATTAGGGACCACAGAGACATTATTAAAGCCAATATTTTCAAGAGCTATCTTGGATTTAGAATCTAATACTAATATTTTATTTGCTTTTTTGCACGCTTTAATCAGCCACTTTCTCTCCAACTTTTTTTTGCTCAATATTTTTGGAATTGAGCCTATTCTAAACTGCAAAACACATTTTATATTTTTTTTATTGCATTTTTTCAAAATGCTTATATCTCGTAAAAGAGAAAGCGAGGCAGTGTTAATTAAATGAACGCAGTCAATGTCAGAATTGTTTTTTAAAAATGAATTGAATTGTTTTTTAATATCAAAAAATTTTTTAGCCCCGTCAAAAATCCTTCTAATAAATGAGATTCCTTCGGCGAATGTTTTTTTAGGGGCTGAATTTATATGAAGAATTTGAATATCTTTATCATTCTCGCTTATTCGAGTTAATAAAAGTTTTGTCCAGTTGGCAATACCGCCATAAGGAGGTGGATAGGGTGAAACTAAAATAATTTTCATAATATTATTTTAAATATTTTTTATACCATTCTATCGATAATTTAATGCCGTCATCAAAAGAATAAGATGGATTAT
>CASDYZ010000004.1 GCA_949285325.1 uncultured bacterium
TAACACAAGAAAAAACGGCAAAGGTTTGATACAAAGATTAAGCGAGCACAAAAAAGATGATAATGAATGGAATGAAATAGTCATACTTACACGTCAAAATGATACGCTCGATGCTGCGGAACTTAATTATTTAGAAAACAAATTCACTAATCTAGCACTTTCTGTTAATCGCTACGATGTTATAAATAAATGCGATCCAAGCAAAGGAAACATTGCTGAAGAAAAAGCTTCTGAAATTGATGAATTCATAGAAAATTGCCTTGCGATAATTGGTATTTTAGGGATTAAAGCATTTGAAAAAATAAAAGGTCTTAGCTTCCTTTCAGAAAGAAAAGATATTACAAATAAAAAATCTTTAGTTTTTTCATATCAAGGAAAATATAAAGCCTCTGCAATATTAGCATCTGAAGGGTTTGTTTTACTTAGCGGCAGTCAAGTTTCTGCAAAGCTTCACGCAAGTTTATCAAAATCAGTTTTAAAACTTCGTGAGCAATATTCAGCAAAATTGATAGTAGCTTTACTACGACTGAAGATCTTCTTTTTCGTAGTCAATCCGCCGCTGCCGCCTTTGTTTCTGGCTCTTCAACCAGTGGAAATGTTGTATGGAAGACTAATGAGGGGTTATCCCCAAAAGATTTATAGGAGGTTAAGTTAATATGATAAATAAAGATATATATAAATTTGAAAAGCAAGATTATTTAACAGATGAGGCTCTACTAACTTCTCTCAACTCATACCTTATTGGAAAGTCATATTTAGGCCTACCTTTAAGGACAAGATCTAAAGTTGTAAAAACCGATATATGCAAAGCACTTGGATATGAGATTCCAAAAAGTTTTAAAAAAACAAAGCCAAAATTTCCATGTCAAAATTTTGATATATATGTTCAAGAAAGTAATAACCTTCAAATATGGAATCAAGAAATTGATGAAAATAGACGATATGTAATAATGCAATTAAATAGTAACCATGTAGTTACAAAAATAAAAATAATTCATGGGTCCGAATTAATCAAGCTTGATACCACCAATAAATTAACTATCAAATATCAAGCAAGAGTTCCTGATTTTTTAAATTGCCATTACACTGACGACAACGAAAAACTAATTCCTTTTTTGACTAGCAAATTGAATATTGATTTTTCGCATAGTTCTACTATGGACGACCCAAATAAAAATAGTCTCCTTCCGATTTCCGTATTATATAACAACTTATTATCTATTAAAAATAAAAAAATTCAGTTTGAATCATATACTAAAGAAAGAACTCTTGCTGATCTTGCACAAGAAATTGTGGCTACCCAATTAGGTTATAATATGATCCATGATGATGGTCAGTATCCTGACATTAAACACCAACTTTTAGAAATAAAACTCCAAATGACATCAACAATTGATCTAGGTATGCATTGCCCTGATTCAAAGGATTATCTAAGCTTGAGTATTGATGAAACGCCGATTGAAATAGATATGTGCAGATATGTAATTCTAATTGCTCATCGCGAAGATAGTTTTATTTCCATTGATGATATAATTATTGCCTCTGGTAATCATTTTTTTGAAATCTTTACTTTATTTGGTGGCAAAGTTAAAAATACTAAGATTCAAATACCTCTTCCTAAAGACTTTTTTGATTAAAACCTCTTGATACAAGAATGTCTAACTTCTTTTTTTCGCCTTCCGTAATTATTCCTTTATTAACAGAGGAACTAATTATTTTATAAATCTCTTCAGCTTCTTCTGAATCAATGTCAAAGACAGGAAAATTTTCAACATATTGAGACATAAATCTTCTTCGGCCAGAATAGAGTTTATTGTTATATAGTGTGTCATAATATCTTTCAATAAAAGTAGAATTTGAAATCGCTAATATAATATATATGGCTTTCAAAGTTGTTGTACCATAAAAATCAAACCAATAGCAATCTCCATTAACCACTTCCCCCGGTTTCGCTAGCCAAAAAGTTGGCTTTACAGTTATATCTCTAAAAACTATTTTTGTTTTATCCCACTTATCAGGAGAATGAGGAACCCATATTTCAAACCATTCTTTATTACTTTCTTTAATATAAGTTCTGCCGTTTAATGTATCATAATTGCTATATAAATATTCTTTTGTTTTTGGAAAAGAGTTAAGATTTGCAAGGACTTTTTTTCCGTCATCCATCAAATACGGATATAAAACCTTAAAGGTTGTTTCACCAATAGGTAAATATTGCCCTGCAACTCTATGAGTTATCAAAGGTCTTAATAATTCGGGCTGTCGATTACCAAATCTCTCCCATTTATCAGAGATGAAAACTTTGTCAGCTGTTGTTTTTATACCGACTCTAATTTTTGCAAAGTCTTTAAAATAATATTTAGTTCTATCTTTTACAATATTAATAAAACTATTTGCATCTTCATTATTGAGATACCATTCAAAGTTACAATTACATTTCAATTCACCATTCGTAATTTTAAATAATTCACCATTAAATTTGCATATTGTGCTCTTATTATTTATAGCTTCAAATAATCCATCACATTTAGCATTTTTAGAAATATCTAAACTATTTGAAGAGTAAACCCTAACATAAATTTTTTGATCATTTGTGATATTTGCACTCTTTTCCAGCAATAATACAGCAGGCAAAACCGCTGCATTAAATAATTTTGTGTCCCCGAAATCATATATAGCTCTAATTTTATAATTTTCTTGAATTTTCTTTCTCAAAGTGAAACCGGTTTTGTTAGTAAGAAATTTATTCGACACTACAATAGAAATAATGCCCTGTTCGGCTAAAACATTGGCTAACAATGCAAAAAATATTTGATAAAGATCTATTTTGCCGCCAAGATTGAGTCTATCTCTTGCTATTTTAATGTATTCTTTATTCTCTATTGTTTGCAAGCGAACATAAGGTGGATTAGAAATAATTATATCGGCATAAATATCCGTTTTTGATAAAGTAAAAGAAACAAAATCCTCATTTATAAAATTGCATTCAACATTATCAATACATTCAAATTTCTTTTTTGTTGAAGCCAATACATTCGCATCTATTTCAAAAGCATAAATTTTAATAAGCCCATTATAGTTAGCCTTTCTAATAGCAGTTATTAAAGAGCTTAATAAAACTCCATCCCCTACTGATGGTTCAAGAATTGTAATTGTCTCCTTATCATTTAAACTTGCATATTTAATAGCCTGATTTGCCATAAAATTTGCAAGGTTTTTCGGGGTGTAAACAATACCGTTTTGCTTAATCCTGTTTTTTCCCATATTACTTCTCCATTTCTACAATATCTGCGATATCACATTCTAAAAATTTACATATTTTCTCTAATATTTCTGTATTCACATTTTCACCATTATTTAATTTATTCAATGTAGATCTACTTATTCCAGTCTTTTTGCAAAGCTCTGATTTGTTCAAACCTTTGTCAATTAACAATTTCCATAATTTATTATATTTTAAGGACATCTTCATACCTCCAAGGGTATTATATCATAAATGTTCGCGTTTTCAAATTATTTGTATGATTTCTTGCACATTTTTATTTTAAATCAACCAATGAAAATGAAGGGTTTCATTTACCTAGTAGGGTTTCGTTTTTCTAGTAGCCTAACGTTTCTCTAATAAGGCTATCGTTTTTCTAGTAGAAACAAATTTTAAAAATTCCTCAGTTCGAACGAGTTTTCATCTACTAGCAAAACGCTTGAAATGAAAAAATGCCCGATTTCTCGGACAAATATCACTAATTTTGACACCCTTTAATTGTATCAAAATGTTAGTCATAAGATGTCTTTGTGCTATCGCTTTGATACAAAACGACACCCCTACTAGCAAAACGAAACCCTTACTAGATAAACGAAACCCCTAGAAAGTGCCGATTTTATCGATATTTTTACTATTATTGATAATTTTCAAAAATAAACTTTGCTACACCATCATTTTTACAAGTATCAATTTGATAAGAAGAATATTCTAATAATCCAGGAAAACAATCACCCATTGCAATTGAACACGGCACAAACTTAAAGACTTCTAAATCGTTTGGCCCGTCTCCAAAATAGGCTACTTGTTCAAGTTTAAAACCTAGATAATCGATCAGTACCTG
>CASDYZ010000005.1 GCA_949285325.1 uncultured bacterium
CCAAAGCCGTCGTACGCAAATTTTGTTGTCTTGCCGTTGCGGTTTACCTCTATCACCTTGTCCAAATATCCGTATTTGTATTCTACGTCTATTTTCCCATTAAATTTTTCTATTATAAGCCTTCCTGCCCTGTCGTAAAAGTATTCCAAATTTAATCTGCGATTTCCATAATTGTTAAAGGCATTAGAACATCATAAGTTATTTGATTAATTATCGTATAAATTATTGAGATGTTTTTCCAACTTTATTAATACATCTTTTTTTAAACGCAATTTTTTATTTTTCTCATCCCAATAGAATCCAATTTCTGGTAGTAAGTTTTTAGTATAATCTTTATAAATATAAAAATTCGGGAAAAAAACACCTGAGAAAGGATTATAAATTAACTCTATTAATGAGCTATCTTTATCCGCATAAATAAGTTTTATAAATACAGTTATATTTAATCCAGAAATACATTTAGGCTTTCCCGAACATTCCCACGAAGAATGTGATATAAAAATCACTTTTTCTTTTACTTCATTTTTTAAGAATAAAGTTTTATTTGTTCTTATTAGTTCGCATAGTGGTGAATATATTAATTCTATGGAATTTTCTTTTTGCCTATTGTGAAGTCTTAAGTCATCAAATGAAATTTTCTGGAAATTAGAAGTAATAACATTTAACCCAAATATCTTTTCTTCATCTTTACGAGAAATAGGTGCTTCTGACATAATCATATTTATAAAATATTTTGCAAGTTGCAGAATTTTTTGTTCTTCCATTACTCGCGAGGAACTAAGTGTTTTAAAATTTTTTAGCATTGCTGGAGTTTGAGTTGTTTTAATTTTATTTATTTCTGATAAAATATTTTTTATTTTATTGCTCGAAAAAAAATACTTAATTAGGATATTTTTAATTTTTAACTCACTATCTATGTCATATATGCAAATAGCTGAATTGTCTGTTGATAAATTCATTATGGGAATTTTCTCATCCTCGAAATCATTACGCTTAAAGTTATCAATTTTCTCAAGCAAAGTAGGAGTAGAGTTAAACAATTTTGGAGGATCTAAATCCGTTTCCATCGAAAATGGATACAATTCAAAAATATATATATTCTCCTTCGTTATTATAAAAGCTGTCTCTTTCGCGATAACACCTTCATTGAATACACCTAGTAAAATAACATCTTTTATTTTATTTTCTTTTATAGTATTCAATAATATATCGCTTGCTACATAAATAAGACGTTGCTTAATAGGAGAGGAGACATCAAAATCTATCCTTTCAGATTGTAAAGTCGACAGATTATCATCTTCACAATATACTTGTTGCAAAGATAAAAAAAGTAATAGATTCAATAACGTGTATAACGATTTAAAAAGATGTTTTTTAGACATTTTATCTTTCTTTTATCCATGTTCTTGTATCTTCTTGACGCTCCCAACCTACTAAACGATCTAAAGCATTAATCGTAGGTTCATCTGCAGAAATAGAAATATAATTACTATAATTTAGAGTTACAAGTTGATATTGATAATTAATGGATTGTCCATATTGTTCTCTTATTTCGGAGATTGAAATAGATTCATTAATTGATAGTTGATTTATTCGATTCTTAAAATCCGATATAATATTATTTTTCTTTGCAAAAAATGCAGTTGCATGTGCCTTTTCGTGTTCAGTAACAACTTCCTTTATTCCTAAGGTCAATGCCCCTGCTCCACTATTATGAGGATAATATGTTACTGATGATCCTATTTCATATTCAGATGCCTTTTTCAACGATGACATGACATTTAAACTAACTTGTATCGAAATTATTAATTCACCAGACCCGCTTTTACTTAACAGTGGATTAGAAGAGTAATTAAATACATTACCATTATTACCAATAACTAATGAAGTTGATGAAGTTACAATGTTATTTGAATTATTAGAATCTACGATTTGTACGATATACATACCTAAAAGGTCTATATTAAAAGTAGGCACTGCCGCATAGAAGTGTTGGTTTATACCATCTGGGTATCCAGCGGGGTCGGAGGAACGCCAGCGGGCGGTGGAGGCGTCGTAATTGCGGTATGGGAATACATACGCCTGCAAGTCTTCGTCGTAGGGCTTGCCGGTGAAGCGCGCGGAGCGGTCTTTTTGGATGCTTCCTTCGCCAAATATCGTTGTGTCTTGGTAGTCTTTTACAAGATTTCCATTTGTATCGGTACTCCAAAGCGTCGTTCCTAGAAAGTCGCTTTCGTGGTATTGTATCCCGTTCGACGTTCTCGACACAATCGGAACACCGCCTGAAATATGCGGTTCGTTAATGTGAATGTCCTTCCCTCGACGTATCAAAGCCAACCCGTCCCACATCCAGTTTTCGACTTTCCCGTCGGACGAAATCTTAGACGCCAACATTCCGACGCCGTCGTATACAAATTTTGTGATATTCCCCCTGCGGTTTACTTCCGTAACCTTATCCAAGTACCCGTAGGTATATTTTACATCGGTTTTGCCGTTGAGTTTTTCTTCAATCAAACGTCCCGCCATATCGTAGACATACTCGCGCAAGCCTTCTGCCGACTCCATCGAAGCCAACTGGTTTGCGGTGTCGTATTTGTATGTGTATACCTTGTCACCGACACGTTTTTCAAGGATATTACCCTGTTTGTCGTAAACATAGCTTTCGTTCAGTTCTGGACAGGCTTCAGATATAACTGAAACAAGCCTGCCAGCTTTGTCGTATCTATAACTGCGGGACTTTAACGACTT
>CASDYZ010000006.1 GCA_949285325.1 uncultured bacterium
CCGACAAGAAAGCTGTCGTATGCAAAGTAATGCACGTTAAAACCATACGAAACAGAAGTAAAAAACATATCAAATTTATCTGATATCCGCACGAATTAACTTATTCGTATTATCTAAAAATAGCAGTACGCTTTATTTATATTAATCTTTAATAACTATGTAGGTTTACAATATTTTGTTAAACATATATTGTCTATGTATTGATTGTAATTTTAATTGTGCTATAATATTAAATAATATAATTTCGAATGCGTAACATAGAAGCATACATAAGTGTAAGGTATTAAGCGGAGAAAATATGATGTTTAAATCAGCAAATTATGTTGCACTTAATCAAGAGATTAACCGATTAAAAAAACCTGAATATAAACGCCCATATTATGTATTAATATGTACTGGGGTTGCCTTTTGCTTTTTAGGCTTAACTTTATTTTTTCTCACTTTATTTTTACAAAGTGTTCCACTGTTAATTATTAGCATCATTCTAATGGTATTAGGTATAGCTGTAGTTGAAAGTCGCTTGATTTTTATTGAGAGTTTAAAAAATTATAAAATGAAAGTGCATAAAATAGAAGATAATAGTAGATTGATAAAGGAACTAAATAAAATAAACAATGAGTTAAACAAAATGCTATCTAAAAATAAAAGTTTCAAATATACTTATCGGTGTCTAAGCGAATATGAAAAGCTCACATTTGATTTTACATCCTTTTTGATAAAAAAAATTAAATTAGAGTCATCTAGCTATGCTACATTTGAAGAAAATTACGAAAATGCCCTATGCGCTTATAAAAACTATATGTCGAATTATTTACTGTTGCCTAACTTAGCTATAAAAGAAGCCGATTGCACTTTCGGTGTTTCTTATGATGAGGTTCGGAAATATGAAGATAGCTATTATAAAAATAAAAAAATTTGCACAATTAAAAAACCTTGTGTGGAAATAACTATTGAAGGTATTGATAAGAGCGTATGCAATAAAATATTTTCATTTGAAAGAGTTGTCAATTTAATTAATAATATTCAACCTCCAATAATGACTGCGAAACGAAGAAAAGAAAAAGAAGATCATACTTTTGTCGAATCTCATAGTACTTTAATTCATTTACTAAAAAAACTTAATATGAAATATATTTCTGATTATGAATTAAATAAAAATAATATCTGCAAAAGACATGATTATGAATATAAATGTAAATCAAAAAGGGAATATGATTTATTTATATTTGAAAAAAATTTATTAAATATAATTAGGGAGAATATCGAATATTATAAAAAATTTAAACAGGAATTTATACAATGCACAATAGCTTATGAAAAATATTATAAAGAATATGAACATTTGTTACAATTCACCGTTGATGAAAATTCAGATATTGGACAAGTCAGTTTTAAAAAATATAAAGCAATTGAAGAAGAACTTTACATCAAAAGAAAGTTACCTGAACCAATCGAACCGCATATAAGAATTACAAAAAAATATAAAACACCTCAAGGTCGTCATTCTTATACTGATAGCAAAACATTTACTTTGGTAGATATTGAACGGTTTATTGATGAAGCCCAAAAAACCACTACTAGTACCAAACCTCGTTTATCTCAAACACAATTAGCAAAAGAAAAAGCCAAATTGGAAAAAAAGCAAGCAGAACTTACAGCAAGAGAACAAGAATTTATATTGGCTACGCAAAATCATTTATATTCGCCGATTGAAGAGCAACAAACATATAAACATAACGATAAACTACCAAGCGAAACCGACTCATTATATATAAAGTTAAGAATGTTAAAGCAAGAATTAGATTGCGGATTAATATCATTTGAAGAATACAGTAAAAGGAGAAATGAAATAATACGGTGAATGTTATGGATGAAGTTAAGCGCATGGTTGAAGATATTGAAGAGTTGAAAAAAATCAGGGCAATTTTAAAAGAAGAAATAATACAATTAGATGATGAGATATTATTTCAAGAATTTGGCGTTTATCAACCGCAATATGAATTTACAAATATTGATCAATACAAATCCGCGTTAAGACAAATTAAAAAAGAGCAAAGAGCAATGATCAAAAATGGAAAAGCCGCAATATGTAGTAGAGCTTGGAAAGTTGACGGCAGTGAAGAAAAAGGCAAAAGATTAATTGCCGAAAATATAAAACAAATTATTAGAAATTTCAATATCGAATGCGATATCTGTATTGATAAGGTTAGGTTTAGCAATTATGAATCAAGTAAAAAAAGAATATTAAAAGCTTTTGAGATGCAAAATAAATTAAATGAAACTAATGCTATTGCCTTAACTGATGAATATTACAGGCTTAAAGTAAAAGAATTAAATCTTGCTTATGAATATCAAGAAAAAAAGAAAGAAGAAAGGGAGGCGCTAAAGGCCTTAAGAGAACAAAAAAGAGAAGAAGCGAAAGTAGCGAAAGAGATTGAAGCAAAAAGACTTGAATTAGAAAAAGAGCAAGCTCACTATCACAATGCTTTAAAAAGAGTAAATGAGCAAATTGAAGTAGAAAAAAGCGAGGAGAGAAAACAATTTTTAATAGAAAAAAAAGAAGAACTAAATAATAATATTGTAGATATCGATAAGGCAATGAATGATTTAGATTATAGAGAAGCAAATCACCGCGCAGGATATGTCTACATAATTTCTAATATAGGCGCATTCGGTGAAAACATTTATAAAATAGGAATGACAAGAAGATTGGAGCCAGAAGATAGAATCTCTGAACTAAGTGGAGCAGCCGTACCTTTCAGATATGATGTACATGCAATGATTTTTTCTGATGATGCTCCTAAACTTGAAGCGGCATTACATAACGCATTTGCTGATAAAAAATTAAATTTAGTAAATGCTCGAAAAGAATTTTTCAACGTTACATTAGACGAAATAAAACAGGTCGTTAGAGAAAATCATGATAAAACAGTAGAATTTAACAATTTAGCAGATGCTCAACAATATCGTGAAAGCGAAATGATTAGAAAAACAAGATTAAAACCTGTATAAACTTTTTTGCGCCTGTCCGGACAGACAGGTGCAAAGTAAAAGGGCGCTGAATGCGCCCTTAGCTTTACAGACCAAACCGAAAAGAAGGGTTGCAGATATTCAGTTGCGCCCGCCTGCCGGACGGGCGCTTCCTGTTCCGCCCTGCGAAAGGATCTTTTCGACGATATACTTCGGAATCGTCGCTCGACACGGTATCGTAGTTCTTCGCTCCTTTCCTC
>CASDYZ010000007.1 GCA_949285325.1 uncultured bacterium
ATGTCGCTTTATGAGTTAACATGTTTGATATTGTTTTTCTATTATCTTCTGTTAGGTGTGACATAAAAATAAAACCTCCTTTCTTACTACCTACAGGAGATTTAATTATAACTTATCAGAGTAAAATCAGCTTTTTGGTAATAAGCGGAATTTACTTTAAGAATTCACAATACTTGAAAATAAGCTAATTTTCTAATAAAAAACCAACTTTTTTGTGTTAAAATAAGGCATATAAAATACCTCCCGGACAGAGATATTTTATCAAAATAAGCGATTTCTAGCGATTTCGCTTATTTTTTTATAATAAAAAGAGCTGTTCATTGCCTTATAGGTTTCTGAACAGCCCCATAATTGGCGTAATGGTGGAGCTGAAGGGGCTCGAACCCTCCACCTCTTCCATGCCATGGAAGCGCTCTTCCAGATGAGCTACAGCCCCGACTAGATGCGTTTAAAATTATACAAATATTACGTGACATAAATCAAGCAATTTCATAATAAATAAGTTAAAATATTTGTGGAGGTATTAAATATATGAACCCAATTTTTACAAGAGTTAGCACTAGAGAATTTTTAGACAAACAAATAAGTGATGAACAAATTACACTTTTATTAAAGGCTGCGATGCAAGCACCAAGCGCAAGAAATGGACAACCTTGGGAATTTTATGTTGTAACTAATAAAGATGTTCGCGCTAATATTGCAAACGCTTCACCTTTTGGTAAAATGTGTGAATTTGCTCCATTAGTTATTGTGCCTTGTTTTAGGAAAGAGACTATTTCTCCGCTCTTCCACGATATTGATTTAGCCGCGTCGGTTGAAAATATTTTATTAGAAGCAGAGACTCTCGGATTAGGAGCGGTTTGGGTTGGTGTTTCACCAATTGAAGAAAGGATTAATTCTATAAGAGAAATCCTTTCAATTCCATCTTCTCTAGTGCCGTTTTGTCTTATTCCTATCGGATATAAAGCAAAGACTAAAGAACAAACATCAAGATTTGATGAATCAAGAATACACTATGTTAAATAATAATGAAGTAACAATCATTTAAAGTGGATGTTTAAAAGCAAAAGGCCACTACTACATTGGTAATGGTCTTTTTTGTCTCTTATAGAGCACGATTTTATTTTTCAACAATAAATGGAATTTATTAATGATGTCTTTTAGAATAGAAACATTAATTTTTTTAGTACTGCATTTTAATCATGCCATCATCAATGATTTCTTTCCCTTTACCATTTGCTGAAGTCATATGTTCAGCATAATAAGTTTCGGGTAATATCATATTCATGTACTAAACGATATATCTTTTTTTCATTAAAAATGAAAGAAAAATTTTTGGTATGACCATCTTGATTATTAATTAAACACTAGTAATATTTTTTTATAATATATTCGTCTTTAGCGATGATATATCAAAAATAATTAAAAATTTGTGATTAAAATTCCCAAGATTTTCAATTTATTCGTGAATTCTTAAAGTAAATTCCGTTTTATACCAAAAAGATTGTGATTCGTTATCGCTATTGCATCAATGGACAAGTCACAAACATATTTTTTAAGAATATCAATGTTAAATTCGAATGTATTTTCATCAAGAGGTGAGGTCTTTGTATGAATATGGAGGTCTATTTTTTTCATTATTTGCAAATCTCCTTTGTTATTTGATTCCTAAAGATTTGGTAATAGCATCTTCTGGGCTGCTATAAAAACTCAACTGGAGCTTGGCAAAAAGGTCGCTTGGAACTGTAGCAATATCAGCCGCACTACTCATAGGAATCAAAATCTTCTTCAACATGGCACCAAATACAATTTTCTTGATTCCAGATATTTCTTCCATTTTATTCAATTTCCTCCAAAGTTAACCGATTCAACTACCACCGTCTAAGGAATAGCAGCTCTATTTAAAATGCAACTGTAACACGCGATAAGTGTGGCCAAAGAAATACTGCTGTCTAGACCGACTCTTTGATCTAATCTTCCTTTTTGTTAATTATTTCCCAATGGCCCGTTTTAGACGATCCGTTAAAACTTATACAATTTGACTCTTTGATAATTCTTGCTACAGTCTTAACACTTTTACCAATTGTTTTGGCCAATTCGCTTCTTGTGATTTGATTGTTTTTTCTAATAGCCACAATAATTTTATCCAAATCTGTTTGAGGGACATTTTGAGGGACATTTTGAGGGACATTGTCCCCCAAAGGAATTTGTTCATGATTTAAATCTGGCAAAGTCACTCTAAACCATTGACGGCTATTGATTAAGAAAGTTCCTATGTCATAGTTAGGATAGGCTTCTCTAATCCTTTTTATACCTGTGCCATAATTTTCAATAAACCCGAGCTTATGTAGTAGAGCTATTAACTTTGGATTTCTAAAAGACTGAATGCCCAACAAAATATCATCAACGTTATAACGATAAATCCCACCTGGATTTGTTATTTCTACCCTATCGCTATAAAATTCGATTTTGATGTTGGATGGCATGCTGTAGTCAGCGTGACATAATGCATTTAATATAGCTTCTCTTAGGCTTTTTCCCGGATATGATTTAGTTTCTTTTCTTATTCCGCCGACATCAGGAATGACTGCCGACGTGATATTGAACATCTCGGCTTCATTCAAGACGTCATTTGCAATTTTAATAATCGAACCAGAAAATTCTTTTTTATATTTGAAATTTAGAACATTGTCATAGCACGCCATTTTGACAATTGTGGGGTTTTCGTCGCTCAACAATAATGCTAGGTTCGTAAATTTAGAGTCACGATTTCTAATGCCGATAGTGAAATATTTATCTTCTCCAAATTCCAAGTTTTTATCGTGAAAATATAAATTAGTATATGAAAATGTAGTTCTTGTTTGGGCGAAATTTCATCCTCCCAATTCGACTTGGAATAGTCCCTAATCATAGAAATAATTTCGCCATCCGTAGCTTGTCTCTTACTTCTTCCAACTCTTATATATGTCCCATTAGGTCTTGGTCCTGTAGAAGAAAGATAATATGGTTTATTATCACCTTTCATAACTTCAATCACCATAACATTATCTTTATAAAATAATGTCTAATTAGAGATCGTGCATCTATTTTAATTGCATCACTTATTATCGAAGATATCTGAAGGTCTAAACTATCACGTACATTTTTATCAATTCCTATAACTGCTCCATCATCTTCAACGCCAATGTAGATAGTTCCACCTTCGGCATTCAAAAAAGCGATAATTTCCTTATCTAAATCTTTTACTATCTCTCTTTTTAGTTCGACTTTATCGCTTTCCTCGTATTTCATAATAAAAATTGTTTTCTTGACAATAAAATTACATATAAAAACAAGCAGAATATCTAGGAATTTGCGACTTTTGTAACAGAACTTGCCATTTGTTAGAAGGAAGGTGAAGCCATTAGATATATTTTCTAAAAATTGTATATCTAGAGAACTATTGTCTTAAGTCTCTCCAATGAACTTCGTCACATATTGGCTCATTTAATTTATCATATGCCATATCTATATATTTGTCTGGGTTATTCATGAATTCTGAATATCTAACAAGAACACAAAATCTGCCCGCCTCAGAGTAAGCGCATCCCAAATCTTTCTTTAGGTAATAATTTGCAGAAAACCCCTTAATGACAGTGCTATCGTCTATGTTTATATAATTATGAGTTTCGCCACATGTTTCGCATATATATTGTCCTTTATATATTTTAGATTCCATTGAAGGTAACACCACACCTAGAAGTCCACTACGAGGAAAGTCTTCTCTATCATAAAGCGTCGCTTGAAGTTCTCTTTGTATAAATGCATTCTTAGGTCGCTCAAAATTATCGTTACCTTCTTTTTCGGAGGAATGTTCACCAATAAGAAAAATAGTCACTGTTGTTCCAGCCATATATTCCTTTCTAATGACCTCCATAACATAGTCAATGGAAGGAAAATCTATCCACTTGTCGAGCGCTCTGAATATTTTAATGCTTGAGTACAGTTAATATTAAACTTCAAAACACCTATTTTTACATATGTATTATTATGCTTGAGTACAGTTATTTCTTTTTTCTTTTTATATTAATAAATATATTAATCCTTGTAGATGGTTATAACTCCATCGGAAAGGAATTTTTTTATGTATAGAAAAGTTAAAGTCAAACCAATTCTTGAACTGATTTTTGCTAAACAAAGCAATAGTCAAATTGCTGATGCTTTAAAGGTATCAAGAGTCACTGTTATCAAGATCAGAAACAAAAATCTTGAACTTAATTTACCAATAGAGGAGGTGAGGAAGATGACGGATGAAGAGATATATGAGGTCTTTTATCCAAATACTTTTAAAAGAAAGACTAATTATGTTCCTATTGATCCTGTCTACAATTAAAGAAAGTAGGGGTTACGATGTTGCTTCTTTGGGAAGAATATGTGTTTAGTTGTAAGGCTAAAGGAAAAGAATATTGCTCTTACCCAACTTTTTGTCTATTGTACAGAAAGTACCGAGTTAAAATATCATTCACTAATCACATTAAGAGAAAACCAGGAGAAATAATTGAAGTAGATTGGTCTGGTCCTACGATGTATTTTTATGATGGTTTTAATCAAACTAAAAGAGTTGCCTATTTATTTGTTGCAACTTTACCTTATAGCCAAAAAAACCTATGTCGAAGCTACTACAAAAATGGATGAAGAAAATTGGATAAGATGCAATGTTAATATGCTCCATTACTTTAACGGAGTTCCTTTGAAAATGGTATGTGATAATTTAAAGACGGCAGTTACTAGTCACCCCTTAAAAGGAGAAGTAATTTTAAATGAAGAATATCTAACTTTTGCTGAATATTATAATACCGCTATACTTCCGACAAATGTTAGAAAGCCCAAAGAAAAAGCATCTGTTGAAGGAAGTGTTGGTAAAATCGCCACCAAGATTATCGCTAAGCTTCGCAACGAAAAGTTTTATTCTTTAAAATCTTTAAATAAGGCGATAAGAATCGCTTTAGAAGAATTCAATAATATGAAGTTTCAAAAAAGAAATGGTTCAAGAAATACAATTTATGAAATGGAAGAAAAGCCATTTATGAACCCGCTTCCTCTTGTTAAGTATGAAGTTTGTTCTTGGGCATATAACCATAAAGTTGCTTTTAATTCTCATGTTTATTATAAAAACAACTGGTATTCTGTCCCTTACCAATATATTGGTGAAAAAGTAGACATAAAAATCATCCAAGATGAGATGAAAATATTTTTTAATAAACAAGAAATAGCTAGACACGCTCTTATATCTGATTTATCGAAAAACGAATTTCAAACCAATAAAAATCATCTTCCAAAAGAAAAAGAATTTATCCCTTGTGATTTTGATAAGGTGATGAATATCGCTAGAAAAATCGGTTATAACACTCTAACTATTATCAATAAATTATTTGATTAAACTAAAGTTAAAGAGCAGGCTCTAAATGCGACGATACCAATTGTTGAGTTAAGACATAAAATTCCAGCGAAGAATTAGAAAAAGCCTCGCAAAATGCTTTAAAAAGTTATGCTTTACCAAGGTATGAGCATATTGTTGAACTTTTAAAATATTATCGAGGGAAACACGCGAAAAGGGAGGTTAAATCGTCTCATACAAGAGGTGCCTCTTATTATAAGAAAGGAAATAATAACTAATGAAACAAGAAATAAAAAAGAAATTACAATTTTTAGAAATGGGAGATTTATTAAATTGCATTGAGGATCAAGAATATCATTCAATGTTATATATTGATAAATCATTCGAAGAAAGAATTGAAATATTATTAGAAAATCTAATCACGATTAAAGAAACTAAATTAATAACTAAATTAATTAATGGGGCTAATTTTAAATATAAAGAAGCATCCATAGAAGATATTGATTATACGAATAGACGCTTTGATAAAAGTTTAATCGTTAATTTAAGTAGAATGCGCTTTATTGATTCAGCAACTAATTTAATAATTACTGGTCCGACTGGAAGCGGAAAAACCTATTTAGGATGTGCTTTAGGAAAAGAAGCGTGTAAAAATAAGTTTAAAACCCTTTATATTAGATGCACACTTCTAGCTAAAAAGATCGATGAACTATCACCTAACCATAAGTTATATAAGATGTATTTAAGAAAGTTATGTAGATATGAAGTCCTCATCTTAGATGAATGGTTATTTTTTAAAGCCGAACCCAAAGAAGTTAAGTTCTTATATGAGTTATTTGAAATGAGATACGACAGCAACCCTACTATCATAATCTCGCAGTTCTCTAGTGATGAATGGCATGAAAGATTAGGAGGAGGCAATCACGCGGATTCAATAATGGATAGAATTATTCATAATTCATATGAAATACCATCGACACAAGAAAATATAAGAAAGAAGATAGCAGAAGAAAAAGCCTTAAAACTTAAAGAATCAATAGAATAGATGTTAGGAGCTGTTCTTGACCTAATATGGTTCTGAACAGCTCTTTTTTGTTGCTGTACTCAAGCATAATAATACATATGTAAAAATAGGTGTTTTGAAGTTTAATATTAACTGTACTCGAGCATTAAAATATTCAGAAATGGCGACCTCCTCGAGGGTCGAACTCGAAATCTATCGCTTAGGAGGCGATTGCGTTATCCATTACGCTAGGAGGTCATTAAGCATAAATAAATATGCTTATTAAATCATACAACGTTTTTATGTTCTAAATCTTGGAGGAAGAAATTTAAAATATCTTCATAAACAACTTCTTTTTGGTCTTCTAAAAGAACTTCGTGTCGCATGTTGTCGTATACTCTTGATGTCACATTATTTATGCCTAATTTCTTATACATGTTTTCTAATCTTAAAACATCTTTCCCATAACGTGACACTGGATCATCACTCCCTGAAATGATGAATATATCTAAATCTTTTCTAATTTTAGTTAAGAATTTCTTTTTGTGGAGGCGGTTGACACCTTTTAATAGTTCGAGACAAAAACCATTGGTTGGTCCATATCCACACAAAGGATCATTAATATAATTTTGAACATTTTCTTCATTGTATGAAATCCAATCAAATGGAGTTTTTAGTTTTTCTATTTTTTTATTAAATCCACCAAAAATTAATTTATTTAAAAGCTTAGCTTTTTTATTTCTATTTCTTTTTGTGACGATAAGTCTTGCGAGTGCATATCCAAGTGGTGTTAGATAATTCTTTGCCATCGAACCGCATAACACTACTTTAGAAACGTGTTCCGTGTATCTTTGTATATAGTCTTGGCATAAAAGTGAGCCCATGCTGTGAGAAAAAATAAATGTTGGGCGGGCTGACACTCTAAGCTTATTAACCAATACATCGACTGCTTGTACTTGTTTTCTAAACGCTGATTTAGGAACGATACCTAAATTAGAATAATCAGGCAAAACATTAAATCCTTGCCCGAAGTTATCAAGTGCATAAACATTGAATTTATGTTTGTTTAAAAAGGCAGCAAAATCATTATAACGTAAACAATGTTCTTCCATTCCTTCCATTATCACCACATTGGCGATACTCTCATCTACTGTCCACGCTTGCCCATATACTCTACCGTGCTTTGTATCGACATAAATTTTTTCACTCTTATTCATAATACATATCTCCTTTATTTATCATATCCGTTTGGATTTTTTGACTGCCATCTCCACGAATCTCGACAGGCATCTACTATATCTAGTTTAGCTTTCCAGCCCATTTCTTTCCACGCTTTATCACAATTTGCGTAATTTTCATCGACATCACCTGGACGTCTAGGGGCAATTACATATGGTATTTTAATTTTATTTGCTTTTTCAAAAGCGTGAACTAATTCGAGGACAGAAGTTCCTTTGCCAGTCCCTAAATTATAAATAACTAATCCTGGTTTTTCTTCTAACTTTTTAAGTGCGGATAAGTGTCCACTAGCTAAATCCACGACATGGATATAATCTCTTACACCCGTCCCATCAACTGTCTTATAATCGTTACCATTAATATTTAGATAAGGTAGTCTACCCACCGCAACTTGGGTGATGTACGGCATTAAATTATTTGGTACACCTTGAGGATCCTCACCAATTAATCCACTGCTATGCGCGCCTATTGGATTAAAATATCTTAATATTGCGATGTTAGAGTCTTTATGTGTCTTATAATATTCATTTAGTAAAATCTCAATATCAACTTTAGTCTGTCCGTATGGGTTAGTGCACCCTCCAATAGGATCATCTTCATATAAAGGCACTCTTTTAGGTACACCATAAACAGTCGCGCTTGAAGAGAAAACTAAATTTTTGACATTATATTCATCCATTAACTCAAGCAATACTTTGCTAGAGCCTACATTGTTAGAAAAATATAAGTCAGGTTTTTCTACACTTTCTTTCACACTTTTAAGTCCGGCAAAATGGATAATCGCATCTATGTGATATTTTTCAAATATTTGACGCATTTCATCTTTGTTTTGCACAGATATTTGATAAAATACAGGTTTTTTGCCTGTTATTTTCTCAATGCGATTAAGCACTTCTAACTTTGAATTAGATAAATTGTCGACAATTATAACTTCATAATTGTTTTCAATTAAACTAACGACAGTGTGAGAGCCAATGTAACCTGTTCCGCCAGTTACTAATATTGTTTTCATCAAATCTATCTCCTTTTTAGTTCTTCTAAAAGGAGTTTATTTGCCACTCCTGGATTCACTTTTCCACCTGTTTTCTTCATGAGTTGTCCCATGAAAAACCCGATCATTCTATCACGACCATTTTTATACTCAGTAACCGAAGAAGGATTTTCATCTAATATTTGGTTGATGATTCCTATTAAAACATCTTCATCACCTATAATGTCTTTATTTACCGATTTAGACAATTCATCAATATCTAAAAGAGGATTTTCTAAAAGTTTATTAAATATTTCTCTTGCTTGTTTGTTTTGAAGTTTACCACTTTCAATTAGTTTGACTAATTTAGATAATGAACTTGGTTTAATTGGAAAATCGTTAATACTCATATTGTTTTTATTTAATACAGATTGAATATCACCTATAACCCAGTTAGAAACTATTTTAAAGGATGCGCCGTCCTTAGTTGCTTCATCAAAATAATTTGATATATCTTTATTTGCAATTAATATCGACGCGTCGACGTCATTTAATCCTTTTTGTTTATATCTTTTTAATTTTGACTGGGCTAATTCGTTACTAGTGTCTATCGCATTTTTAATAAATTCATCAGACAGTTTAATTGGGGTGATGTTTGGTTCGATAAAATATTTATAATCGACCGCGTCAGTTTTAACTCTCATGAGCACAGTCATTTTACTACCTTCATCAAATCTTCTCGTTTCTTGTTGAACTTGTCCCCCGCTTTCAATTAATTCAATTTGTCTACGATATTCAAAGTCGATTGCTTTTTGGACGTTGGCGATGCTATTTAAATTTTTAATTTCAACTTTCGTGCCAAATCCATCATAACCAACTGGTCTAACTGAAATATTGACATCACATCTTAGTGAGCCTTCTTCCATCTTTCCATCGCTGACATCTAAAAAAGAAACGATAGATCTAATTTCTTCAACGTATTTTGCTGCTTCTTCTCCACTTCTTATATCTGGCATGGACACTATTTCAATCAAAGGTACCCCCGCACGATTGTAATCGAGGAGTGTGCAATCAAATGAATGAAGTTGTTTACAAGTATCTTCTTCCATGTGGAGTCTTTCTATTCTTATTTTCTTTTCACTTCCCTTAACGTTTACTATTAAATAACCATTTTTGCCAATTGGGCGGTGCTGTTGAGTAATTTGATATCCTTTTGGAAGGTCGCTATAAAAGTAATTTTTTCTATCAAACCATAGTTCATTATCAATATCCATATGGAGGGCGTGGCTTACTCTTATCGCATTTATAACTGCTTGTTTATTGACTGTCGGCATCGTGCCAGGAAAAGCTAAATCGAGAGGAACTGTCTCAGTATTAGGTTCTAAACCAAAAGTAACAGGGGCAGATGAAAACATTTTTGATTTAGTTTTCATTTCAACGTGAATTTCAAGTCCAATTACTGCTTCATAATTCATAATTATTCCCCCTCCTTTGCGTATAGATTGTAATACCCAGTTTTATCTTCTAATGCTTTCGCGACATTTAATACTTTTAATTCCTCAAAAGTGCGACCAGTAAAATTACCACCAAAAGGTAGTCCACTATCAAAACCTATCGGTAAGGTAATAGATGGTAAACCAGCAAAATTACCAATTGCTAAATGATTGTCAGCAATTAAATATTTGTCAGATAATTTATCGCTCGCTTCATCAAATAGAGGTGCACCAGTTGGAGACGCTGGTAAATAAATAAAATCATATTTTTCTAAAATTTCATTAATTTTATCTGTAATTAATCTTCGACATTTTTGCGCGCGTAAGAACAATTCTTCTTGATTTTCTCTTAAAAGTGAATAACTACCGATGACAAATCGTCTTCTAATCAATTCAGAAAATCCTTTAGTTCTAGCATTCATCATCACTTCTTCATAAGTGTCGCCTTCATAACGAGGTCCAAATTTAATTCCATCCAAATTGGCGTTGTTGCTCGTCGCTTCTGCGCATGAAATGACGATGTAAGTCGGATAGATAGCTCTTAATAATTTTTCATCAAAATCGATAAAATCAACATTTGCCCCAAGGGATTTAAGCATATCGATAGTTTTTAAAAATGTTTCTTTAACAGTATTGTTATCGATACTGTCAAATATTGGTTTTAAAACGGCGATATTGTATCCTTTTATGTCGCCACTAAGTTTTTTATAATACTCATCACCACTTCTAGTGGATGAAGTTGAGTCTTTTTCATCTCTTCCTTCTAAAGTAGACAATAATATTGCCACGTCACTTACGCATCTAGTAAAATAGGCAACATGATCTAACGAAGGGGCAAAAGGAAATAAACCAAAACGAGATATTCTTCCCCAAGATGGTTTAAATCCAACTAATCCAGCGTATGAGGCTGGTTTTCTCACGCTGTCACCAGTATCTGATCCGATGGAAAAAATCGCGTCACCACTTGCCACACTTGCTGCACTTCCACAAGATGAACCACCTATCATGTGTTTATGTGATTTATCGTATGGGTTAAATGTTTTACCTTTTCTACCAGTCGTGCCAGTACCTCCCATGGCAAGTTCATCTAGTGTAGTTTTACCTAACATAATCGCATGTTTATTTTTAAGTCTTAGATAAACCTCGCTATCATAAACTGGGATATATCCATCTAAAATGTGAGATGATGCACTTGTAGGAATATCTTTAGTTGAAAAATTATCTTTTAATACGTAAGGTATACCCCATAATAAATTATCAACTTCAACTTCTTTTAATTTTGAAGCTTCTTCTATCGCTTGCTGTTTTAATATAATTTCATAAGCATTATTGTTGTCATGCTTCATTCTTTCAATCGCATCTTTGACCACCTCAAGTGGCGTTATTTTTTTATCGACATAAGCTTGATGGAGTTCTTCTATCGTCATTATTTTCATATTAACCAACCACCTTTGGAAGTCTAATTTGTCCTTCTACTACATCGTGTGCGTTTTTAAGCGCTTCTTCTTGAGTGAGAGGAGTAGAAGGAACATCTTCTCTTAAATATGAAGTTGAACAATCGAAAGGAAAAGTCATAGGCTCTATTGAATCTATTCCTTCTATTGTTGAAATTATTTCCATCTGCTCGACGATGATGCCAAATTCCTCTAAGAGAGTTTGGTATTCTTCCTCGCTCATATCAAATAAAAGTTTATGAGCGGATTCTTTTAAAACATCTAATGTTACTTTTTTCATTCTTTCCACCTTATAAATGCTCATTTATGATAGCATAATTATATTTTTTATAAAAATATATTTATTTGAGTAGGTTATTTGATAAGGGCGATAAATTCATCTTCATTTAAAACGGTGATGTTGAGTTGACGCGCCTTATCTAATTTAGAACCAGCCTCCACACCTGCGATGACTACATCAGTCGCTTTTGATACAGAGCCGGTAACTTTCGCCCCTAAATTTTCTAAAATTTCACTCGCCTGCTTTCTCCCATAATTTGATAAAGTACCAGTCAATACGACTGTCTTACCAGAAAAATATGATGAAGCAGACTGAGAAGTTGAACCTAAATATGAAAAATTAAGTCCAAGAGCTTTTAATTGATAAATTAAATTTAAATTATTTTCATCTTTAAAATAGTCAGTTAAAGATTTTGCCAAAACTGGTCCGACATCTGGAATGGATAAAAGTTCTTCTTCGCTCGCATTCATAAGATTTTCTAGATTTAAGTATTTTCGGGATAAAGTTTTTGCCATCTTTTCTCCAACCTCTTTTATCCCTAGACCAAAAAGAAGTTTTTCCATCGAATTAGATTTACTCTTTTCAATCGCATTTAAAAGATTATCGATTGATTTAGACTGCCAACCATCAAGTTCAATAACTTGTTCTCTAAAATTAAAAAGTGTGTAAATCTCCGCTATATTGTGGAAAAAGCCTTGATTAAAAAATTGTTCTACAACCTTTTCACCCATGCCTTCAATATCCATCGCATCGCGTGAAGCAAAATGTATTATTGATTCTATTTGTCTAGCTAAGCACATGGGGTTTGTACAAAAATGCATCGCGTCAACTTTACTTAAAGGGGCACCACACACCGGGCAATTTTCTATCATGACAAATGGTCTTTCTTCCCCTGTTCTTTTTTCTTTTATTGATCTAACTACTTCTGGTATGACATCGCCTGCTTTTCTTAAAACGACGATGTCTCCAATCATAAGTCCTTTATCGATGATAAAATCTTCATTGTGTAATGTTGCTCTTTGGACGAGTGAACCAGCAACTCTAACAGGTTTTAATACAGCATTAGGGGTAATCTTACCAGTCCTTCCGACAGTAAAGATAATATCGAGCAATTTAGTTTGCACTTCTTCTGGTGGAAATTTATAAGCGATAGCCCACCTAGGCGTTTTAGAGGTATATCCAAGTTTGTCGTATAAAGACATGTCGTCGACTTTAATAACGATGCCATCAATGTCGTATTTAAGTGATTGTCTCTTTTTTGTATATTCATCAATGTAAGTTAAAACTTCATCGATGCCATTGCATAGCCTTCTCTCCTTATTTGTTTTAAATCCTAGTTCATCGAGTTTATTTAACGCATCGGAATGATAACGAATATTGAAGTCTTTTGCGTTGACAAAATAATACCAGAAAGCATCGAGATTTCTACTAGCGGCGATAGAGCTATCGAGTTGACGGATTGACCCAGCCGCCGCATTTCTTGCGTTAGCAAATAATGGCTCGTTGTTTTCTTTTCTAATTTCATTTAATTTATTTAAACTTGCTTTAGGCATGAAGACTTCACCTCTAACTTCAAGTTCGTCTTCTTCATTGATGTGAGTTGGAATTGATTTAATTGTTATGACATTAGATGTGACATCCTCTCCTACCACACCGTCTCCTCTAGTCGCTGCGTATATCAAATTATTTCTATATAAAAGCGACATGCCTAGACCATCTATTTTCATCTCCGCCATATAGCGGACTTTATCTTCTTTAATTATCTCTCTAACTTTTCTATCAAAATCTCTTAAATCATCTTCATTAAATGCATTGGCAAGAGAAAGCATATTTCTTTTATGAGTTATTTTTTTAAATTCATCCTGTACCATTCCTCCTACTCTCTGTGAAGGGGAAAGAGGCGATTTAAATTCCGGATTAGCGTCTTCTAATCTAATTAATTCTTGCATTAACCTATCATATTCGGCGTCGCTTACTGAAGGATTGTCTTCCACATAATATTCATAATTATATTTTTCTAACAATTCTCTTAATTGTTCAATTCTTTGTTTTATATCTTCCACTATTTCTTTCCTCCTTTAGATAGTGTTGGGTGAGAGGCTAACAAAGTTTTTTCTCCTTGTTCTTTAAAATCAATCAATATAGTCCCATCATCATAAATTTCTTTAACTACCCCTTCACCGAATTTGTTATGAAAGGCTTTATCTCCAACACTCCATATAATTCCATTATTTGAATATGAAGAAAAATCTTGGTCGATTGGTACATCTTGAGAAAAATATTTTTCATCATTATTAAAGTCATCAAAATGATACGATTTAGTTTTTCTCCCACCGAAAGATGAATAGTTATTATATTCTTCTTTTATAGGTGATAGGCCACTTTCTTTAATAAACATAGAAGGTATTAAATTACCACCAGCAATTGGAGAAAATCCACTAGAACAAGTAATATATAATTTTTCTTTTGCTCTTGTATAAGCAACATAAGCGAGACGTCTTTCTTCTTCCATGCCGTTAAAGCCGATTTCCGCCAAAGAACGGATGTGAGGAAAAACTCCTTCATTAAATCTAACTAGAAATACAACCGGGTATTCAAGTCCTTTGGCTGTATGGACAGTCATAAGTGTCAGTGCGTCCCCTCCTACCATCTCATCTTGAGCGGATAAAAGAGCAATATTTTGCAAATACTCTTCAAGAGAAGAATCAGGATTATTGATAAAGAAAGTTCTAACATCTACAAATAAAGCTTTGACGTTATCTATCCTATCATCCCCATCATCTTCTTTTGCTAAATATTCTAAATATCCAATATCTTTAATTAAATCTTCAAAAATTTTTGGATATTCTTTTACATCAGTTTTTAACTTTTCTTTTGTGTTATTTAAACTAAAAATTAAAATTTTAAGTCTATTTAAGATAGAACTAGAAATATTAGTATTATCTTTTTCAATATCAATATCATTTAAATAATCATAGAGCGATTTATCTGCTAGCTTCGCTTCTGCTTTAATATTTAAAACAGTTTGCTCGCCTATTTTTCTTTTAGGAACGTTGATTATTCTTTCAAAAGAAATATCATCCAAATGATTAACCAAGCAGTTAAAATAAGCAATGACATCCTTAACTTCTTTTCTTTGATAGAATTTAAGACCACCATAAATGCGGTAAGGTATATTAAGCGCGGTTAATTCTTGTTCAAATTCTAATGTTATATAACTAGAACGATATAGCATGACGATATCTTTGTATCGATATTCATTTTTATCGTGTAATAATTTAATTTCTTTTGCTACCCACTTAGCTTCCGCTCTTGAAGAGCCAAGACATCTAACACTTATAGGTTCTCCAAGATTATTGACCGTAAATAATTCTTTAGGCACACGTAATTTATTGTGAACAATCAACCTGTTTGCCGCGGTCAATATCGTCTGTGTCGAACGATAATTTCTATTTAAAATAATTGAAACAAAGCCTTTAAAATCTTTATCGATATTTAAAATAATATTTTGATTTGCCCCTCTCCAAGTGTATATGGTTTGATCAGGATCACCAACGACATACAAATTAGTGTCTATCGTAGAAAGGTGTTTTATTAATTTATATTCTTCATCGTTAGTGTCTTGAAATTCATCGATTAAAATATATTTGATTCTATTTTGCCATTTTGCTCTAATTTGAGGAAAATCATCAAGGATTTGATTGGTTTTTAACAATAAATCATCAAAATCTAAACCATACATCCTCGATTTCTCTACTTCATATAATTCATATATTTGTTTACATTCTTTATCTTCGCTGTTTACTAAATCTTTATCAATTATGTCGTCTGGGTATTTTCCAAGTTGCTTCATTTTGCCTATGAAGGAAATGCTTTTTTTAACCATCGGATCATTTCTTTTCATCCCTTTAGATGCGACGATATCTTTAATTAATTTCGTTTGGTCTTCTTCGTCGTAGATAGTAAATGATAAAGGATAATTTAAAACATATATTTCATGTCTTAAAAAATAAGCACAAAAAGAGTGAAATGTTCGAATGAGAAGTCTATTAGCAGCCTCGGGGACTAGCTTGACAACTCTATCTTTCATTTCACCCGCAACTTTATTAGTAAAAGTAATTGCTAAAATGTGTTCTGGCTCTACATTTTTTTCTTTAATTAAATAAGCGATTCGATAAGTCAAAACACGAGTCTTTCCGCTCCCTGCACCTGCGACGACTCTAACTCTTTGATTGTTTGTTGTAACCGCCTCTAATTGTTGTTTGTTTAATAATTTTGATAAGTCCATATATTGTCTTTACAATATATTAAAACATTATCGCAACTATTTTTCTACTTTTGTTAAAAAGAAATTATTAATTAAATTATAAATTGCTAAACCAATCGCGACGACGGAGTAAACTAACATAACATATGTGCCACTTTGAACCATGTAAGGATTATTCATGGAAGCACCAGAATCATTTGCCACATTGTTTTGTTCGACGACAAATTTAATAATATCTACACCTAAATAAATAAAGTAGGCGGCACTTATCATAAGTAATCCGATTCCAATCGCACTTACAACTTTTTTCTCGCTGATAAAAGCGAGAGTAAGGCCGAATAAAGAGACGATAAATAACCAGAATACTGTCATATAATCTAGGCCAAAATATTCTCTTAAAGTTGTATCGACTGGCGGGACAGTTGATATTGTTTGATAATCAAAAATAGGGAAAATAAAGATGCACATTACTAAAGCAGAAACAACAGCGATGCTGATGATAAAAACTATCGCACTACTCTTTTTCATTTTCAGTTTCTCCTAACATTTTTGAAACGTATTCTTCTTTAGTAATTGCTCCTTCTTCATATAATTTTTTTAGCGTTGCCGCTCTTCTATCATCTTCACTTGCAATCGCAGAAGATAATTTTTCATAATTGATTTTTTCTTCAAAAAGACCAAAAACAAAACCGATTAATGAGAAAACAAATAAAATAATAACCATCGCGTAGACAAATTCAAATCCACCTGCGTCGACATTTGCCCCACTAGTCGCTCCACTTAAAACAAGTGTATCGACCGTGTCATTAATCATGGTAAAGAAAGCAAATCCAATCGCTTGCATACCACATCCAATAGCTTTAACCATACGCTTATTGAAGAACATTAAAATTACACCGACGACATAAAAAGATAAAATTAAAATTGCAGGTAGGTAGTCGAGGGTAACTGTTGAGGATGCGATGTCCACGCCTCCAATCAATTGGAAAATATATGTTTTTGTTGGAGTGGTGCCTGTCTCTACGACAACCTGTGGTAGAAGTATGGCAATAAACCAAAGTAAAACTGCAGCGATAAACACATAAAACGCTACGTTGTGAATAATCTTTTTCAATTTCATATAAAGACTCTCCTTGCTTTTATTATAAAGCGATATTTATAATTTTGAATAAAATATTTTTAAAGTGCTCTCCTAATTCAAAAATGAGTGTCTTTTTCACTTCCTCACTTCCTGTCGCTTTTTTTGTTATTTCATAATTAGATATTTTAAGTAATGTCGGGGTGCCGTATATACAAGCTCCACTATCCGTTCCACAAAGCGGTACGCTATCGTCATAATGAATAAAATAAATAGGTAGTAAATTACTTAAAGAAATTGTCAAAATATCTTGTTTAATTTCATTACAGTGTAGACAATTAATTTGATAGATGTAGACAAAATAATTTATTTCATTAATTGAATATAATTCCTCCCAAGAAATATGTTTTTCTTCTACATCAAAATAAGTAAATTCTTTTATTTGTCTATCAGTGTCATAATCAAATGAAACGCAAGAACAAAGACTAAATAATAAAGGTAAAAAAATTAATTTCCTCATACATTATATATATATGGAAAAAAATTAAGATTTGGTAAAATAATTTTATGTCTATCTTTAAAAAGAAAGAAACACTTATACAAAATATTACTTATATGGCCGTTATGGCGGCGATAAATGTCGTATTTGTTTTAATGACGACTTTTGTCCCAGTATTGATGTTTTTAATAATTTTTGTCTTGCCATTAACGAGTACGATAGTTACTCTTTTTTGCAAAAAAAGATATTTTCCAATTTATGCTTTTAGCACTGTCGGGCTTTGTATGCTCGTCACATTTTGGAATATAAGTGACACTCTTTTTTATGTTATCCCTTCAATTATTTCAGGCTTTTTATTTGGAATAATGATAATTTATAAAATCCATTCTCTTTGGGTTATATTTGCGTCTAGTATCATACAGTTGATGTTCACTTACCTAATGATGCCAATAACAAAATTTTTAACTGGCATCGATATCGTAAATGTCTTTTCTAGTGCTTTTGGAGTAAATAATTTTATATATTTATCATATTTGATACCTAGTTTTATATTCTTTTTATCTTTAGTGCAATCTTCCTTCTCTTACATAGTGATTAAAGAAGAACTACCAAAATTTAATTATCAATTTAAAGATCATTCTTTGTATTTATGGTCTAGTTATATCGCTTTATTACTATCATCAATTTGTGTTTTAGTTTTTGCTTTTTTTAACGGGCCTATCGCTTTTTTATTCATGATGATACTTACTTATTTTGCTATATTTATCATCACTAATTCCATCGCAAATGGGAATAAGGTCGTTTGGATTTGCCTACCTATTGTTGGGTTTATCGGTGTATTAGTTTACGCTTCGCTTTATAAGTTAGTCGCATCACCAATTAACTATCTACTTATATCTATTATTTTTATTTTACTAGCGTTGGTTGGATTCATTTTTGATATATATAAATTTGAAAAGAAAAAGAGGGAAAAAATAAAGAGTGAGTAAACTCTTTTATGATATAATTGTTGTGCTTTATTAAGAGGTTGTATGGCGGGATTTTTTAAAAGTTTTGGTAAAGGTATTCTCTATGTCTTGTTTCTACCTTTTATTTTGCTCATCTTAGCGGTCTATGCAGTATTTGGTTTAATAATACTCATCATATTATTTTTTAAAAATGTCATATTATTTTTTAAAGGCAAATCAATTTATAGTGGCTTAGATGAAGATATAAAAGCAAAGGCTATTTTAGACGCGAGTAAAAATGCCGCCCAGCAAATGATTCAAAATCAATTAAACCCTATCAAACAAAATACGACGACAAACACGACGACAAACAATATATTTATCGTTAACCCAAATGATTTAAATAGTTTGACAAGCGCTCAACAATTAATACAAAAAGCTAGTGCAATAGATAATGAAATAGTTGAACCACCGCTCATAGAAAATAACGACGTTAAATTAATAAGTGACAATTCAACAATCGATGAAGATGGGGTAGAAACTATATCGTTATCTCGTCACGAACACACGCCTAAAGAACCGCCAAAAGATGAAATTAAAATAGAAGAAAAAATAGAAGAAGTAAAAGAAATTAAACCAATAGAGTCACCATCTTCTTTTTATGAACCTAAACAAGGTCGTTTTATTCAAGACGATGATTATATTGATAACGAGGAAGAAGATACATCAGGAGTATCAATATCATCTTTTAAAACTAATGATAAAGGAGGCAAAAAATAATGAATACTATTCTTATTCAATTATCAGAAAATGATAAGAGATTAATTTTTGCCCTCTTATTAATTTTAATATTAGTGTTTGTCCTCATCGGTTTTATTGGTATGTGGATAACTAAAGTGATGAAATGGCAAGGTAAAAAGATGGATACACTTGTGCACGACGCGGTTGTCACTAGAGTCATAACTGATAGAAAACATCTATTAAAATATGGGAGAAAAAAGAACTTTAGATATTTTTATAAACAAGCGTGGATACCACTTCTTTTAATTGTAATTTCCTTTATAATTTTATTAATTACATGCCTGATCCGCATGGATTTTAATTATAATATATTCGATTATCACAAAACTGGAATAGGGACAATTTTATATATTTGGGACTTTAATGACCCTGATATTTATGTCGAGTGGTTTGGTATTAATATCATCGCGAATTGGCCTCCACTGATACATGAACCGACATTTGAAGTTGAGGCCATTGGCTCGTATTTATTCGTGCCGACATTTTTAGTTGGGGCAGTTTGGTATTTGATAGTTATCCAATGTTTAATTGCAAGAAGTTTTCGTTTAAGAAGACTAAGTCAGTCTATTTTTGAAAAAAGTCTTGAAGGATATAATCAAAACGATATCAATAATCAACTTTTAGGTCTTATGGGCGGTGTGGCGACTAATATGGTCAACAATAAACAAAACGAACAAACGCAAAACGCTAGTCAAAATGAACAACAAAACTATATAGAAAGACCCCCACTAGGTGGAGGTCAAAATAACAATAATAATTAACTTATTTTAAGAATACGATAAATAGTTCAACGACCAAATAAACTACTAAAGCAAAATCAATCGCGACTAATAACCACATGATACGAAATCGCGATTTTTTTCTTCTATTTAATTCCTCTTGAGTGTTGACGACTTTGTTCTTTTTCATATCCAATTAATATTTTATCGTATTTGATGTTCTTGGGTAAGGTTGAACATCACGAATATTTTGCATGCCTGTGACATACATCAAAAGACGATCAAAACCAATACCGAATCCAGAATGGACACATCCTCCATAACGTCTAGTATCTAAATACCAATCTAATTCATCTTTAATGCCCATTTTTTCCATCTTATTTGCTAAGACATCATATCTTTCTTCTCTTTGAGAGCCACCGACTAATTCACCGACTGCCGGGACGAGTAAGTCGCATGCGGCCACCGTTTTCCCATCGTCGTTTTCTTTCATATAAAACGCTTTAATTTCTTTTGGATAATCAATTAAAAACACCGGGCCTTTTACTACTTGTTCAGTAATGTATCTTTCGTGTTCTGAAAGTAAATCCATGCCCCATTTAATGTCGCAGTTTTCAAATTTATGTCCATCCTCCACTGCTTTTGTTAAAATCTCAATTGCTCTCGTATAAGTCATTCTTTGAAAATCGCTGTTATAGACATGCTTTAATCTTTCAATCAATGTTTTATCGATCATTGTGTTAAAGAATTCCATTTCATCAGGGCATTTATCAAATAGAGTTTTTATGCAGTATTTGACACACTGCTCGATGACATCCATATTCCCATCTAAATCAGTAAACGCCATCTCGGGCTCAATCATCCAAAATTCAGAAGCATGTCTCACGGTGTTAGAATGCTCCGCTCTAAAGACAGGGCCAAATGTATAAACATTTCTAAATGCAAGAGCAAATGGCTCGACATGAAGTTGACCAGTAACTGTCAAATTAACTTTTCTCCCATAAAATGCATTTTCATCTTTTTGGTCGTGAGTCACTACATCAAAAACATTCCCAGCCCCTTCACCATCATTAGTGGTTATAATAGGGGTGTGAACATACATGAAATCGTGGTCTTGAAAAAAATGATGAATAGCCATCGTAAGGACATTTCTAACACGAAATAAAGCATTAAAAGTATTTGCTCTTGGTCTTAGATGAGCAATATCTCTTAAAAATTCAAAGGTATGTTTTTTCTTTTGAAGAGGATAATCGTCTAGGATATCTCCTTCTAATTTGGCTTCTTTAATTTTAATTTCTAACGGTTGTTTTCCTTGTGGAGTGTATACGACTTCACCGCTGACGCTTAAACACGCACCAGTTCTAACAGAAGAGAGCAATTTAATAAAATCATTAGAGGAAGTATAAACAAGTTGAATATTTTTAAAACACGAACCATCGTTTAATTCAATAAAACCAATTGAACCATTGTCGCGGTTAGTTCTCACCCAACCGCTCAACATGACAATCTTACCTTCAAAAGATTTGTCAGAAACGCTCATAAATAATTTTTGTGCTGTTGTTTTAATGCCTTCCATATTTTTATACCTCTAAATTCGATTAGTAATAATTATACATCTAAAATCTAAAAATTGACTTTATTTATTTAAAATTTAAATAATCAGATAATTCCCAATTTGGATCTACTCCTATATCCAGTAGGGCAAATATTTTTCTTTCATATAATTTTTCCCCCACTTTTGCAATCATCGACGCGTTATCTGTCGTGCACCATAAAGGTGGAATAATGACATTGACACCTAATTTATCCATTTCAATTTTAATTTGTTCTCTTAAATAACTATTTGCTGACACCCCACCCGCTAAAACGATATTTTTAATCTTGTACATTTTCACCGCTTTAATAGTTCTTTTTATCAATTCTCCAATCGCGACATCTTGAAAAGATTTACACATATTTTTTACATTTATTTCTTCACCTTTTTGAGTGAGGTTGTGCACTAGATTAATAACATTAGTTTTAAGTCCTGAATAAGATAAATCTAAAGTATCTTCACCTTTTAAAGGAATTGGTAAATCATAGGTGTGTTCACCTTCCTTAGCTAGATTATCAATTGGGACACCGCCTGGATATGGTAGTCCAAGAACTCTTGCGACCTTGTCGTAGCATTCTCCAATCGCATCATCTCTAGTGTGTCCGATAATTTTGAAATCGAGTTCTTTTTCCATATATACGAATTCAGAATTGCCCCCACTGACGACAACTGCTAAAAGTGGGTAGGTTAAAGGTTTATCAAATTCATTAGCGTATATATGCCCGGCTAGATGATGGACAGGTATAAGTGGTTTTTCATATAGCATAGATAGTGTTTTCGCGGCTTGCATCCCGACGTGAAGCGCCCCGATTAATCCAGGGCCTCGAGTAATAGCAAATGCATCTATTTCATCTAATTTCACCCCTGCTTTAATAAGCGCTTCTCTAAGAACTATCGTTATATTTTCAGTATGTAATCTAGAGGCAATTTCAGGCATGACTCCTCCATATTTTGCATGCACTTCTATTTGCGTTGATACGACATTAGAAAGAAGCTTTCCATCTTTAATTATTGCCACGCCAGTCTCATCACAGCTCGACTCAATTGCTAGTATGCTTGCCATTAAGATCCACCTCCAATTCCATAATAATCGCATTGTCCCCATTTGTGTAATATTGGGGTTTTACCAACTTTTTTACAAATCCATGTTTTAAATAAAAATTAATCGCATTTTTATTATTTTCCCGCACTTCTAAGGTAATTGATTTAATTTTTTTAGAAAAACAATCATTATAAATCTCATCCATCAACGCACTTCCTAAGTTTCTTTTTTGTAGTGAAGGGTGAATGGCGATTTGTATGATTGAGGCGGTGTCAAAAAGCGTCCAATAAATACTAAATCCCGCGATTATAGATTTTCCTTCATAAGATAATTCTATTACCCACGGATTAGAATAAGGATTATCATTTATCTCATATAACATATTGTCTTTATTGTAAGGGGAGAGGAAACATAAATTTTCTATCTCCATGACAGAAGATAAATCTTTGTCTTCCATTCGTCTTATATCAATATTTAAAAATTTCATTTTCTTTTAATCCTTTAAATACATAGGCTTAACTAAATCTGGGTTAATGGTCATAGTTAGTGTTTCTTTTAAATCAAGCATTCTCAAAAATATATTTTCACATTTCTCACCAAGATTTAAATATTTACATTCGCCAGCGATTTTATAGTTTTTATTTTCATTTATATAGGTTAAAATATCATCGTTATTCATTATTCTGTCTTCTAAGATGATTTCATGTTTATCATACACTCCTATATACGACCTATTACTCCTTGCGTTCATTAAACAAATCGTCTTGTCATCAATAAAAGAAAGTATTCTAAGAGAACTTATTGGATATATTGGTATATTAAGTGCGAGTGACATCACTTTTGCGATAGTAAGAGAAATCCTTACTCCAGTATATGAGCCAGGACCTATCCCCACTATTAGGTCCTTTATTTCTTCTTTTTTAATGTTATGTTTCTTTAATAAATTATCTAATTCTTTCACCATATATTCTGATTGTCTTTGCCAAGCCTCATAATTTATGGTGTCGATTAAATCTTTATCTTTAGAAAGACCGATTGAAAGCATATTTGCGCTTGAATCTAATAGAATGGTGTACTGCTTCATAATTTATTTACCTCATCTATAAAATCTTTATTATCGCTTTCAATTTCAATGAGTCTTTCATCGTCTTTTTTATTTGTAATAGTAATATTAATCGCATCTTTAGGTATTAATTTATTAATATAATCTGGCCATTCAATCATCGTGATACCATTATCAATACCTATGTATTCATCTAATCCTATATCAGCGTCATTATCTAAAAGACGATAGGCATCGATATGGACTAGTGGTATCTTCCCCTTTAAATAAAGTTTCATAATATTAAAAGTTGGTGAGATGACAGTCTCATTGATATTTAGTCCTTTGGCCACTCCTTTTACTAATGTCGTCTTCCCCGCGCCTAAATCACCTTTTAAGCATATTGTTGAGCCTAGAGGTAAAATATAGGCAAGTCTTTCTCCAAGATGCATTGTTTCTATATTAGACGATGTATTAAAATTAATTTTCATTATTTTCACCTTCTACTTTTTTTATTTGGAAGCATCGATAAAAATTTTTCATAATACTGTTTTATTTTTAAATCATTAAATGGAAATACTTGCTTACGCATCATATCGGTGACGCTTTTGATATAGTAATTTAAAACAGTATCGAGCTTTTCACTATATGAATATATATCTTTATTTCGAGTATATTCTTTTTCATCTAAAATGATGACTTTGTGATTAGGATATAATTTGGCGTCTAAATCATAATCAATATATAAAATGCTTTCTTTGTGAATGATAGACGGGGAAGCAATATTGCAGTAATAACAAATCCCATCATCCTTAATCATACATATGACATTCCACCATTCTTTTTTAGAAAAGATAGTGACCGCGGGCTCTTTTGTAAACCATCTCCTGCCATTAGTTTCTATTACTTTTGCTTTTTTAGAAGCGACAACGATAAAATCATCGTTGTTTTCTAATACTAAACCACGATCCCACACACGATGAAGCGTGCCATCGTGCTTATAACTGATAACATTTAACCAATGACCGATATATTCCATAGGTTCGGCCCTCTTTTTTATTTATTAATAATTAAACAAGTCTCAAGTATGTCGATTAAATTATTTCTATATTGTTGAGTCGCACTCTTTTTAAAAGGTTCTTGAAAAGGTAAGGATATAACCGCATCTGTATATGATAAATAAACTGCGGTGTGTCCTCCCCACACCCCAACATTGACATTTAACAAATCATCTTCAATTTTAATATTTTTAAGTTTTGATAAAAATTTAGGGGTAAGTATCTTTTTATAATCTGCGCCTTCAGGCCCATAGATTGTATAAGATTCTTCTTGTTCTAAGATTGTTAAATCAGAAATGTCTGAAGGTAAATCAACTGGTTTTAATCCTTTAAAATTGATGATAAATCTTCCATCAAATTTAAGAGTGTTTGAAGTAATTAAATATTTACCAACAAATGCAGCGTTTGGTCTATTTTTTTCTCCAGGAACATAGGCCGCCATATCGCTGACCTTAAATCTTTTATCTTTATATACTCCCACCACGACATTACGTGAACCAGTTCTAATAACATTCTCGTATACTCTATCGGACATGACTTCAGATTGATCTATTTTTTCAAGTGGATCATATAGAGCTTTTGAGAAATCATTAGACTCAAAACAGTATCCATTTAATTGTTGATTGACATATTCAATATATTCTCTTGTCGCATTAGGAAATTTGTTTCTAATAAAGAAATAATAAATGATAATCGCGACGATTGCCGCCCCACCAAGACAGTAACCAACAATCTTCATCCACATCTCTTTTTGAGCGACCAAAATAAAGCAAATAATAACGATAACTACGACAATCGCCATTAAAATGTTGGAAATCATTTTGTTTTTCTTATATTGAGCGTATAGTTTTTTTCTCGCTTCTTCGACATTTTCAAGCGATGCTTTTTCAATAATTTTTACATCTTGTTGAGAGGTATTATCTTCTTGATTTTCATCGACTTTTTCATCGTTAGACACCGTGTCTTCACTCGGTGTATCGTTTTTAATTTCTTCTGTAGTTTCTTCTTTTTTAATCTCTTCAACTACTTCTTTTTCTTGTTTGATATCTTCTTCTAGCATAGGCAAAATCCTCACTTACGATTAAATATACCATAAATGAGGACAAAAATAATTATATATTTTTGATATTAAACAATTATTGTACTTTTTTTGAATATTTAATATCCATCAACATTATTGGTCGGTATAAAAGTAGAGATAAAACAATGAGCAATATCATACTTGGGCCCATATAAGTAAGTTGATAGATGAGTGATTCGACAAATCGTGTTTCATAAATAACGATACCCGAAATAGTCGACGCTGCTGTTCTACCTATACAGGCGACGATTATTGCTAACAAAAGAAACAATACTCCTTTTACAGTTATCTTTGCTTCTTTATTCATAATTAGTGGTCTAAATAAACCCACTAACGCCATCGAGCCAAAGCCTAATAAATAATCGAGAGGGTAGGTGATAAATCCATATCCGTCAATTAAACAACTAAGTAAACCAAATACAACTCCGCAAGCAATAAATCCTTTGACAAATCCTTTTCTTAATGAAATAAGCACTAATGGGACCATCATAAGACTTATAGAGCCACCATTCGCGACTACTTTAATTTCAAATATTGATAAGTCTAAAACAATTGCTAAGCTGACAAACACTGCTATTTCAACAATGTCATTGATTGTGAATTGATTTTGTTCAAATATTTTAGAAACAAAATATAAACTTATAACGATTAAGCCTACTCCTAATATAATGCTTAAGTTGCCATTAAACACTAAATCCGGATCAACTCCCAAACCATTCGCGTAAAATAAATTACAAAATAAATAAAGCACACCTGTAAACAAGCTTAAGATAAATAATGGATATGGTGATGCTTTATCACTTCTAAGTGCAAAACTAACAACGCTGAATGACAATGTTAAAATAAAAGGTAATAACAATAATAAAAAATAACCAATATTACCTTTACTACATTCAACAAATGCGTCAATCGCAGTTAGTGAAGTGCTGTTATAAATTAAAAATGGTCCAAATAAACCAAAAATTAAAAAGGTAAAAACAATTCCTCCTAAAAAATACCTAATGCGTCTTGCTTCCATAAAAAATCCTCCTTAAAAGGAGGGCAGTTAAAATTTTATCTTCCCTCCGCTAGCATTACCTAGATCAGGTACGGTCGATTCGAAGAAGAATCCTCTCAGTCAGGTTCGCCTAACTCCCAAAAAGATTATATTAACTTTGTTAAATTAATAAAAGAGAAAATATATAAGTTTAAGGTAATTTATATGTTTCATCACATTTATTTGACCACATTATGGCTTTTTTACCACTGCTAACTAAATATTCATTTGCTTTGATAAAATGACCACATCCAAACCATCCTCCTTGATTTGCGCCTAAAGGAGAAGGATGTGTTGCTTCTAAAATTAAATGATTTGGATTATGTAGAAATTCTTTTAACTTTCTAGAAGGCCCACCCCAAAGCATAAAAACAATTGGTTGATTTAGATTGTCAAGTAGAGTCAAAACATCTTTAAAAAATAGTTTATACTCTTTGATATTGTGTGATAGTCGTTGTTGTTTTCTAACTGACAAAACAGCGTTTAATAATAGCACACCTTGTTTTGCTAAATAAGTTAAGTCTCCGTTTGTCATATCCATAGGAAGAGATAATTCTTGTTCAATTTCTTTATATATATTGATTAATGATGGGGGAGGAAGAATCCCTTTTGGAACTGAAAAAGATAAACCCATAGCTTGATTAGGATTAGGATAAGGATCTTGCCCAATGATAACAACTTTAACATCTTTTAAAGGGGTGAGGCGAAAAGCGTTAAACAATAATTGTCTAGGCGGATAACAAATATAATTTTTATATTCCTCATCTAAAAAATTATGTAATCTAACAATATAATCTTTTTTCTTCAATGAGGTAAAAAAATCGTTCCAAGTATCAAAATCATTATTCATATTTACAATTATCAAATATTTTATTGTTAAAATCTATTATTGATATATGTAAAACAATCAAATTATTCAATTCGTTGTGATTAGTTTTCTATTATTTCTAATATTCCCAAATCTAGAAAAGACACAATAAGCAAAGATATAGTGTCATATACTTTTGTTTTGTTATATTTTATTTCTTCG
Source organism: uncultured bacterium (assembly GCA_949285325.1). Classification (GTDB taxonomy): domain Bacteria; phylum Bacillota_I; class Bacilli_A; order RFN20; family CAG-826; genus CASEYK01. The sequence goes on from CASDYZ010000007.1 coordinate 28,011, forward strand.
TGTTCAAATATTTGTTTGTTAATTGTGCCCATATTGTCTAATTCTTCATAACCAAAATCCTTTTTGATAATCTCATATATTAACTTTGAGAAATTTTTATAATTTAAAAATATCCCATCTTCTTTTAAATCTTTAATTGAGTATTTATCTTTAGAATATTGTTTAATTTCTTTGCCACATGAAAATTGTCTATTATCGTTTTTAGACATTAATATAAAAGATTCAATACTTGGATAACTCAAAAGCAATAGACCATTTATTTCTGTTTCATTGTCTAAAGAATTTTTGAATATATCGATAGCTTTTAAAATTGCACCTGGTCTATTATTATTTCTATCGCGATCAAAAATAAAATATTTAAAACTATTAATAATTAATAAATCGTTATCTTTCATTTTTTTGTAAATCGCATCGATATAGTCTTGACTTGTAAAAATTTTATTAATTGCACTGTATTTCATTGGGATCAAATAAACTGTAGAATATTTATCGGTCTTACTTGTAAGTTTTATGATTCTATCTATACGTTTGTCGTAGGAAACTACTTCATAATTTAAAATTGTATGAAACAAATGAGATAGAATTTCTACTTCGGTGACATCTCCTTCTACAAAATATATGACCTTGCCTATTCTTTTATTTTTGTTTATTTTAATTTCTTTCATATAAAGGGACTCCGCCAAAAGCACCAGCCAAATACATTTTTTCCATGTTTTGTGATTCCCTCATGCTATTAGATGAAAACTTGTTCAACACACTACCATTATCATCAAAATCAACAGCAAATACTTGATCAGGTCTAATAATGCTCGTTTTTAAAATATTAGTAGAGTGTGAGACAAAAAACAGTTGAGATTCGGTGCTGTTTTCATAAAAATATTTGACTAGCAACTCTTCTAAATCATTGTGAAATCCAGAAGAAAATTCATCAACGGCGAGTATCCCACCATTTTTAATAACCATTAAATATGATGGCAAAAAATTTAATAAAATTTTATTGCCTAGTGATTCGAGATAAAAAGGTATCGGAGAAAGGTTTTTTCTTTTAATACGAAGCCTATTGGCGAAGGGAATTAATTCTATATTCCCAACGTCAGTTTTTGTATATTCAATTCTAAAAGAGAAATTAAATCTTTCTAAAAAATCATTAATGTCTTTTTCACCATATTTGTCTAAATATGTTTGAAGAAATATTTCTCTATTAGTCGAAGCATCAAAAGAAACAAAAGGAACAACACTGCGGATAGGATTAAAATAGATAGATTTTTTAAGAAAATCAAATTCTTTTTTTAAGCATGGATAAAGAACAAAACCAGTATTGAAATAAATAGTCTTTAAAAATAATGTGTTAGGGTCAATAGAGTCATAATCTTCGTTTTCGGTAATATATGATTTTGCGGAACAATTAACCCTATTCAATAACATTTTATCGTTTTCATATAACAATTCTTTTGTGATGCCTTTGGTTTTATGAAATTCAATTTCATATGTTAAATAAACATTTGCGTCTGGTTTAAAAACATAAGTAAAAGACATAGTGTTAGATTTTGTAAATCTAGAAAATAAATCGATTTGAACTGTATAATTTTTAAATAATAAATCCAATAATAAAGTTATCGCGTTAAGTGCGTTAGTTTTGCCCGATGCATTCGCACCGTAAAAGGCACAACCCTTTAAAATATTATTAAATATATTTGCGTCCTTTAAATATTCAATTTTACTCGGCGCTAAATCTATAACTGTTTCTGAAGAAAAAGATTTAAAATTATTAAATTTAATTTTGACTAACATATCAACCTCCATGTTTATTATAGTAATTTTTTTACATCAAAACAATATAATATGTAATTTTTTTACAGTTGCTCAATTAAATTGTTTTCTTTCGACTAAAATAATTATAATAAAAGCATGAAAATACTCTTTGTTTTTAACCATCCCGCACCTTATAAGGTTGCGTTATTTAACGAATTAGCAAAACATGACGATATAGATTTGACAGTCTTTTTTGAAAGGATGAAAAATTCTGACCGCAAAAACGCGTTTTATAATGAAAAAACTTTTCAATTTAAAACTATTTTTCTTAAAAAAGGATATGTCGGTAAAGAAAATTCATTTTCATTTAAATTAAAAAAATACATAAAAAAACACTATAAAGAATTTGATTTAATCATCATGAATGGCTATTCCACATTTACAGAACTTTTTGCCATTAGATACATGATTAAACATAATATCCCGTATGTCTTTTATATTAATGGGGGCATCGTAAAAAAAGATAACCCGATAAAATATAAAATTAAAACTAATGTGATAAAACACGCTTTAAAATGTTTTTCACCATGCATTGAAGCAGATGAATATCTATACCATTACGGTGCAAAAAAAGAAGACATTTTTCACTACCCTTATTCAACTGTCTATGACAATGAAGTTCTTGCTAAACCTTTAACTAGAGAAGAAAAAGATATCATTAGAGATAAATACGCTCTTCCTAAAAATGTTGTCATCGCATCAGCGTTTTCTCAATTTATAAAAAGAAAAAATATTCTTGAGATGTTAGAAATATTTAAAGATAGAAAAGAATATTTATTACTGATTGGAGATGGACCAGAAAAAGAAGAATATATCGAATATATCAAACAAGAAAAAATGAGAAATATTATCATCGTGTCATTCATGTCCAAAAAAGATTTATTTGAAATAATTAAATCAACTGATTTCCATATCACTCTTTCAAATGAGGACATATATGGTCATACGATCAATGAAGCTTTTGCTAACGGCCTTCCTACTATCGCCTCTAACAATATTATATCCGCCCAACATTTAATCAAGAACAATATCAATGGTTTTATAGTCAAAGATAAATCTTCAACGATAAAAGCTCTTGACAATATCGATAAAATCAATATTAATAATGTGTTGAATACCGCGAGAGAAAACACGATTGAACTATCCGCGAGTATTCATTACGAAAGATTTAAGGGATTATTAAAAAAATGAAAATACTATATTTTACAACCGCGATAGATAAACAAGATTTCCAAAATTTTTTAAAAAGATGGTCTAGTTCACCTAACCCTTCACAACAAAATTTTCACGATAAAATGATACGCTCACTAGCAATAAATAACGATGTCAGTGTCATATCGCTTAGACCATTCTCAAAACAACTTTGTTTAGATAATTATCTCCCTTACGAAGAAAAGACAATTGATAATATTCACTACTACTATTTAAAAGTTAAAAAACATCGTCTCGATAGATATTTTTCATACGCTAAACAAATTAAAAAATTGATGAAAAGCATCAACACTGATGACGCGCTTATTATTACCGACACCATTAATCCAATGGTCATTACATTCGCTAAAAAATATTCTAATAAATATGATTTGCCTATTGTTGGTATTTGTACTGATTCCCCTAGCAATATATCAAACACTAAACGTTCATATACTCTATATCTTTTAGATAAAACCAATAATCTAGATGGATATATTTGCCTCACAAAAGGTTTAAATGATTTATTTAATCCTAAACAAAGACCATCGATCATTATTGAAGGTATTGTAGAAAATAAATTAGTTAAAACTAAACTACCAGAAAATATTACAAAACCATATTTTCTTTACGCCGGGACACTGCTCCCATATTACGGGATATATAATCTTATCGACGCTTATAAAAAATTAAATAGAAATGATGTAAGTTTATATATTTTAGGTCACCATGCGAATGAAAAAGAATTGATGGAAAAGATAAAAGGATACGACATACATTATCTAGGTACCCTGCCAGTAGAAAAAACTATACAATTTGAATCACACGCGCTTGCAAATATTAATCCAAGACCAACAAATGAGGATTTAGATCGCTTTTCTATCCCTTCAAAAACTATCGAATATCTTTTTAGTTCACGCCCAGTGGTGAGCGTGAAAAACACACGCATTCAAAAATATTTTAACGATGAGATTATTTGGTGCAAATCTTCTTCTTGTGACGATTTATTATTCGGTTTAAATAGGGTGATGGAATTAAATAGTGAAGAAAGAAAAAAATTAGGTGAAAACGGATATAGAAAAGTTATTGATTTATATTCTTTAAATTCGGTAAATAAAAAATTAATTCCCTTTCTTAACTCTATTAAAAATAGTTATTAATTCATCGCAAATAGCAGCGATTGAGCGGTTTTTTAAATAATGAGATTGATTTTTATTTCCCATATTTTTCAATTCTTTTTTATTTAATGTCATCGCATATTTTATTCCTTTAACAATAGAGTCAGTATCTTCATCGACAAAAATACCTCCTCCCGCTTCTTCTAATTCACTTTTACCATCGCCTTTTAAACACGCGATAATCGGTTTAGAAAAAGTCATATAAAACATTAATTTATTTGGGATGGTTTTTCCAACATATCCGTCGCTTTTTAAACCAACGTACAGTATAGACGCTCCTTTCAAATAAGGGGCGGCAGTAGGCGCGTACATTGGACCATAAAACTTAACGTTATCTTCCACGTGATATTTTTTAATATTTGCTTGGAGTTCATCGCTTTTTGGACCCATGCCGATGATGTGGAGAAAGACGTTTTTATCATCTAGTTTTGAAATAACTTCTGGCAGTTTTTCTACCATTTGTATTTGTCCGATATTACCGCAGTAGACGATGTGGAAACCTTCACCAAAATCATGTGTAGAAATTTCAGCGTTATCCTCAATTAGAGATGGTTGAGGAACAAAGGCTATTGGTGTGTTTTCTATTTTTAATACATCACGAAAATAGTTTTCAAATGAAGGTGAACCTACGCATATATGGTCGGCTTTAGAATATAAAGCTTTACTCCATTTATATAATATTTTATATGTTAAAGATTTTTTCCTAACAGCGTGGGTAATTAATACAGATTCAGGCCATAGATCGACACAGTGGGCGACATGTGGCACTTTCTTTTTCTTTTTATATAGATTAGCTGGGGAAAGAATTGTGACTGGAGAAAGAGACATAGAATAAACAATGTCAAAATCTTTATCTAAATTCTTTTTAATCCATCTTTTTGAATTTCTCCAAAACGATAAATAATTTCTTATTATTGAGAATCTAGATTTACTTCTTGCAACTAATTTGACTCTATATACTTTTACACCATTAATTATTTCAAATTTAGTGTTTTTGTATTCTGGAATAATTTGACCTAGCCCATAGTTAGGTAGGCCAGTAAGAACAGAGACATCATGTCCTTTTTTACTCAACGTTTCAGCAATTTTAGAAATGACAAAATTTTCTGGATAATAATACTGACAAACAATTAAAATTTTCATTCTTTAATTTTATCAATATTTGATTTTCTTTTATATAGTAAAGTTAGATGTATTAAAAATATTAAAAACAATTATAATTGAATGTATGAAAGACAACATTAGAGTAAATGTCGTTATTAATATTATTAGAACGATTGTCTTAACTTTATTATCATTTGTCACGTTTCCTTGGGTTTGTCGTTATTTAATGGATGAAGCGATGGGGCTTTACACATGGCTTACCACTTTTACTGGTTATTTTTTAATACTAGCGAGAATAGGTATACCTAACCTAGCGATAAGAGAATGTGTCAAAGTTAGAGATAATAAAGAATTATTATCAAATAAAGTTCAATCGTTTTTCTTGCTTCAAATGATTGCAACCGCCTTATCATTTATAGTCATGGTGGGAGTAATATTTTCTGTCCCAAGTCTAAGAGCGAGCAAAGATTTAATATTTATTTTAAGTTTAAATTTCTTGTCGGGTGCTTTTTCATTTGAATGGGTATTTATCGCTTTAGAAAAACAATACTATATGTCGGTAAGAAGCATCATCGTTTTAGCGACCACGGCGATTCTAATAATATCTTTTGTCACCACCCCAAGCGATATTTATATTTATGCATTTTTGACAGTCTTAGGGACAATTTTAACAATTATAATCAATGTCATTTATGTTAGACCTTATATCTCTTTTAAAAAGACGATGCCTTATTCTTATAAAGAATACATAAGACCTTTATTAATTTTATTTGCTTTGAGTTTTGTCATATCTTTATACAATCAAATAGATACATTGATTTTAGGCTTTATAGATGAATCAAAAGCGGAAGTTGCCTCTTACTCAGTAGGGGTTAAAGGGATTGATATTATCATCGGCATCATGAGTGCTTTAAGCACTGTATTTGTTCCTAGAAGCGCATTTTATTATGAAAAAGAAGATAAGAGATTCTTTAATAATTTGAATCGATATTCAATAAACATTGGGGTATTTATAACCATTCCCGCTATCATAACTATGTCAGTGCTCGCAGCCCCTATTTGTTCATTGATTTCTGGTAATTACTATCTTTCTCTTTCAAGTGAATATGGTACATCGTATCTAGTTTTAATTATTCTCGCCTCGATGATGGTGACCTATTCGATAAGTGAGATGATTTATGGACAAATTTTATTACCTATGAAAAAAGAAAAATATTATTTATTCACCCTTTTAGGTGGGGCAGTTTTAAATATGATTTTATGTGTCATATTTTCTCTTTACGTTTTCCCCACCCACCCATCTATTGGTATTGCAATATCAACGATGATAGTCGAAATATTAGTCATATTAACTTTGACAATTATTTCTTGGAAATGGATTAAAAGGGCTGTCTTTAATAAAAACAATTTAAAAATACTTATTGCTGGGGTATTAATTTTAATCGCCTCAATACTACTTTCTAACCCACTGTTAAACTGGTATCAAGAAATATTTAGTAATTTAGGAATCGGTTATATTTATATTCTCCAAATACTTTCTATCGTTGTTATCGATGCACTAATTTATATTGGTTCACTATTAATAATGAAAGAAAATCTCATCTTATCATTCTTAGGTAAAAGAAAAACTCTTCCTATTGAATAATTATTTAAAACATTGGACTTTTACATACTTTTTATAAAATTTCTATTAATTTTAAGTAAAATAAAAGAGGTTTATTTAGAATAATATTCGTTTCCTTTTAAACCTCTTTTTTAATTAGATTATTTTACCATTTTACTGGGTTGTTATTTTCGTCGTAATGCCAGAAGCCAACAAAATATTCACCCACTTCTTCACTTGGTGAAGATTCACTGTAGGCGTAAAGCTCTACGCTGTCATCATGCCAACCTTCATTAATTCGACGTTGGCTTTCATATTCACTTACTGACATTTCAATATAAATTGGCATCTTCTCTTCGCCCTCTTCTCTTACACCATAAATTACATTTTCTTCAAGTGTTTCAATAGTAGAAGGTATAATTAAATATTCTAATGAACTAGTATTTGCAAACGCATCTTCATTGATACGATTAAATCTAGAACCGCTTGGTAAAGTGACAGTTTCTAACGAAGTACAGTTCATAAACATTCCAACAGGAATGGTTCTAATATTTTGATTGTTAGAGAAGGATACATTCGTTAAAGATACACAACCATTAAATATGTTAGGGTTAAGTGTTTCTACACTGCTAGGAAGAGTGATACTACTGAGGTTAGAACAATCTCTAAACGCACCTTCTTCGATGGTGGTTAGAGAAGATTCTTCACCATTTTCTCCACTTAAGAACACTACTTCTGTTAGAGTTTCTAATCCTCTAAACAAATTTTGTCCAATTGTTCTAAGTGTATGAGGTATTTCAACTCTCTCTATAGAAGTACCAGCAAACACATATCCATTTGTGCTCGTCGACGAATTAGCAGTTGTCGTTACTGAAGTAGGTATGTAGATAGTATTATTATCTACACATCTATCCAACAATTCTCCTTCATCGTCAAGAAGAAGAAGAGACTTAAAATTGCTAGAATTATAAAATGCACGAGCGTTAATTCTCACTGGTCCATTATCATACATATAAACAGTTTCTAATTCATTACATTCGCTTAAAACATAGTCATCAATCGACTGTACACTCTTTGGGAATGTAAATGATGTCAATGCAGTTTTTGCAAGAGCAGAATAACCAATAGAAGTAATTTTAGATGCATCAGTAAAAGTCAATGAAGATAGATTGACACATCCGTCAAATACATAACTTGAAATGTTGATCGCGGGATAAACAATTTCAGTCACTCCTAGGCAATTTTGAAACGCTCCTTCACCAATATAAGTGACGTGAGATAAATCTCTCGAAATATTAGCTGATGTGTTTTTAAAACAATAAGCACCATAGGAACTTACTGTATTAGGAACATAAGCATCGACTAAATTAGGGCAGTCCGCAAAAGCATAGTCGCCAATTGTGGTGACATTTTCTGGGAAAGCAACACCTTCTAAATTAGTACAATTTTGGAAGGATTGAGTAGGGATAGTCTCTAAGTATGAAGGCATCTCGACAAAGACGAGATTTTCATTCCCATCAAATAGACCTTCCATCCACTGATTAACATCAGCAATTTGAGAAAAATAATAAACAGGAGAAGAAGCATATTGTGAAGGAATTTGGCTATCTTCATCTTTTAAAATGATAGAATTAGGCTCAAAATAATCTTCTCCAACATTTAGTAAAATATCATTGACCACGACGACATCATCATTTGGGAAATTTGCTTCAAACGCGGTGTTGGTGAACGCTGCTGTTCCGATGCTGTCGATATTTTTAGAAAATACGATTGTCTCTAAATTAGTGCAGTTAGCAAATGCACGAGAACCAATAGATTTAATATTGTCAGTCATGACAATTTTTTTAATACGAGACGCGCCGACAAAAGCGTTGTCCCCGATAGCGGTAATCTTATGTCCATTGATTTCAGAAGGAATTCTAAAAGTTGATGGATAATTAGCACTACCATTAATAGCGACGACAGTCGCTTCTGTATCGCTACCAGTCGCATATGCATATGTTAAATATCCAAGTGTCGTATAGTCTACTAGCCACTGCGTCGCCGCAAGATAATAGACTACACCAATCAAGATGAGTACAACCCCAAGAATAGGAAGCCCGATAGCGTAGTTTCTTTGTTTAGGTGTCAATTTTCTTTTCTTTTGTTTATCTTCAGGTTCAGGAAGATAAATATCTTCAGATAAATCGTAAACATTTTTAGCCATTTTTAGCACCTCCTAATCTTTCTAATTCAATTTTATAAAGTTCAAATTCACGGTCGTCGCATCTGACAAAATGACCTGGTTCAATTTCTCTTAATGACGGTGGGTTGTCACGCGTATATTGATGCGCAGTCGCACGGTTATAGACGACTATTTGTTTTTTCTTTTCAATTTCAGGATCTGGGATTGGTACCGCTGTTAGAAGCGCTTTTGTATAAGGGTGAAGAGGCGCTTCAAATAATCTATTCGCGTCAGCAAGTTCTACAATCTTACCAGAATTAATAACCGCGATTCGATCTGAAATATATTTAACGACACTCAAATCGTGTGCGATAAATAAGACGGTCATCTTTCTTTCTTGTTGGAATTCTTTTATCAAGTTGAGTACCTGCGCGCGAATAGAGACATCTAGTGCAGATATTGGTTCATCAGCGATGACGAATTCTGGATTCATAATCATACATCTAGCGATACCAATTCTTTGACGTTGTCCACCACTAAATTCGTGAGGAAAACGAGTTAGGTATTCAGGTCTTAAACCAACTTTAATCATCATGTTAGTGACTTTTTGAAGGCGATCAGCCTCGTTCTCATAAAGATGGAACGCTCTTAAACCTTCAGAAACGATATAGTCGATATTTGCCCTATCGTTAAGGGAATCGCCTGGATCTTGGAAGATCATTTGAATCTTTGTTTTTAACAATCTTTCTCTCGATTTTGGTATTTTCCCGCTAATCTTGACATTGTTATATAAGATTTCACCAGAACTTACTTTATTGATGCGGATAATAGCCCGCCCAACAGTAGTTTTACCAGAACCCGATTCACCAACTAAACCTAAAATTTCTCCTCGTTTAATGTCGAGGTTTAAATGGTTTATAACAATACGTTCCGCAGTTCCAATTTTAAATGAGATTTTAACATCACGCATTTTTACAATAGGTTCTTCTTCAACATAATTTTCTTGAAAAACGTCTTCGACAGGGGCTTTTGAAGGCTTTTTCAAATCTTTTTCATTGTTTTTAGTCTTTTTTAACATTTAAGTTGCCCTCCTGTCTTTCAAGTTCTTCCGCTGCTGCTTTCATTCTTTCATGAAGTTCTTCAATGACTTTTGGTTTTTTGATTTTTGGTGCGTAAGGAGATAATAACCAAGTTTTTGCCCAGTGTGTTTCACTGATTTTAAAAGCTGGTGGCTCTCTTACAAAATCAATATTCATCGCGTATTCATTTCTAGGTGCGAAAGCATCACCGATAATTTCTTTACCAAAGCTTGGTGGATTACCTTTGATATAACTAAGTGGTTCGTCTTTTGTCCCTAGTTGAGGTAAAGAACACAAAAGTGCCCAAGTGTAAGGATGAGCAGGATGATAAAATACTTCATTAACTTTTCCGTATTCGACAATTTGCCCACCGTACATGACCGCGATTCGATCAGCAATATTTGCCACGACACCTAAGTCATGGGTAATAAATATAGTTGTCCATTGATATTCTTTTTGTAAATCTTTGATAAGTTGAATAATTTGTGATTGGACTGTAACATCTAACGCGGTAGTTGGTTCATCACAAATCAATATTTCCGGGCGGCACGCCAGCGCGATTGCGATGACGACTCTTTGCCTCATACCGCCAGAATATTGGAATGGATAATCTTTATATCTTTCTTCCGCGTGAGGTATCTTAACTTTTTCTAAAAGTGCGATTGCCTCTTTTTTAGCTTCTTCTTTATTCAACCCGTGGTGAATTCTAAGTACTTCACTAATTTGATAACCGATAGTTAAAAGAGGATTCAAACTAGTCATCGGATCCTGGAAGATAGTCGCAATTCTTTTCCCGCGAATTTGAAGCCAATCTTTATCAGTTTTAAATTGAGCTAAATCCATCCCATCAAACATGATGGAACCACTGTTGATAAAGCCGTTTGAATCTAGCATACCAGTAAATGTTTTTGTAAATACTGATTTACCAGAACCAGATTCACCAACTATGGCGAGTGTCTCACCTTTATAGACATCTAAATTAATATTTCTTAATACATGTGTCTTCTTCCCACGAGTGACAAATCCTATTTGTAAATCTCTTACAGAAAGAATGACTTCTTTTCCTTTTTCAGGAACGAATTCAGTCAGTGCACCTTTATCGATATCAATAGGAGCACGTGTTTTATTTTTTACTTTTTCCACTTCTATTTACCTCCTATCGATGTGATTTTGGATCAGTCGCATCCGCTAGGGCAAGTCCTAGGTAGAAGAAAGCGACTGTCAAAGGTATCATAACCACTAATGGTCCAATCAATAAATATGGGTTTTCAAGCCATGCATATCCTGCGGTTGCTTCAGTTAAAACTTGTCCTAAAGTAATGTCGCCATCGCTGATTTTAAATGATAAATCGAAGAAGGCGAGACCAACCTCAGAACTAATTGCCGCCGGGATGGCGGTTGAAACAACGGTCACGATAACACTCACTAAATATGGTAATAAATTGTGATTTATCATCGTGATAGATTTTGAACCAAGAGTTTGAGACGCAATGTTGTATTCACGGTTTCTAATAATAATAATTTGATTCCTAACAAAGCCAGCAAGGCCAATCCACCCGAGGGCAGAAAGGAGGAAAACAATAATCCAGAAACCATATTGTTTCATATATGGGGAGAAGTACTGCATGAGCATGATGTCGAGAAGAAGAGTAGGAATGTTATTAACAAAGTTCCTAAATTCAATCATGATAGGGTCTAACCAACGGAAATATCCCCAAGCCGCCCCGATAGCAATACCTAATATAATTTGAATAATCGCCACCACTGTACCTAAAAGAAGCGATAATCTAGTGCCTTCCCAAACACAAGACCACATATCTGTTCCTTCAAACCAAGAACCCATGTTTGCCCCGCATACACCAAACCAGTTGACAGAATTAGGGCCTAGATATCCCGCGTTTGTGGCAAATGTCGTACCTTTGGTAATCATTCCACCTTGTTCTATAACTGGTGGAAAATAATGGATGATTGGTCCAAATATAGCAAAGAATACAATAATAGCAAGAATGACGATACACGCAATGGCTAATGGATTTTTAAATAATTGTGTAAAAGTCATTCTCCAGTATGAATAAGGTGCACTTTCGAGTCTATCGATTTGTTCATCGCTCGTACCCACTACTTTAAATAAATCATTTAAATTAGTTTGTATGGTGTCATCTACTTCTACAGAATCAATCGCACGAGGATCATCATCAATTAATTTAAATAAATTTTCTTCATCAATTTTATTTTTCTTTTTCATTAAGATAATCCTCCTTTCTAATCTGAGAAGCTAATACGAGGATCAACCATCGCGGTGACGATATCACCAAGTAAGTATGAAAGAACACTTAAATATGCAGAAATTATAATAACACCCTGCAAAAGTGCCGCATTTTTTGTGTTATTCGCGGTAATAATTGCTTGTCCTATACCGTTAATACCATAAATATTTTCAAGGTAATAAGTTCCCATCAATGCACCAATGACGGCAGAAGGGAATGTTCTAACAAGAGGGACGACAGCGTTTCTTAGAATATGAACTCTCAATATTCTTCCGGACTTTAATCCTTTAGAACGGGCAAATTTGACATAGTCACTGTTGAATTCATCGACCATGTATCTTCTAACCCATAACCCAATTCCCGCCATACCGGTAAATCCCATCGTAAGTACAGCTGGAAGCCAGCTGATAAAGTTAGAAGCTGTATATCGCTGAGGCATACCCATGACACCACAGAAAAGCGCCATCCAAATATAGTAATAAGCGACGCCAGGAATTGCGTCAATTGAAATAATATAAGCTTTACCTATTTTATCAAATGCACCATTTTGGTATTTAGCCATTAAAATACCAAAAGGGTAACCTAAACCAAGTTGAAGAACGACCGCTAAGATACCAATCTTAAACGACGTCATCATTCTACTTGACATGTAATTAATGACAAATTCTCCATCGCTGACACCAGCCAAATCATAAATACGGCCTAAATCAATGATAAAGTTTTGACAGTTGCCAACTGCGTACATCATCGAATCAGTATCGATGCTGGTAATGCATAATGTTTTAGGGAAAGGTAAAATTGAATAGAAGAAATTAATCAATTGTTCTCCCATAGAACCAGCAAATCCCATATTCTCTTTCCAGTTGTCACAACGTAGATTATAAACTAAAGACCCTACAGGTACTTTAGGGTCGGCAAATTTTTCTACACAAGTAACGTCGGCTGGCTGCGCTAATCTGACTAAAAAGAATGTGACAAGAATCGCGAGCAAAACAGAAATAAGTGCTGAGCCAACTCTTCTAAATGAGTAATGAAGAAGAGGGTGACCAAACACTTTTTGCATTCCTGGGGTGTTACCAAACAATACTCTTTTTTTGACAAGGATAGAAAATATGACAAAAAGGACAACTGCGATGATGATAGTATATCCAACTAAATATAGTGTCATATAGCCCTCCTTTTAAGACAAAACGGGGTCGGCAATTTCTTATTAACAGAAATCACCGACTCCCTTATAGTTTAATTAAAACTTTTTAAGAAACTCGACGATAATGATTAATAAATATTAATCGAGCCTCCACCAATTTCTTCAAGATAAGCTTCTTTTCTTTCAGCTTGTTCAGCACGTAAAGCGTTTCTTTCTTGACGTGTCAAGACTTCTTCAAGAACGTAAGTACCAGTTAAACGGTCTCTACTTAAACCATACATACCACCTGGAGTTTCATATCCAGCAGCGCGTGATACACTCCAAGTCCAACCTTGACCATAGTTGACTTGAGGCATGTAGATAGCGAGTTCTTCAAGAAGCATATATTCTGCTTCAGCAAATAAGTCAAATCTTTCATTGTTATCATCAGTAATAGCGGCAGCTTCATCAACTAAAGCGTCATATTCAGTTAACAATTCTTCTTCGACGAGAATACCATCACTATTTAAATGATAATTTTCAATTTCGTCTAAACCTAAGTATGGGAAGACATCAGTCCAGTCACCATTTCTTGTATATGTATTCATATAAGATAATGGATCACCATAGTCAGCACCCCAACCCCATTGGACAGGTGCATAATCCCAACAACCATTTCTTGAAACAGTTTGATAATTGGTTTGATTGATTAAATCTGTTGGGACGACATTGAAGTAAGGATAAGTTCCTATATCCATAGGTTCGTCGACATTATTAAGTCTTAAATTCATACTGAGAATAGTGTCAGTATCGTTTTGTTGGGTATCACCATCAAACCACATTGAATAGTATTCAATATTGATAGGAAGGGTAATTTGTTGATTGCTTTCTGCTTGAGCGTTATATTGTTCGATTGCATCGAGCGCAATTTCGACATATTCCCAAACTTCTTCATCGGTTTTTTGTCTTGTATCATATTGTCCTGGTTCTAAAAGTCCAGCGACAGTGCCTTCTAAATTTTGTTCTTCTTCAGGTTTTGATAGTTCATCAACACCAGAAGGAATATTTAATTTATCAGCATAAACTTCGTAAAGGTGATGTGTGACATAATCGTTACCATCATCATCGATAACGAAACCTTTTGGAGTGTAGGTGTGCACCATGTACTGTGAACGGAGAAGTTCATCAGCGACAGGATCTTCTTCTGATTCACCATATCTTTTGTTGTACACATCGTAATCTAAAGCATTTAAGATAGCTTCTCTAACTTCTTTAATTCTAAATGCACGAGCAGTATTCTCTACTGTTGCAAATGAGCCATAAGATGAATAAGAAGTTAATGTATTAGTTTTGTCTCTAGCCATGACGATGTTAGAACCAAACATATCGCCGATGGTGTCTAATAATCTAGCGTTGACACGTGAATCATATGGGTCCTCATAAGTTCCTGTGCCATCTGGTCCAGTAATGTAATTACGCCAACCGACTTCATCGTTAGTTGTGAGTGAGAAACCATCGATTTGATCAGTTTCAAATTGATCTCTAACATAAGTATCACCAATTGATGCTGGTGCGACTTGATAGTCGATACGGTTAATTTTTATGATACTTGGATTCCAATAACTTTCATTCTTAACATAAATAACATTGTATTCATCGTAATCAGATAGTAAGAATGGTCCACAATATAAGATTTTATCATTATCTTTACCAAATTCAGTGAAGCGGACACTGTTTAAGAAATCTTCGTTGACTGGCAAATATGCAGAATATGTGAGCATAGTTGGGAACCAACGAGATTGAGAATATAAACGATATGTGATGGTGCCACCACCATTAGGGGTGACTCCACTCGCTTCAATACCTAATCTTGATCCGCTAGCGATCGCGGCGATGTCGGATGCAAGTACTGGATTTTCACGGTAATGAGTACGATAGACAGTTGGATTATTAATTTCGATTTGTTCATTAATAAAATCTGCCATGTCTTGTTCATCCATACGGGCAAATTGTGGGCTACCACTTGCAATACCAGCAGCAATTTGGCTGTATTGGTAATACTCTTCGGCTCCGACGATGAAGTTGGATAACAAGTAAGTCAATGTACTTGCGTTTGTGTAATTTAAAATAGCTTTTGCAGAAGTTACCCAGTCATTTGCGGATACAAATTGAGGGGTTCCAGAGCCATTTTCACTAACGTATTGTTCGCCTTCATAAGTTACCCATTTTACACCGGTTCTAACAGTAAAGCTAAATTCGGTATAATCTGCGTTGTGCGTTGCGGTTTCAGCTAAATTTTTAACTAAGACATCGTATTCGTTATGAATTAATAGTCCATCGACAAAGTTAGCGAAATGCATCGCGTCTTGTGCTTCTTGCGTGTTCATGTAGTTCATGTCACCGACAGATGTAGCAAGGATTGAACGGTAAGTCTCTCTCTTTAAACGGCCGTTCAACAAATCGTAACTTGAATCAGTGATACGAGTACCACCGCCACCACCGGTACATGAAGCAAGGACTGCGACAAGACCTAGAATCATAGTTGATCTTATTTTTCCTAGTTTCATTTCTTTTTCCTCCTTTGAAAATTTTCAATCATGAATGATTGTTAATACCTTACTACAAAACACAACAAAAACAAAGCGTTTTTTTACACACGCACATATATATGCTTGCATATATGGGAGGAAAAAATATTCTACAAAAGTGGAAAAACACCATTGACCATATACATTATGTCTATGACTATAAATGGTATTAAACAAATAATTCCAGCAATATAAAATGGTAACCTTCTTTTCCAAAACGATGTCTTTATCTCGGGTTCTAATTTATCATCCCATCTTTTTGTCTTTCTTCTATAGGAGGCTTCTTTAGTGCTACCCCAAATATAACCAACTAAGAAAAAGATAACCATAATAGCCCCTAAAAGGTATGGATAGCCATAAAAAGGGGTGGCGTTTAAACTTGGGATAAGTGTAATTGCCACGATTATAAAAGGTAAAGACGCACCTATTACACCCATACATACACCGATAACCCAAACTCGATAATCTTTTAACGCTTTTAGCATGCATAGTATTGTATCACAAGGTTATAAAAGTTTATAGTATAGTTGATATGGGAAATCCAAATTTAAAAGAAAATAAATTCAAACGTTTTGTCGCGGTGTCCATTCGAAATGTCATCAAATGTTTTTCACCTACCACATACGTCAAATTACAGTACAAATATATAACTGGACATAAGTTACGTCTAAATCCTCCTATAAGGTATACAGAAAAACTTCAATATTTGAGGTTATTTGTCTATCCAAAAACTCCACTTGTCTCTATGTGTGCTGGACGAGTAAGTGCTAGAAATTATGTAAAAGATGTGGGATTTGAAAAGAATTTAATTAAAATTTATGGAGTTTTTGATAAATTTGAAGACATTGATTTTTCAAAATTACCAAACAAATTTGTTTTAAAATGTTCTCACGCTTGTGCGTTTAATTATTTGTGCTACGACAAAGAAAAAATCGATTATAAAAAACTAAAAAAACAATTTGATAAATGGCTTAAAACGGACTATGGCAAAAAGACGGTTGAAAGACATTATTCTAATATTAAACCACAAATAATTGTTGAAGAATTTTTATTTGAAAACGATAAACTACCAACTGAATATAAAATACACTGCTTCAACGGCGTTGCTAAATCGATGTATGTTGTTACTTCAAGAGGTGTCGACATTCGTTATAACAATTATTATGTTGATTGGACTCCGTTTGATGGCTCACAGTTCAATGGTTGGAAGAAAACTGATTATGAATTAAAAAAACCATCTAATTGGGACGAGATGGTCTTAATCGCAGAGACTCTTTCTAAGCCTTTCCCATTCGTAAGAGTAGATTTATATAATATCGATGGAAAGATATATTTTTCTGAAATGACATTTACTCCCGCGAAAGGAACACTTATCCTCGATGATGATAAATGTGATTTTGAGATGGGAGAATGGTTAGATATAAGTAAATATATCAATACCAAGTAGTAAAAGGTATCATCATTTCATACACCATTATGGAGTAATCTAAACCATATTCATCATGTAATTCATCTTCTATTAATTCAAATTCAATCGATATGCCACATAATCTAGATAAATTTAATCCATCTAGCGCAAAACCATAAAACCTATAGCATCCTTCTGAGTGGCTTTCACCATAATTAGTTGGGATATTCTTTATCGTATAACTTGTTTTAATTTGGTTTAATGTATTATCAGTATTTTTTGTATAAAAAGAAACACGCATTTCGATTGATGAAAAGTGTGGGTAAGATTCTTTTTCCTCATTAGTATAATCGACAGCGGCTTTAAAATTCATAGCAAAATAAGATTTTCCGCCTTTATTGAAATCTTTAACTTCTTTATCAAACATGTGGCCAAAACCTTCTTCATTTAGTTGCACTCTCGCTAGTTGATAACGGCCGTTGCAAAACATTTGCCCATCAAATAATTTAGATAAATAACCATATCTAAAGGAGTCGTCGATCCTACTCATTTTGCGAGTCTCGCCATAAGCTTTGCCATATAAATTAGGATCATCTACTCCTAATGGATTATCGTCCGAGTAAGAAAGACCACTATCTCGTTCAAAAGTATTTTCAGAATAGGTTTCAAAAACTTGGTCTATACTATCTTGTAGTTTATAGTTTTGTATAGAAGTGACGTTATTTTTAAGTTGTCCATCCCAATGGCAATAATAATTTTCACTAAATATTGGGGAATTATAGGCGTTACCTTCATAAACATCATCTAACATCAAAGAACAAGATGAAGTAGACAACATAAATGTTAGAAATAAAACTATTTTATTCATCTTCGATTTCATCTGTTTCTACCTCCTTAGTTTGTTCGTTTTCTTCTTCTTGAGAACTGATATCAGTTACACTAATTTCTTGATAATGATACTTTTGTATTGAAGCGTACCCTAATAAGAACAATGTGATAAGTCCTGGACCATTAAACAAGACAGGTACGACATTTGAATAATTAATATAAGGGGTATTGTCACCATTAATTAGGTTATAACCAAAGAAAGTGACAACAAAGGCAAGTAGAAGCGATTTATTTAAAATCGTCTCTTCTCCTTTAACAAAAAATTTAAGGACAAAATATAAACCAAATACTACTAAAACGATAATCGCGATAAAAGCGAATAGCCCACCTAAATACGCCGCGTCGAAAAGCCAAGAATTACTAAATGTAACACTGCCCGCTGGGTTTAAGCCAAATAAATTTGAAATGTTAGATAAATTAACTACTTCATCGATAATCGCACCATATCTACCGAGAGTAAATATCTTGCCAATTAATGGAACAGAGGCAATCGCGTCGTGAATAGTTTTTAAAAATCCAACTTCGCTTTGAGATAGGAAAGACAATATCAAAATCCACAGTAAAAAGCAAGCAAGTACTATCCAAATAATAATTCTTATAGCCTTGCTTTTAACTAAATTTAATTTAGTCAAAATTACAATTAATGCGATTAAAATTAGTATTGCAATCGTTGTTAATAATGTGTAAATATTGCTCATGAAAAGTAAAGTTAAAAATGCGATAAAGGCGTAAAATGCGTATAAAATAAATAATTTTGTTTGTTTTTTAGGAGAAAAATAAAATAGTCCAATGACTGAAGTTAACAAAAGAGAAGGGAATAAAATGAAGTATTCAATACTCACTTCTACAAATGAAAATTGAATTAAAGAATACGCAATGTCGCCGATCGGGGCTGGTGAAGGACGACCATTATAATAAAAATAAGAATTGGAATATATCAAAGGATAAAATGGGGTAAATTGAACCATTGAATAAAATAGACCAAGGACAGTGTATAAGGCAAGTGCTCCATAGATGACGGTGAAAACTGTTTGAAGTTTAATGGCCTTAAAATAAGAAAATAAATATCCACATCCAATAAAAGCGATGACCATGAACGGAATGAAAATCGCTTCAAGTGTACCAATATAAGTTCTACCCACTACTGAGACCACAACGAGCAAAGAATAAATAATTAAAGGTATTAATAAATACAAAAAATTACTCATCCCTTTAATTTTGATTTCTTTATACGAAGTGATAATGAGCCCAATAAAAAGTGTGATGCCTAAAAATGCGTAAGTTAAAATGGATGAGGTAAAAGTAAACACGGTAAACGCAAACACTTCTAAAGATAAAAATGATACGATACCTAAACTACTAGTTTTTTCATTGATATTGTCTTTTTTGTCTTCCATAAATAAATTTATCAAAAAATATTTTACAAAATATTTATTGTATTAACAATAATTAAAAAACCACCTCTTCGGTGGCGTACTTTTATTTTTAATCGGTAAATGTCTCCGCGTCATCTACATTAAAGTTGATAGATTCGCTTATTGAGGAATAGGCTTTACAATACATTTCCGCCTCAGTGTAGGTGAGGTCATCTTTAAATATATTTTCTTTCTTTTCTTTTTTTGACATAGGCGAATCCAACTTTCGAAAATTACTTTATCATAATGACTTATTTTAGTTGTAAAAAATCTTTCAAATTTTAGACAATGTAGAAATAAATTGTAAAAATATAAAGTTTAGTTTTTAATATTTATTTGTTATTATCAAATAAGAAACGGGTTGAGAAGATGAAAAAAGAATTAAATTTACCACAGATAGTCGCGAATAACTTAACATATTACCGCAAGACTTACGGCTATACACAAATACAATTAGCCAATAAATTTAATTATTCTGACAAAACTATTTCTAAGTGGGAAAGAGGAGAAAGTTTCCCAGATATTTTTGTTTTAAAAACTCTCGCTGATTTTTATGGAATAACAGTCAATGACTTCTTTAGAGAAAAGCCAAAAAAATATTATCCACCAATATTTAAAAAAAGATTCTTAATACTACTTTTATCGGTTGGGTTGGTGTGGCTTATCGCTTCTATCATCTTTGCATGTATGATGATATTCTCTAATGGTAGATTGTCCGACAGCTGGCTTGTATTTATTTTCGCCACTATACCGATGTTTATAATTTGTTTAGTATTCGCAAGCGTTTGGAAGCAAAGATTTTGGTCTTTTATATCCGTATCGGGCTTGATGTGGTGCGCGGCGACATCGATATATTTACCGTGGACTATGTACGCTCCTGGTGAATATTTATTCTTAATATTTATAATCGTCATCCCTCTTCAAGTTTTGGCCTTCCTTTGGTTTTTACTTAAATGGTCATTTAAATCATTTACAAATAAAGTCGCTAAAATTATTAGAAAAAGAAAAGAGGTTCCTACAAGTGAAACCTCTAATGATACAAATATTATTAGTAAAGAAGATTAGTCTTTAACCCCGCCATCATTGTAATAGAGGATGCCGAGTGTTTTAGGTCCGCAGTGAGAAGAAATTGTACATCCCGCGGTGGTGACATAAATCTTTTTAAAGCCTCTATTTTTCATCTTTTCATACGCCGCATCAACCATATCTTGTGGTGCGTAAGAATGGGTGATAAAACCGATTGATAAATCAGGATTATTGAATTCTTCAAGAGTGTCATCGCAGTATTTTTTAACGACTGCTACACCTCTTCCACTATATTTTTTGCCTGGGTGCATCTTACCTTGATCGACTATGATTTGAGGTTTGATGGCAAACATTTTTGCCGCAAAAGCTGCTAAACCAGAACATCTACCTCCCTTATAAAGGTAGTCGACAGTATTGACGACGAAGCTCGCTTGAACAGCACTTCTTCTTTCTTCAATTTTCTTTTTAACTTCGGCAGCGTCCAAGCCTTTATCGATTAACTGTCTTGCATATATTACTTGAAGAGCAATACCAGTGGCTAAAGACATTGAGTCGATAACAAATACTTTACCTTTAAATTCCTCTTCTTCTGCTGCGAGCACTGCGTTCGCGTGAGTCGCGCTGATACCACCACTCAAACAAAGGTGAACAACCGCATCATTATCTTTTAACAATCCTCTAAAATATTCTTCAAATTGGAATGTATTAAAAGCTGCTGTTCTAGGAAGTTTTTTATTTTTCTCCACAAATTCAAATATTTGAAGAGGATTTAAATCTACTCCGTCTTGATAAACTTTATCACCTAAAATAACTGTGCCATGTAAAATGCTCACATTATTTTCCTTGATGAGTTCTTCATTCATGTCGACTGTACTTTCAGTACTTAATGCAATTTTCATAATTAATTAACTCCTAAATTAAGATTCCACTTCAACAAAGATAGCATATTTTTGCGTAAAAAAACACCCACAAATTGCAGGTGAGAATTTCTAATGGTGGAGCCGGCGGTGTCGAAACCGCGTCCGGAGACTACCCAACAATAACATCTACAGTTTAGATGAAATTGAATTTTAACAATCAATCAATAATTTCAACAAAGATTGAATGCGAGGTTGTAAGTTTTTCGTCTCATTAACCCAACCTATCAATGAGCTTATCCTCTTGATAAAGACACCCTTGCTAGAGAAGAGAGGATGATCCTCTAGGGGGCGAGTTGCCCGATAATTAAGTATCGGTCCTGATATTAGGCGCTAATTAAGCTGCAACTAATGAAGCACGAGGTGTGCTTCTCATAAAACTGTTGTCAGTTATTTTTGTTTGGTGATAACGTCACCACTCGACTGCCGTTAAAGCATGATAGGTCCCCGTCGAATCCATTCGACCCCATGTGTATTTTATTTTTATATAAAAGGCAGTAATTATCAAGTATTTTTTTATTAATTACAAACAAATTTTATAAATATTATTGTAAAACAATAAAAGTGTCATATAATAAACGAGATAACAGACTGAAAGGAGAAAAAAATGAAACACTTAATCTTTGTCATATTAGAACATTCTCACGCCGCAGAAGAAACATTAGTTAAATTATCAAAAATGGGATATAACGGAACAGTTATACCTTCAACATCATTAAAACACACACTAGAAAATGATGGAGAGGTACCGATGTTTATCAATTTAAGTTTACTTGAACACGGTAAATTTGAAAATAACACTACTCTATATATCGTCGCAGAAGAAGAACAAGTAGAAAATGTATTAGATATCATTAGAACTACCACCAAACATTTTAAAAGATGTAGAGGTGGGATGTTTGTCGTCCCGCTTGAAAGTTATGAAGGAAGTTTTTAATTTATGTCTTTAGTTATTTCGAGTGTCCTTTGGGTAGCGATCGCTCTTTCATGTGGGCTATTGATGTCCAAATTGATGAAATTAATACACTTTCCTAACGTCACCGGATATTTGATTGGTGGAATTATAATAGGCCCTTGGGTTTTAGGTTTATTTGACCGAGATTTATTTAGCAATATTCTTTCAAATATTAGTTGGATAAGCGACATTGCCTTAGGTTTTATCGCTTTTACTATCGGTGGTTCATTTAAATTATCCGCGCTTAAAAAGGTTGGGAAAAGAGCGACTGTCATCACTGTATTTGAAGCATTAGGTGGGGCGATTGTCGTCATCATCGGATTATTTATCGGATACTTTGCTGGTTTAAAAAATCTAGGTTTAACAATACCGATGATATTGACATTAGGTTCAATCGCATGCGCGACCGCGCCAGCCGCTACACTATTAGTCATCCAACAATATAAAGCAGAAGGTCCAGTAACTAGAACTTTAATACCAGTAGTCGCATTTGATGATGGTGTCGCTTTAATCGCATTTGCTATTTTATTTGCTTTATCTAAAGTACTTACTATCGGTGGCACATTTGATTTTATCAGCGGAATTCTCATCCCAATTTTAGAAATTATTATTTCTCTTTTAATTGGGGCCGCCATTGGATTTATTATCTCACTAGCTACTAAATGGTTTACTGGTAGAGGCAACAGGATGATAATTTGCATCGCCGCGGTGCTTTTATGTGTTGGTCTATCTTTGATAGAAACAAGTTCTTTAGGCTGGGGTTTCTCTTTTCAATTATCTAGTTTATTAACTATCATGTCTATGGGTGCAATATATGTCAACATGGCAAAAGGAGTAGAAACTACAGGTGTATTTATAGATAAATTTACTCAACCAGTATTTATGCTATTTTTCATAATAAGTGGGGCAAATTTAAATTTTGGCATATTCATGGACGACTCTGCAATCTTAGTCATTGTCATCGCTTTGATTTATTTGGTATGTCGTGTCATTGGAAAATGGGGTGGATCCGCTGTTGGGGCAAACATTACAAACTGCGAACCTAACGTTAAAAAGTATCTTGGTTTTACCCTTATTCCACAAGCTGGTGTCGCCCTCGGACTAGCGTCATCTGCAAAATTATTTTTTGCAAATCTAACCGACCCAGATTTAGTTTTAATCGGTGATTTGCTTTATACTTGCATAATTGTGAGCACAATTGTGTACGAACTAGTTGGACCACTCATCACAAAGTGGGCTTTGACAAAAGCTGGGGAAATAAAACAAGTAGAAAATAAAAACGTAAAAACTAGTAATTAAATTACTAATTGTTGTAAATCTCACATTTTTAAAATAAAATACTAACTACATAACAAAAACAAGGGAAAGAAATTAATGAAAGCACAAACAAAAACAACTTTATTAAACATATTTGGTTCAATGTTCTCTAACGCGCGAGCGGTTGAATGTGGAAAAACTCTCCCGTGGTGGTCGGCGTTAATCGTCTTTATTTTAGGAGTATTTTTACCACTAATACCATCAATGGTGTCAATTGCAACTAGTTCTGGTTCAGCATTTTTAAACAATTTAACTTATGGCTATGATGTTCAATTAGTCGGTTCATCCATCGGTGTATATTTAGATGGTTATGAATTTGAAATTGATGAAGAACATCGTTTAAGCGCGACGACACTCAATGGTAGTGAATATCAGCCATCTGCCGAACAAGATGTCACACCAATATTTAAATACATTAATACTGAAACTAACCAAGTGGATTTTGAAATATATTATTCAGTCCGTTCTACTCGCGGTTCATCAACTTTAGATGATTTATTAGACACCATTGAAGAAACATTGTATATAGAAGGCACCAATACTATTTATGAAGAAGAGGAGAACACTTCTTCATCATCATCTTCTAGTGAAGAGGTTGTCTTATATCGACCATCATTTATGATTTATTATCCTGACGGTCTTTATTCTGCGATTGTTAGACCTAATTCATCTACAATTTACGCCTCTACTGGTGGGGATTGGAAGCATCATGAACCAACCAAGAATTTCTTAAAAGATATGCTGAGTGTCGATGGTAAAGAACCTACTGTCGATAATGAAGAATCTTTAAGAAAAGACAGTGTGTATATTGAAAGTGTATATGATAATTGGAAACATACATTCAATTTAATATATTTAACTGGTAAGAATAATTCTTTATTAATCAATTCATTAGTGTTTGAAGCAATCTATGTTGCTTTATCGTTCTTCATGGGATTAATGATTTTTCTCCTCACGAGAGGCAAGAGAAATTATTATCGATATCTATCATTTATCAAATGTCAAAACATCAATGCCTGGGCAAGTTTTATGCCAGGGCTACTCGCGATGATATTAGGGTTTATGATACCTCAGTACGCGGTGATGTTCTTCATCATCTTACTCGGTTTAAGAACCATGTGGCTGTCGATGAGACAACTTAGACCTCAATATTAATATCCTCTCTAACAAGCCTCAAGAGAATAGCTTCTTGAGGTTTTTATTTTTAAAATTATTATGCAGTTATTAAATGACAATGTGATATATAAAAGCATATTTAAATCTACACTTATTAATATTTATCAACTTCTTATATAAAACATTAGTCGCCATAATCTGAACCACGTGACTTATCTTCAACAAATATGCACAATGGATCAGTTATATCGTAAACTTCTAAATATATAAATCCATCCACTTCAGTCTGTGGATATTCATAACTTGCAGTGAAAACGATGTTACGGTTTTTTTCTACTAGTTCAAATAATTTATTTATTATCTTAGGATAATCATCTTTTCTTTGTTCTTTAAAGCCCAAAAGTTGAGTATAAAACGCTGGTTCAATATAAAATCTCGCACCACTTTCAGTCTCATAAAGTGAACAGAATGGATTATTTTTATCTTCTAATTGTTTTAAGTGCTTAAATTCTTCATATTGTTTCATTTGTGATACACCTCGTTGTTATATATTTTAAACGCTCGATAAATTTGTTCTAATAAAATCAATCGACTCATGTGATGCAAAAAAGTCATCTTAGAAAGAGAAATTGACTCATTCGCTCTTGCCTTTACTTCGTCGCTCAACCCATAAGATCCACCGATAACAAAAGTTATAGAAGCACCAGAAATCTCTAAAGTTTTAATTAAAAAAGTTGAGAATTGCATGGAATCTAGTTCTTTTTTATTTAAATCTAGGGCGATGACATAGTCGTTATTTTTAATGTTTTTAAGTATTTTTTCCCCTTCTATCTTTTTAGCGTTTTCTATTTCAAATTCACTATCTTTTTTAACGCCGACATCATCTAATTCTATCAAAGCGACATTGCAGTATGGTTCAATTCTTTTAGAGTATTCATCGATACCTATCCTTAAATATTTATCGATTTTTTTACCTATAGATATAATTTTAATTTTCATTAAATTTACCACCTGTGACATTTTCCCACTGCCTTGCACATTTTAATTCATATTTATCGATATCAATTTGATAATATTCAAATATTTTTCTATACGCTTCAACTGCTTTTTGAGGGGTGTTACATTCTTCAGATAAATGCATCAAAACAATTTCTTTAGTGTTCTTGCCTATTAGGCTAATTGCCGCTAATGCGGAATCTTCGTTAGATAAATGCCCATATTCTGATAATATTCTCATCTTTAAATCAAAAGGTCGAGTGCTTTTAATGAGCATTTGTATATCGTGATTAGATTCAATTAATAAATAAGTAGGGTCTTTAGCCACTTCTAGGCTATCTTCTATAAGTTTACCGGTATCTGTTATATACACTAATTTTTTGCTCCCTTCTAACACATATCCGCATGGATTTTCCGCGTCGTGGGAAGTAGGGACAGGAGTAATCTTAATATTATTTATAAAAAATGGTTTATTTATTTCAACAACATTTGAATTAGGACTAGTTAATACACCTTCACAAGCATACATTTTATTTGTTTTTAAAAATCGAACCCCGCTTATGTGGTCAGTATGATCGTGGGTAAATAAACAAGCATCGATATCATTTATTTTTTTATTATATTTTTTTAACGTCTCTTCTAGTCTTTTTAATGTTATACCCATATCAATCAATATTAAAGTACCACCATCAAAAATTAGGGTGGCATTACCTTTAGAACCACTAGAAATAATATCAAAATACATAATTAATCTTCGCTTGCGGCATTGTCGGTAATTTTGAGCATCTTTTCTTCCCATTCTCTACTAGGAGTTTCAAATTTGGCGTAATCTTTATAGAAGAAAAGCCCACATCTACCAGTCTGTCCATTTCTATTTTTTGCCACGATAACTTCAACATAAGAAGCAGAGCCAGGCATTTCTTGCCCTAATTGTTTTTCTTCTACTTTCTTAGCTAGTTCAAATTTATCGCTTTCGCTCAATTTCCCAGTCTTCTTTTTGCTTGTTTCATCATTCCACATACTGTAGTAATCAGGACGATATAAAAGCAGCACCACATCAGCGTCTTGTTCAATTGCGCCTGATTCTCTTAAGTCAGAAATCATTGGTCTTTTATTTTCTTTTCTGCTATCGGTGTTACGATTGAGTTGGCATACGACAATTATTGGGACTTTTACATCTCTAGCGAGTTGCTTTAAACCTTTTGAAATTCTTCTAACTTCTTCTTGTCTATTATCTCCACTTTTACCATCGTTAGAAGAATCTAATAGACCGAGATAATCAACCACAACTAGTCCTAAATTAGGATCGGCGACAGATAGTTTTTTAACTTTATTGACGACATCTGAAAGTCTAAGACCAGATGAATCATCAATATATATATTAGCGTTAGATATTTCATCAATGGCCGCGGAAACTTTAACTTTATCTTGCCCACTTACTCTATTGGTATTGATAGATTTTAAAGAGACGAAAGATAGTGATGAGACTAGTTTTTTAACTAGACTTTCGCTAGACATTTCAAGAGAAAAGATGGCGACACCTACTCTACCCATCCTCGCCGCATTAAGGGCGAGATTTAAAGTAAAAGTAGTTTTTCCTACCGAAGGTCTAGCCCCGACAATAATATATTCTTCACGGTGAAAACCATTGGTTAATTGATTTAATCTTTTAAATCCTGTGGTGACGCCTGTCACTTCTTCATCTTCTTCGTTTTCATTAAAATTACGAACAGTATCTAATTCACTTTTTACTACTTTGGCGATGTCGTCGACTTTTTTAAAAGTAGAAACTCTTCTTCTCTCTATTGCTTTTTTAAATTCTTCTTCGCTCTCAAGGATAAAGTCGTTGACGTTTTCTATCACTTCATTTTGATATTTTTCATTGATATTTCTAACGCTAGTAAGCATTTTTCTTAAGACAGATTGGTCGATTAAAATATTTATATAAAATTCTAAATTTGATAACGACACCATCGTGTCGACACACTCTTGCAAATAATTTACTCCACCGACTAAGTCAATTTCTTTTAATAACACTAATTCATCATATACAGTTAAAACATCAACATTAGATGACTTGTCGTTAAGACCTCTTATCGCTTTATAAATGGCTTTGTGTTTAGGTAAATAAAAATCCTCTTCCTCTAAAGAAGAAAGAATATTTAAAAGAGCATTTTTGTCTACTAAAGCACTACCTAAAACAGCCTTTTCCGCCTCGAGGTTAAATGGTATAGCGTTCTTAGGTAAAGGTTTAGTAAATGTTGATCTTTTTTTATTGTTATTGTTAGAAGCCATCTTATTTAGTTTGCTCCTTTACATGTACATTAACTATCCCTTCAACACCTTTATAGAGTTCAATTCTTAAACGAGTAACGCCAAAAGTATCGACTGGACCTTTATCAATAAATTTTCTTTTATCAATTTTAATGTTGAAAGTCTTTAGCATTTCTTCTTCTATTTGTTTTAAAGAAATTGAACCAAACATTTTTCCATCTTTCCCGCTTTTAGCGACAAATTCAAGCATTATATCTTTTAATTTTAAAGATAATTCTTGAGCGTCTTTTCTATTATTTTCGTCTAAAATTCTTAAATTTTCTTGTTGATTTGCAAGGATTTCTAAACTTTTTTTAGTTTCTGGCACAGCAAGATGACGAGGAATTAAAAAATTATTTGCGTATCCATCGCTGACAGAAACGCTCGCGTTTTTCTTCCCGACACCTTTAACGTCTTCTAATAAAATAACTTTCATTTTTAATCCTCCTCTATCTTATCTCTAGTTCTCGCATCCGCTTTCGCTTTGTTTAGATTATTTTCTAACACATTTAAAAGCGAATTGGTTACTGTATTTAAATCTGCCTTTTCAAAATACGCCGCAGCGGAAGTAAAATGTCCACCACCACCGAGCTTTTCAGCGAGCATTTGAACATTGATTGAGCCATCGCTTCGACATGATATTCTCACATCTTTATTCGATACTTTGCCAATCGCAAATGCCGCGTGGTTACCTTTCATTGTCAAACATAGATTCGCGGCTTTTGCTAATGTCGCATTATCATAAATCCTGTTTTCAGGACCAACAACATAAACTACTCCATATGATGGCGTTTTCATTGTTTTAACTAAATCACTTATAGTGACATATTCTTCATAATCGTCTTTTAACAAATCGTCAGCGAGAGAATTATCTGCCCCATAATCTTTTAAAATTGTACATGCTTCAAATGTTCTTAATCCAGTATGTTTACTTTTAAAATATGAACTATCTAAGAAGATGCCAGACAACATGATGGTGGCGAATATTTGAGGTAGTTCTATACGAGGATTAATAGAAGCATATTTTATAAGTTCAGCAATTAATTCACAAGAAGATGATGCGGATGGATCGATATGATTAAATACTGGTGAATCAATATATTCTTCCGCTCTTCGATGGTGGTCGATAACGACAATTTTACTCGCCTTTTCTAATAGATTAGGGGCCATGACCATATTAGGAATATGGACATCACAAACGACGAGGAGAGTGTCAGGAGTTATTTGTTCATATGCTTCTTTAGGACTAATCATTATTTCTGCGATTTCTTCTTTTGAGAAGCTCGACGTAATCGCAGCCCTTGTTTTATATTCAGTAAGTTTTAAATCGACAACTATCTTAGATGGTTTAGAAAATCTAGAACACATAGCCTTAATACCTAAACACGCACCTAAAGCGTCCATATCCATGTCTTTATGTCCCATTATAAATACGCGTGAACTAGTCTTAATTAAACCGATTAAAGAGTCTGCTAAAACTCTAACTTTAACTCTATTTCTTCTCTCTTGTGCTTCGGTTTTACCGCCGATAAATTCCATGTCTGCCCCATATGTGGATATAACTACTTGGTCACCTCCACGAGACATCGCTATATCTAATGCTTCGTTTGCTAATTCATTTAATTTAATGACGTCAGGAAAAGCGTGGGCAAGGCCTATAGATATAGTGAGAGGAATATCTGTCCCAGAACCTATTTCTCTCACTTGGTCTAATATTTCAAAATTATTTTCTTTCATTTTTGAAAAAGACTCAAAATTACAAAGCATTGAATAACTGTCATCTTTAAATTTTCTTAAAAGCACACCATATTCTTTCGCATAATTAAATATTGTATTTTTAACTTTTGTAACTGTGTCGTTAAAATCATCTTCTCCATGGACGACATCTTGATAATTATCAATAGATAAAATACCGATGACAGGGGCTTGATCTTTTGAATATTTGTATATAGATTCATAATCTGTCACATCTTTGAATATCCAAAGTCCTGCTTCAAGCAAAAACTTAACTTCATATGAACGAGAATTAATTGTAATTTTAGAAGTCTTATCAGCCCCACCACTCTCTTTTAAAGTAGCTAAATCTGGTTGCCAAGATAAAATATTTGTATCGATGATGTCGATATGTCTATCCTTAAATAAATCGTTAGTCCAAAGAACCATGTCGTTATCGTCAGTGACCACTAAACCTATCATCGCGAAATTGTATGCTTCTTGGACGTCGCTTCCAATTACTTCCGCCGCATGTAAATCAGATTTTTGTCTAAGTCTAGAGATAGTTATGACAATTATCCAAACAAATAAACAGTTAATAAAAATGAGGGCTGACGCACCAATAATGACATATTCTATTGGAATTAAAGTTTTCAAATTCAATAAATTATTAAAATAAAACGTGCAAAACAGGCATATAAGTATCAATTCTACTAAGATTATGACAAACGACGCTATTCGTGTTCTTTTAATTACTTTTCCCATAAAAACCTTCGTATTAACTATTATAAATGATTTGTCCTCTTTATTACATAAAGTTTTAATTTATTTCTCTTTATTCTCTAAACATAATAAAAACAGTTACCTTCCTTTAACAATTAGAATAGTAACTGTTTTAGTAAACTTATTATTCCTAGTCAGCAATATATGGGAGAAGAGCCATATAACGAGCATTTTTAATTGCTCTAGCTAATTCTCTTTGATGTTTAGCACAAGTGCCGGTTGCACGTCTTTGGGCAATTTTCCCGTTTGGAGTGATAAACATCTTCAACATATCAACATCTTTGAAGTCAATATATTTAATATTGTTTTTCTTAAAATAACAAACTTTTTTATGTGGTCTAACTTTTTTAAATGCCATTTTACTTATTTCCTTTCTATCTTTTAGAATGGAAGGTCATCGTCTGGTAAATCAAGTGTATCTAAATTCTCGTTTTGTTGATTGTCATTCACTCTTGGTTCATCATCGAATGTCGGCGTATCAGCGTTAGAGGCTGATGAGCCTTTTGGTTCTAAGAATTGAACAGAATCACAATTAACTTCAATTACCGAGGCTTTACTATTGTCTTGTCTTACATAAGTTCTTTGAACTATTCGACCTTCAACACCAATTAAGGAACCTTTCTTAATAAATTTGCTCATGTTATCCGCTTGCGTGTTAAATGCGACGCATGGAATAAAACTTGTACCTTTAGAGCCATCTTGATTTTTTCTAATATTGTCGATGGCGACAGTAAATGAGCAAATAGAATTACCTGAATTGGATTTTCTTAGTTCTGGGTCTTTGGTAATTCGACCTACTAGAACAACACGATTAATCATATTTGTCCTCCTTATTCGTGACTGATGACAACAATATGACGTAATACGAGTGAGTCAATTTTCACTAGGCGTGAGAATTCATCAGTCGCTTTTGAATCAGAAGTGACTTCAACGACTACATAGTAGCCTCTTTTTTCGCCTTTGATTTCGTACGCAAGTTCTCTAAGTCCCATGGTTTCATCGACTTTGTTAATCTTTGCACCATTGTCCTCGAGGATTTTGTTTAACTTTGCGATTTCGTTTTGGCGAGCAGTTTCATCTAAATCTGCCTTCAAAATGTACATAATTTCGTAATTTCGCATGTGTACACCTCCCTATGGTCTTCTGGCTGCTTTGTTTAGTAGCAGAGAGTATTGCTATAAAATAGCATGTAGTATTATACAAAATACTTAATTAGAAAGTAAAGTATTGTTGCCCTCTATATTAATAAATTAGGTATTTTGTTTTGATTTTAGATAAAATATTTACTTTTTTTAATTATTTATCATTTGGTTTCATGGTTGGGAATAGAATAACTTCTCTTATTGTCGTTTGATTGGTTAAAAGCATGGTGAGTCTATCGATACCCATCCCCACTCCTCCTGCTGGAGGCATGCCATATTCTAAAGCTTCAATAAAATCATTATCCATTTCATTGGCTTCTTCGTCACCTAAATCTTTGGCTTTTAATTGTTCGATAAATCTTTCTTTTTGATCTATAGGGTCATTTAATTCAGTATATGCGTTTGCGAGTTCTTTACCATTGACAAATAGTTCAAATCGTTGGACAAATCGTGGGTCTTTACATTTTTTAGTTAAAGGAGAAACCTCGATTGGATATTCGTATACAAATGTTGGTTGAATTAAATCATCTTGGCAGAAGTTTTCAAAAAATTCATTTAATACATGCCCAACTGTATTTTTAAATGGATCGAGATGAATATCAAATTTTGTCGCTAGTTGTTTAGCTTCTTCAAAACTCATTTCTTTTGAGAAATCAACACCTGTTTTTTCTTTTACTAAATCGGTTAATTTAACCCATCTAAATTTATTTTTAAAATCGATGATTTTATCTTGATAATTAACAACAGCAGATCCACACACTTGTTTTGCCGTATATCTAATCATTTCTTCTGTCAATTTACCAATTCCTTTTAAATCTGAAAATGCTTCATAAACTTCAATCGTAGTAAATTCAGGATTGTGAGTTGCGTCCATCCCTTCATTTCTAAACATGCGACCTATTTCATATACTTTTTCCATCCCGCCAACTAGAAGTCTTTTTAAATTTAATTCAGTAGCAATTCTTAAATAAAAATCGTGATCTAGAGCGTTGTGGTGAGTGATAAAAGGACGGGCTGAGGCGCCACCTAGGATAGGGGAAAGGATACTAGTTTCAACTTCAACAAATCCTTTTTTATCTAAAAATGATTGAATAGAACGAATGATTTTAGGTCTAGCAAATGCGACTTTTCTCGCTTCGTCATTCATTATTAAATCTAAATATCTTTTTCTCGACCTCTCTTCAACGTCAGTTAAACCATGAAACTTTTCAGGAAGAGGATGTAAAGACTTAGTAAGATGAGTATATTTATCAGCCTTAACTGTGAGTTCGCCCGTTCTAGTAGTCATAACATAGCCGTGTATCCCGACGATGTCACCAATATCAGCGAGGCGAAAAACTTCATATGCTTTTTTACCAACGACATCGATACCTAAATAAACTTGCATGTTGCCAGTTTTATCTTGGATATTTAAAAATGACGCTTTCCCCATTCGCCTAATAGCTTTAATTCTTCCAGCGATAGAGACGACTAAATGCATCTTTTCAATTTGCTTTGGATTCTTTTTTGCACATATATCTCTAATATCTTGAGCGTGGTGAGTCACTTTAAAAGCATGCCCATATGGTTCAATACCTAATTGTTCGTATTTTTCTAATTTTTCTCTTCGAATAATTTCTTGATCGTTCAATTCATTTTTAACATCCATAAAATAACCTCGTAATTTGTCTTTAATATTATACCGAAAATAAATATTTTCACCAATTTATATTTACCGATTTGGTATCGATTTAATTATCTTTTTTAACTCGTCATAACTCGATAAGGATGTCGCGATTTTCACTCTTATCTGTTTTGAAAATGGGAATCCAAAAAAGAAAGACGGACCAATACTTCTAAAAGCGCGCATAGCAAGCTTTTCTCCTTTTTCTTTTATGAGGAGTCTAGCCAAAAGTAAACACCACTTCTTTTGTTTTCTTATAGATGGATTTTTTAATCTTTTACCACTTTTAAAGTAAGTATTAATTTGTTTAATTAGATAAGGATTACCAACACCACCTCTAGCCGCCATTACGTAGTCCGCACCTGTGATATCGATAGCGGTAATCGCGTCGTCCAAAGTAAAAATATCGCCAGAAATAATAAGTGGAATATCATATTTCTTTTTTATCCCACTTAACAGTTCAAATCTAGGTTTACCAGTATATCCCATTTTTCTCGTCCTCGCGTGTATGGCGATAAAGTCTATGCCCGCCGAAACGGCCTTATCTATAACATCCATAAAATTAATAGATTCATCGTCCCAACCTAATCTAATTTTAATAGATATACTAAGAGAGGTAACTCGTTTTAACTCTTCAATAATCTCTTTGATTTTTTCTGGTTCTTTCATTAAAGACGAACCAGCACCAGAATTGGTAACTTTAGGTACAGGACACGCGCAATTTATATCGATAAAATCAAAATTTGGATTGAGTTTTAGAGCAATTTTGGCAGCACTTGCTATATTTTTTGCATCGTGCCCGAATAATTGAAGACCGATAGGTTTATCTTTTTTATCTGTTTTTAAATAGGATATTGTTTCTTCATTATGATAAATTAAACCCATGTCGGATACCATCTCTGTATAAGAAAAATTTACCCCAAATTTCTTCATAAATTTACGGTAACCAACACTCGTATATCCCGCCATCGGGGCAAGGACTACTTTACCTTTATTTTTCCTTTTTCTAATATCCATAATTATCGTCTTTTAAAAAGGGAAGGATTTTAACCTTCCCAATCAAATTTAATTGTCTTTATTTTCACCTTTGTTTTCTTCTTTATTCACTTCTTTTTCTTCACCGCTATTAGGCGTTGGTGTTTCACTAGTGGCTACATTTTCATTAGGTGCAACAACAGGATTAACTACTGCTTGTTTAGGAAGTTCGCGATGCTCTAACAAATAATCAATTTGTTCAGCAGTTATACTTTCATTTTCAAGCAATGTATTGGCGATTAAAGTAACATCATCTTTATATTTAAGAATAATCTCTTTTGCCTTGTCGTGTGCATCGTCGATGATTTTGCGAACTTGTTTATCAATTTCAAAGGCGATTTCAGTTGAGAAATTCTTCTGTGTCGATGTGTAGTCTCTACCTAAGAATACCGAACCAGTATTATTTTCATATTGGATAGGCCCTAGAGGAGACATACCAAGTTCAGTAACCATCATTCTAGCAATTCTAGTCGCCACTTCTATGTCGTTTTGCGCGCCGGTAGAAATATCATCAAAGAAGATTTCTTCACTTGAACGACCGCCTAAATACCCAACAATACGGGCAATTAATTCTTTCTTAGTCAATAAGAATCTATCATCTTCTGGAGTCATTCTAACATGTCCACCTGTATTGCCTCTTGGGACAATAGTAATTTTTTGAACTTTGTCGCTGTGCTCTAATTTTAAGCCTATAATCGCGTGTCCGGCTTCGTGGAAAGCAACTGTTCTTCTTTCTACTTCTGAAAGTGCTCTTGAGGATTTAGCAGGTCCGGCAATGCGTCTATCGATTGCTTCATCAATGATGGCCATAGTAATTTCAGGTGCATCATTTCTAACCGCTAAGATGGCTGCTTCATTCATGATATTTTCAATATCAGCACCGGTGAAACCAACAGTTCTTTTTGAAAGAGCGACAAAGTCGACATCTTTTGCGAGATGTTTATTTCTTGAATGGACTTTAAATATTTCTTCACGTCCTTTTCTATCAGGATAATTGACAGTGATTTTTCTATCGAAACGTCCCGCTCTTAAAAGGGCAGGATCTAATACATCATCTCTATTAGTTGCAGCGATGACAATAATACCTGAAGTATCAGAGAAACCATCCATTTCAACCAATAATTGGTTGAGTGTTTGTTCTCTTTCGTCGTTGCCTCCGCCTAATCCAGCGCCTCTTTGACGTCCGACAGCGTCAATTTCATCAATAAAGATTAAACATGGTGCATTTTCTTTTGCAACTTTAAACATGTCTCTAACTCTACCAGCACCGACACCGACAAACATTTCAACAAAATCTGAACCAGAAATGGAATAAAATGGAACACCAGCCTCGCCCGCGACTGCTTTTGCTAGGAGTGTTTTACCACATCCAGGTGGGCCAACTAAAAGTATACCTTTTGGTAATTTTGCCCCAAAACGAATATATTTTTTCGGTTCTTTTAAATAAGAAACGATTTCCTGCATTTCGGTTTTTTCTTCATCCGCCCCAGCGACATCAGAGAAACGAACTTTGCTCGCATTTTCTCTTCTTGCTCTTGATTTATTAAAGTCGAGGGCAGTTCTATTAGAAGCGCCTACAGAACTTGATAATCTAGAGAATAAGAATATGACGATAAGTATTGAACCACCGAGCATCAACAATGTTGGTCCCCATTGATCCCACCAACTTGTCACATATGCGTCATGTGTTGTCACTATTAGATCATCGTTATTTTGTTGTTGCATGGTGACGATATAATTTAATGAAACAGGAGTGGCGTCTCCATTTTCATCCGCGACTACTGGTTTTGAATCACCTAAGTTGCTTAAATCATCATAAGTATAAGGAAATTCTTCGTAATATGAATCAAAAGGTAGTCTCAATACGAAAGATCTATTTATTTCTCTATTGTTTTCTACTCTTTCATATCGGCCTTCAATAACAATAATAGTTTCTTCTTTTGGTGTAACCACTATCTCAGTGATTTGGTTATTCATTAAATAATTCACAAAATCAACTTGTGAAAATGTGTCGACTGAACCACTATTACCAAATAGTATCCACGCCATAAAGGCGACAATTGCGATAACTATAAGAAAAGAAAATATAAAACTCCAGGAAAAACCACGCCTTCTTTGTGGTCTTGGTTGATTTTCTGGCATATGTTCACCTCCTAAAAATCGTTATTCAATCAAACGATTGATAATATGATACATTATTTTACTAGTCTTTATAAAGTAAAAGACATTAAAAAAATAAATTTTTTAAATAGAAAAATTGCTTTTGTGTTTCTTTGCAGTCTTTTCTATATCGAGGAATGTAGATAATTTCATTTTTATTATTTACGACAACTGGCCAAATTTTTCTAAGCAATAAAGGCATTTTCCAATCGATTACTAAACGATTTAAATTCACATAGAAGTTATCAATCTTATAAATATCATTCATATCAATATTACGAACAAAAAGAGGAAAATTATCAAGTTTAATTTCTCTTTCTTTAAACTTTGAAATAACGTCAAAATAAAAATATTTATCATCGATAGGATTAACGTTTGCATCTAATATTTCATATCGATAATTATGAGAAAATGAAGAGGAAATAAAATAACAATATCCATATGATTTTTCAAAACAAATATCACCATTTATTTTCAATGTCACATTAGGTTTTGTAGACAGCAATAAATGTTTAATTGAAAGGGCTGTCTTTTTAGACATTGGACAATATAAATTTGAATTCTTTAAAAGCATATTTAAAGCGTATTGAAAAGAGATAAAATCAAGGTTTAGTAGGTTATTAATTTCATTTAGATTAATCTTATTTAAATGGGAAAATATATCGACTAACTCTCTATTTTTATTAGCGATCTCTACTAGTATATTTTCTCTATCTTCTCTCTTTAATTTTTCAATTACATTATGCCTTATTTTATTCCTTATAAATTTATCCTCCAAATTGGATAAATCTAAAGCGTAAGGAACACTATTTTGTTCATTATATTGTATTAACTCTTTCTTAGTAAATCGTAGTAAAGGTCTGACTACTTTAATCCCCTTATTTAAAGTAGAAAATTTAATACCATACCACGATGATAAAATACCTCTTTTTTTCTGCAATAAATAAGTCTCAATTAAATCATCTTGATGATGGGCAACAACAACCTCATCAAAAAAATTTTCTTCAACAATGTTTTTGAAAAAATTATATCTAATCTCTCGGCACACTCCTTCGATATTACTTTTAATTTTTTCTTTGTTGTCGTATACATAAATATCTATATTATTATCCAGACAATATTTTCTTAATTTCCTTTCTTCTTCATCTGATTCATCCCTTAAATGATAATTAACATGTGCGACACTAAAATTATAATTTTGAGATTTAAGCATATGAAAAAGGGCCATTGAATCAACACCAAAAGAACAGGCTAAAAGATATTTTTTATTATGGTCTAAAATTAATTTATTCATGCTTTTTTTCTTCAAAACTCGGTATTTCTCTATTATTTTTCTCTAAAATGTATGCAATATACGTTTTTTCTTTACCGTTTATTCTTATAATAATTTCATCTAAGTTTTTAACTATGGTAGAAGGCTTCGTCACCTTTTCATTAATAAAAACTTTACCTTCTTCTATAAGCTGTTTGGCTATAGTTCTTCTTTTAATAATCATCGTCTTTTTTAAAAATAAATCTAATCGCATATTTCTTCCTTATCTATATTATAAATATTTGCTAAACTTTTTAATATTGCTAATATATCGTCAGTCCATGTTTTTCTTTTATTTACCCTTATCGTAAAACGATTATTAACATAAGATAATTTAATAAATCCTAAATAAGGCACCATCGATTCAAATAATAAATTTCCAATATTTTTTATCGATAGATAATCATGAGATAATTCCCCTTCAATATATTTAGGATATTCGATAAATTTTTCTATGTGCGCACTATCGATATTTAAGTCAATTTTTTTCTTTATAAATAGAAGGTGAACAGGCTCAGGAATTTTACCATATATATCCTCTATTCTTTGACTTACATTTTCTAATTGTTTTTCGTTTTCACAAGATAAAATTTCTTGGTAAAGTTCTATCTTATCTGAACCTGATGCATATGTGTCAGGAATATAAGCGTCAATAGATAAATTTGCGTTCGGCTTTATTTCTTCTTCTTTCGTATCGTGGGTTAATTTAGACTGCACCGATTCATTGAGTAATTTCAAATACATATCAAGTCCGATTGAATCGATAAATCCTGCTTGTTCTGGTCCTAAAATATCGCCCGCTCCTCGTATGAGTAAATCTCTTTGTGCAATTCTATATCCTGAACCAAATTCAGTAAATTCTTGAAGGGTTTTTAATCTCTTTTTCGCATTGTCATTTAATTCTTTAAATTCGTTGTAAGTCAAATAAGCATACGCGATTCTATCGCTTCTTCCTACTCTTCCTTTTATTTGATATAACTGTGATAGTCCATATTTGTCGGCGTTTTCCACTATTATCATGTTTGCATTAGGTATATCGATGCCGTTTTCAATAATAGATGTACATATCAAAATATCTATTTCTCCAGCGTAAAATTTATTCATAACGTCTTCTAGTTCTGTTTTATCCATTTTCCCATGTCCAACCCCAATTGATGCGTTTGGCACTAATTTTGCTACTCGCGAAACAGCTTGATAAATGCTTTCTATCTCGTTATGAAGATAAAATACTTGTCCACCTCTACCTAATTCTCTTTCAATAAGTTCTTTAATAACTGCCTTGTTATATGGAAGAACAAATGTTTGAATTGGTAATCTTTCAGAAGGAGGAGTATTAATTGTGGATAAAGATCTAACGCCTATTAAAGAAATTTGTAAAGTTCTAGGAATAGGAGTCGCTGACAAAGTTAAAACATCGATATTGTTTTTTATTTCTTTTAGAAGTTCTTTTTGTTCTACACCAAATCTTTGCTCTTCATCAATTATTAATAAACCTAGGCGTGGAAAATGAATTTTTTTAGATAATATTTTGTGTGTTCCTATTATCAAATCAATTTTGCCATTATTTATGTCGTCTATATAAGTTTGTAATTGTTTAGGGGCAACGAGCCGCGAAAGATGGGCAAGTCTAACTCCATATGGTTTAAAACGAGGTAAAGCCCTTTCAAAATGCTGTCTTGCTAAAAGAGTAGTGGGGCATAGTATTGCAACTTGTTTACCACTTAAAATTGCTTTAAACGCCGCGCGAAAAGCTAGTTCTGTCTTACCAAAACCAACGTCTCCACACAATAATCTATCCATAGGAGATTCGCTTTCCATGTCGTTTTTTATTTCAATTAATGCTTTTTGTTGGTCAGGAGTTAATTCATATTCAAAATCATTTTCAAATTGAGTTTGAAATTCACTATCTTTTTCAAAGGCAAAACCTTTTATTTTTGACCTTTCAACATAAAGATTGACAAGTCTTTGGGCTAGATCATTAATTTTTTCTTTAATCTTTTGTTTTTGTTTTTCCCAATCGTTAGAATGAAGTTTACTAAGTCTAGGCCTATATCCTTCTTTCCCCATATATTTTCTAACAAGTTGAAATTGTGAAAGTGGAACATAATATACTTCATTATTTTTAAATAGAAGTTTTAAAAAGTCTTTTTGTTGATTTTCAACAGTCAAAGCAACTAGACTATCAAACTGCGCGATACCTTGATATTCATGCACGACATAATCACCAGGATTTAAATCTTCAAATGATTTTAATATAGTCCCTTCTTTAAATTTAGAAGTGTATCTTGAACCAGTATTTTTAGTATTAAAAAGTTCTTTTGGGGACAAATAAATTATCTTTTCGTCTCTTAAAATAAACCCGTAAGGTAAAAGTACAACTTTTATACCAACTTGCTTGGAAGTGAAATCGAAATCAAAAACTTGTTCGTAGGTTATATTTTTAGAGGTTAATATTTCTTCAATAATCTTTAGTTCACTCGCCGAAGAAACACAAAGATAAATCTTATATTCATCATTTATTAAACTTGCGATAATGTCAGGAATATCGCTCATTTTTCTCGCCCCGATATTGACATTATTAATATTAAAAACTACATCGTTTTTATCCTGTATAAACTCGGAAGTTTTCCACACATTTTTACTTTTTAAATAAGGCCTTATATCATTAAACATTTCAAGTCCAATAGGCAGTCTTCCTTTACTTGATTGTTCGTATAAATATTCAAACGATTCGTTAATTAAAATATCCATGTTTTGTTCTAATGAATCGATACTAGAAAAGACAATTTCAAAGTCCTTACAATAATTTAATAATGTCGTCTTGTGAGTTTGAAAAAATGAATAGTATTTATAAGATGCGATAGTGTAGTTGTGGTTGATAATATCATCTATATCATTATCGACATTAATTAACAATTTCTCATATATTTCAGGTATGTGATTTTCTTTAAAATCATTTAAATTTGAACGAATTTTATCTAAAAACCAACTCTTTTCATTGTTTTCAAATATAAAATCATTGCCAGGTAATATTGATATTTCTTCTACATTTTTAATTGATCTTTGGGTGGCTATATCAAAATATCTAATCGATTCGATCTCGTCATCAAAAAATTCAATACGCACTGGATTATCAAAATTGACAGAGAAAATATCGATGATATCTCCTCTTATAGCAAACTGCATCGACTGGTCAATTTTATTTACTATAGAATAACCATTTTCAACTAATATTTTTTTAATTTTACTGAAGTTATATCTTTGACCAATTTTAAATTTTATACAGTGCGATTTAAATAACTGTTCTTCTGGTAGAAATCTACTCGCTCCACTTAAGTTAGCAATGACTATATCGACATTGTTATTAACTATCTCATTTAATACAAAAATTCTATTGGCAATAAAATCTTTGTTGCTAGCAATTATATCAGCGTGGATAAGCTCATCATTTAAAAATAAATGTATCTTTTTCTGTGGTAGTAAAGCGCATAAAAAACTATAAATCTTTTGTGCCTTATATAGGTTAGAAACTACAATTAAAATTGGCTTATTTTGACTGTTAGATAAATAAGCACAAAAAGGGGGTAAACCCACCATTTCATCAACGACAAAACGCCCAATTTTATTTGGGCGAGGGGATGTATTTAATTTTTTTTCAATCAAGGAAAATAAATTATCCAAAATATCCTCCTTCTTAATATTGTAATATTTAATTATATTTAGACATAGTCTTTTCAAAAGACCCTATTTTTAAAATATCGAGAAGTGCGTTTGTCGCATTTTTAATCGCTTCTTCTAATAGTGGCCATTCATCCTTAGTAGGCACGCTAAGCACATAATCTTTACCGTCATTATAAACAGGTTCTCCAATTCCAATTCTGATGCGTTTGATATCTTCTGTCTTTAAATTATCAATGATGTTTTGCATACCTTTATGTGCGCCAGAAGAACCTTTTAATCTCAACCGTATTTGCCCAACTGGAAGCGCCATATCATCATACACAACGACTACATCTTCTATTTTTATTTTAAAATAATTTACTACTTCTCTAACTGCTTCACCGCTTAAATTCATAAAAGTAGTGGGTTTAAAAATCATGACATCTTGGTCAAATATATTTCCTCTACCAAGATAGCCTCTAAAAACTTCTCTATCGACATCAATCTTGGATATGTCGGCAAGATTATCTACCACCATAAATCCAAGATTGTGTCTTGTTTTTTCATATTTTTTACCAGGATTGCCTAGTCCAACAATTAATTTCATAAATTATTCGAGTTCAAACGCTCCTGTGTAAAGTTGATAATATGTTCCTTTTTGTGCAATTAAAGAATCGTGGTCGCCTCTTTCGATAATGCGTCCGTGATCTAGCACCATAATCGCGTCAGAATCTTGAACAGTAGATAAACGGTGTGCGATGACAAATACTGTTCTACCTTTCATCAATTTATCCATACCACTTTGAACTAATTGTTCAGTTCTCGTGTCGATTGAGCTCGTCGCTTCATCAAGAATCATGACAGGCGCATCCGCACATGCTGCTCTAGCAATACTTAGCAATTGTCTTTGTCCTTGAGAAAGATTAGCCCCATCCGCGGTTAACATAGTGTTAAATCCTTGTGGAAGACGCGTAATAAAGTCGTATGCATTTGCGATTTTTGCTGCTTCATATACTTCCTCATCAGTCGCATCTAGTCGACCATATCGGATG
Source organism: uncultured bacterium (assembly GCA_949285325.1). Lineage (GTDB taxonomy): Bacteria > Bacillota_I > Bacilli_A > RFN20 > CAG-826 > CASEYK01. The sequence continues at coordinate 70,994 of CASDYZ010000007.1, forward strand.
TTTTCCATGACGGTACCGGTGAATAAATTAGTGTCTTGTAAAACGATGCCTAAAGAACGTCTTAAGTCACCTTTTTTAATCTTGTTTATATTTATACCATCATATCTAATCTTACCATCTTGAATGTCGTAGAAACGATTAATCAAATTAGTAATAGTGGTCTTGCCCGCGCCAGTCGCACCGACAAGAGCGATCTTTTGTCCTGGATGAGCATAAATATATACATCATGTAAGACCATCTTATCTTCTGTATAACCAAAATCAACGTGGTCTAAAAGAATATCACCCTTAAGTTCAGTATAAGTAATAGTCCCGTCGTGATGAGGGTGTTTCCAAGCCCATAAATGTGTCCTTTCATTAGTTTCACTTAAAGAACCATCTTCATTTCTTTTCGCGTGAACTAAGGTGACATATCCATCATCTTTTTCAGGCTCTTGATCTAATAAATCTAGTACACGTTTAGTGCCCGCTAAAGCCATCGCTGCCATGGAGAATTGTTGTGAGATTTGACCAACATTGTAGGAGAATTGTCTCGTCATCATTAAAAATGATATCAATATTGCGGATGTAAAGGTTGGCCAAACATAACTTGCAGTTCCAACACCAGGAGTGAATAGACAAATTAAACCAAAATTAGGAACTTTGAAATACCATAAAAGCGCACCAACACCAGCGACAAGAACATACATAACATTACCAATATTACCAAGTATTGGCATCATAATATTACCGAAAATGTTTGCTTTGGTGGAGTTTTTGCAGAGTTCTGTGTTTCTAACATCGAAATCTTCTTTCGCTTTTTCTTCGTGAGTAAAGACTTTAACAACTTTTAAACCATTCATCATCTCTTCAATGAAACCTTCAGTTTTAGAGACAGATTGTTGTTGTTTGAAGAAGTAAGTTGCGCTTTTTCCAGAAAGTTTTTTGGTAACTAAAATCATCGCAGTCGCGCCTAACGCCACAACGAGAACTAGATATAAAGAAGTGTAAATCATGTAGCAAGTTGCGAAAAGGAGGGTTAAACCTGTCGCGAGGAATTGCACTAATGATTGTGATAAAAATTGATATAAGGCATCGACGTCGTTTGTGTAATATGACATGATCTCACCGTGTGAATTTTGATCAAAAAATTTAATTGGAAGAGATTCCATCCTGTTGAACATATCCGTTCTTATTTGATGCATTACTTTTTGTGAAGTAACCGCGAGCAGTTGCGTATAAATAACTGCGGCAAGTGTTCCTAATAAATACACTCCAATCATCAGCCCAATTATTAACCATAACGCACCCATGTAAGGTGTCAGCCCTTGAGGATCATCGATCGCGGGCTCAATGACAAAAGTCAATAGTTGTTGGATGAACATTGAACTTGAAGCGTGTGCTAATGAATAGAAGAAAACCATGACTGCGATGATAATTACTTCTTTTTTATAGTTTTTAAAAACCATAGAAAGAAGTCTTTTCATCGTGCCGTCTCTTGTTAATTCTTTGACGGAGAAAGACGCTCCTCGTCTACGTGGTTGTGGCATAATTATTTACCTCCTCCCATTCTATTTTGAATTGAGTATATCTCACGATAAATCTCGTTAGTTTTAAGAAGTTCTTCACTTTTACCCATGCCGTTAATCTTACCGCCATCCATGACGATAATTAAATCAGCATCTTCTACTGATGAAGCACGTTGAGTAATGATAATCTTAGTAACTGATGGAATGTATTCTTTAAAAGATTTACGAATAAGTGCATCAGTTTTTGTATCAACAGCGGAAGTGGAGTCGTCTAGTATTAATATTTTTGGATTTTTAAGAAGTGCTCGTGCGATACAAAGTCTTTGTTTTTGTCCACCAGACACGTTTGTGCCACCTTGTTCAATATAAGTATTATATTTATCAGGGAAAGACTGTATAAAACTGTCGGCTTGTGCAAGTTTTGCGGCTTCTATACATTCTTCTTCACTCGCATCTTCTTTACCCCATCTGAGGTTTTCTAATATTGTTCCTGAGAATAAAACATTCTTTTGTAAAACGACTGCAACATTGTTTCTTAAAGTGTCTAGGTCATAATTTTTAACATTGACCCCACCAACTTTAACTTCACCTTCTGTCGTGTCATATAATCGACAAATCAAATTAACTAATGTTGTTTTAGATGAGCCAGTTGAACCAATAATACCAACTGTCATACCAGACCTAATATGTAAATTAATATCGCTCAATGCGTATTTTTCAGCTTTTTCTGAATATTTGAAACTGACGTCATCAAAATCTATTGAACCTTCTTTAATTTCATATATTGGATTTTCTGGGTTGTGGAGTGTTGATTCTTCATTTAACACTTCACAAATTCTTTTCGCACTCGCCGCACTCATAACTATCATAACCATGATCATCGATAGCATCATTACTGAGGAAAGAATTTGAATACCATAAGTAATTAATGACGATAAATTACCAGTTTTAAGTGGACCATAAGTTAAATCACCTTTACTGTACGCGACTATTGCAAACGCACCAAATATACCAATAAGAATATAAGCGACATACATGGTAAGTTGCATAGAAGGGTTAGTGAGGGATACTAGTCTATCAGCTTTAGTAAATCTATTTTTTAAATCATTTGAAGAAGCAGAAATTTTTGCTTTTTCAAAATCTTCTCTAACATAGGTTTTAACGACTCTAATGCCTTTGACATTTTCTTGAACAGAAGCGTTAACATTATCATAACGTTTGAAAACATCAGAGAATAATTTGAACGCTTTAACCGTGATAAAAATCAAAATAGCCCCTAAAACTGGGATTAAACAGACGAAAATCCAACTTAATTTGTGGTTTATAGAAAAAGACATAACAAACGCAAATATCATCATAAGTGGCACTCTAAAGGCTATACGAATTAGCATTTGGAATGCTTGTTGAACGTTATTTGTATCAGTTGTCATACGAGTGACAAGTGACGAGGTTGAAAATTTATCAATATTTGCAAATGAGAAACTTTGAATTTTAGCAAATAAATCGTGACGAAGATTTTTTGCAAAACCAGTTGAGGCAATCGCAGCAATTTTTCCTCCTAAAAAACCAAATATCAACGAAGCGACAGCAAGTGCGAGAAGTATACCAGCGTATTTAAATATTTCTAATAGTTCTTCTTGCCCACCGATAACTATGGTCGCATCACCTGTTGGAGTTAAAACATTGATTAATTCTCCAATAACAAAAGGAATAATACATTCACACGCTACTTCACCTATCATGAAAAAAGGATTTGCTATTGCATAACCTTTATATTCACGTATTGATTTAGCTATTGTTCTAACTACTCCCATACATTTCCTCCTTTTTAATCATTAACGTTTTTCTTTGATATTACTAATCGCTCTTTTGATAAATTCAATGAATTTATACTTTTCTTCGTTGGTAAAACCTTTAGTAATTTCTTCATTCACTTGTGCAATTTCTGTTTGAATGTCGTTTGCGATTTCAATTGCTTTTTTAGTAGGAATGATTCTCTTTTTTCTCTTGTCACCATAAATTTCAGCTCTTTCGATATATTCTTTCAATTCGAGATTAGAAAGAATCTTACTTAGTGTTCCCTTCGTGACGCTGAATCGATTAGCTAAATCATTTTGATAGACGATATCATTGATGTGATCTACCAAATAAATGAGAATAAAAGCATTCATCCCTAATTGTTCTTTTAGATTTGTTAAGATAGGTAAATTTTCTACTCTCCTAGAGAATATAGAATTTAGTCTTTTGATTTGAAATCCAACAATGTCTTCTTTTGAAAAAGTCATAAGCTTAAATAGTTTGAAATCAAACTAATACTATTATAAAGACGAAATATATATAGTCAATACATAAAAATAAATTTTTATATGCTACAAAAAACATTATCTAAAACATATTTTTAACCTCTATTTACTTTTAAAATAGAAAGAAAAAAGGCATAATAATATCTACCTATAAACATTATGAATTGGGAACTTGAATTTCTTTATAATCTTACAAAAAACGGAGTAGGAAATGACTCATTGTCGTGGTTATCTTGGTTTTTTGCTATCATAACTCATTTAGTGGAAGGTGGGCTCATTTGGATAGTTATCGCCATTATATTTGTATGTTTTAAAAAGACGAGAAGGTGTGGCGTTACTTTAGGTGTAGGCCTAGTTGTCTTCGCCCTTTTATTTAACAATGTTTTAATTAAATACATAGTGGCAAGAATTAGGCCTTTATATATAACTGACATAGAACTTAGATCTAATTACATTTTAAATGTGCTAGAAACTACTCCTTATTTTTTTAACATAGGACAAGGTCCGCTTGGATTATTTGAAATACCGAAAGAAACAAGTTATTCATTTATGTCAGGTCATTCTTTCACTTCATTTTTATGTTCTACCATCATATTATTTTATTTTAAAAGAACCGCGATAATCGCGTTTATATTTGCTCTTCTCGTCGCTTTTTCAAGACTTTATTTTGGTGTACATTTCCCAACCGATGTCATATGCGGGATAATATTTGGAATTATATTAGGTGTAATAACTTTAATTCTCACCAATCCGGTTTTAGATGTTATCTATTTAAAAATCAGCAAGAAAAAAACTAATTAAAAATGACTTATTTTTATTAAAATATATGCAATTCTTTAATATTTTTTATCGAATTTTTTTAAATCGCGATATACACCTTTAAATTGTGGATACATTTTTAAATATACTTTTTTGTATAAATATTCATATTGCTCATGTTGTTTATCTCTAGGTTTAAATACTTTTGTTATATGAACCATTTCTTGCTTTGCTTGTTTATAATCTTTAAATTCATTTGTCGCTAAAAATACAGCGATTGCCGCCCCTAGAGTAGTGACCTCAAATGTTTGAATTTTATATACAGGTAAGCCAAAAATATCCGCGGTTATTTGGCATATTGCGGTGCTTTGACTGCCTCCACCAGATATCATTATACAATCGACTTTATGATGTTGTTTTTTCTCTATGCCTTCTAAACCTTCTCTTAAAGCATAAGCAATACCTTCAATAATTGCTCTATATAAATGTTCTCTTGTGTGAATATCGCTAAAACCGACGATTGAGCCTTTCACTAACGGTCTTTTTAATCCTGCGCCCCAATATGGTTGAAGAACCAACCCATCACAGCCCGGAGGTATTTCTTCTAATTTTCTATTTAATACCTCTTCAACCGCCATCTTTTCTATTTTTGCTTCATTTATTTCAGTGCTTGCAAATTCTTTGCTAAACCATCCAAGCATCCAATATCCTCGATATATTTGTACTTCCATGTTGTACCATCCAGGAATTGCTGAGCCATATGCTGGTAAAAAAGTTTCAGGTTCATAATATTTTTTGTTAGATACTTCAACAGTACTTGCGGTCCCATATGATATCGCTGCAATACTCCTAGAAAGTGCACCTAAACCAATAGTTTCACATCCCTTGTCTGTACCAGAAGCATAAAAAACAATGTTTTTGGGTAACCCAGTCATTAAAGCAACTTCTTCTTTAATCGTGCCAAGTACTTCTCCTGGATCAACAAGTTCACAAAGCATATCTTTTTTAACACCAAAAATGCATCCTTTTAATTCATTGCCTTTATACCATTTTTTCTTTCGATAATTAATTGGATAATGTCCTGTCATACTCGCTGATGAATCAACTAATTTACCGACAAAAAGATAAGTTAAATAAGTAGAAATATTGACATATTTTTTCGTCTTTTTCCAATTTTCTATTTCGTTTTCTTTATACCAATGGGCCATCGTTCTTTTTCTATTTAAATCAACTGTCTCTTTCATCCCGACAAGCCAAAATAAAAAGCGATATAACCAAGGTATTTTTTCTTTTGCTTCAGCGTTTCTTTGGTCTAACCACAAAATACAGTCTCTAACTGGTTTATTATTTTCATCTAACAAAACCGCACTATCTCTAAAAGTCGTAATAGTGGCGCCGACTATATTTGGTAGTAAATCTTTGTACTCGCTAGTCAACTTTTTAAGCGCGTCGATGGCGCATTCGAAATAATAATCAGGATTTTGTTCTGCATAGCCTTTTTTACTTGAATAATAAACGGGGTTATATGCATGTTTAATTATCGCGACGATATTTCCTTTTTTATCAACTAGTGACGCCCTTACAGATTGAGTGCCAAAATCAAGTGTTAAAGCTAGTGAATTATCCATTTTTTTATGTTCCTCTTTAATAAAAATAATTCACTTTTATTTAATGTTCAACAATTATTTGTTGAGATAACTATTTGTTGAGATAACTCTTTTACATGGGTGTGCGTGTGTGGTAATATATTATGCGGAAATGCAATTATGCATATAGCCACAGGAGGAAAAGTAATGGCTGATAAAAGATACGTTTATGCCTTCAAAGATGCCTATGGATTAGGCAAAGAACTTCTCGGAGGCAAAGGTGCAGGTTTAGCGGAAATGACCCACATCAATATTCCGATTCCACAAGGTTTTACAATCACCACAGAAGCTTGCACACTTTACTATCAAAATAGTAAAAAATTGCCAGACTATCTAGTGAAAGAAATTTTCGAAAATGTTCACAAAATCGAAAAAGATTCTGGCAAAACATTCGGTGGAGATACCGATCCACTTCTCGTCTCAGTCCGTTCTGGCGCGCGTGTTAGTATGCCAGGTATGATGGACACAATTTTAAACTTAGGTTTAAACGATAAAACAGTCGCTGCCTTAGTTAAAAAGACAGGCAATGAAAGATTTGCGTATGACTGCTACAGACGTTTCATCTTAATGTTCACTAACATCGCAAAAGGTCATCCACGTGATGATATGGACAAAATGTTAGACGAATTAAAAGAAAAGAATGGTTACAAATTAGATACTGAAGTAACCGCAGAACAATTAAAAGATTTAGTTAAAGAATACAAAGCTTACTACAAGAAAACTTTTGGTGAAGAATTCCCAACTGATCCATACGATCAATTAATTGAAGCAGTAACCGCTGTCTTCCGTTCATGGGACAACCCAAGAGCAAATGTTTATCGTAAGATGAACAACATCCCATATGAATGGGGCACCGCCGTTAACGTCCAATCAATGGTCTTTGGTAACATGGGTGAATCAAGTGGTACAGGCGTCGCCTTCTCACGTTCTCCTTCAACCGGTGAAGCAAAAGTCTTTGCAGAATATTTACCAAATGCTCAAGGCGAAGACGTCGTCGCTGGTATTCGTACTCCATTACACATCGAAGAACTCGAAAAGAGAATGCCAGATGTCTATAAACAATTCATCGAAACTATCAAAGGTATGGAACACCATTACCGCGATATGCAAGATATGGAATTCACTGTCGAAGAAGGTAAATTATATTTCTTACAAACAAGAAATGGTAAGAGAACTGCCGCGGCAGCGTTAAAGATTGCTTGCGATTTAGTAGATGAAGGTTTAATCACTCCAGAAGAAGCTGTCTGTAGAGTTGAACCAAACGCATTAGATAGTTTATTACACCCAAGCTTTGACCCAGCAGAATTAAAACAATTAAAACCAATTGGTGTTGGTCTTCCTGCTTCACCAGGTGCTGGTACAGGACACCTCTCATTCGATGCGGCTGATGCGAAAGCAAGACACGCTAATGGGGAAAAGGTTGTATTAGTTCGTGCTGAAACCTCACCAGAAGATATTGAAGGTATGGTGTCAAGTGAAGGTATTCTCACCAAACGTGGTGGTATGACTTCTCACGCTGCTGTCGTTGCCCGTGGTATGGGTAAATGCTGTGTCGCTGGTTGTTCAGACGCGATTATCGATGAAGAAAACAAAACTCTTGAACTCAATGGTGTTATATATCATGAAAATGATACTATCTCACTCGATGGTTCAACAGGTTATGTATACGCTGGCTCAGTCAAAACTGTCGACCCAGAATTAACTGGTTACTTCGGCCGTATTATGAAATGGGCTGATGAATTCCGTGATTTAAAAGTTCGCGCGAATGCTGATACTCCAAAAGACGCTATTCAAGCAGCTAAATTTGGTGCTCAAGGCATCGGGCTTTGCCGTACAGAACATATGTTCTTTGAAAAAGATCGTATCTTCCACATGAGAAAGATGATTCTTTCTGACAATGTCGAATATCGTGAAGCAGCACTTAACGAACTTCTTCCTTATCAAAGAGATGACTTCTATAAATTATATATGGCGATGGATGGTAAAAACGTCAATGTTCGTTTATTAGATCCACCTCTCCACGAATTCCTTCCACAAGAAGAAGACAAGATTGAAGAACTTGCAAATGCATTACATATGAGTGCTCAACAAGTTAAAGACCGTATCTCATATTTACACGAATTTAACCCAATGATGGGTCACCGTGGTTGCCGTCTTGATGTCTCTTACCCAGAAATTGGTAGAATGCAAGCACGTGCAATTATTGAAGCAGCTTTAAAAGCACAAAAAGATATGGGTAAACCTGTTACTCCTGAAATTATGATTCCATTAACATTAGATGTTAAAGAATTTAGATTTGTCAAGAGTATCATCACCGAAGAAGCAGATAAAGTTATCAAAGAATCTGGTGAAAAAATGACATATAAAGTTGGCACGATGATTGAAATCCCACGTGCTGCGTTATTGTCTGGTGAAATTGGTAAAGAAGCTGCCTTCTATTCATTTGGCACTAACGACTTAACACAAATGACGTTCGGTTTCTCTCGTGATGACGCTGGTAAATTCTTACCTGATTATTACAAGAACAAAATCCTCGAACAAGATCCATTTGCTACAGTCGACCAAAAAGGTGTTGGTAAACTCATCAAAATGGCGGTCGCTGATGGTAGAGAAGTCAATCCTGACTTACACATCGGTGTCTGTGGTGAACATGGTGGTGAACCAGTCTCAGTCGAATTCTTCCACCGCGCTGGATTAGATTATGTTTCTTGCTCACCATTTAGAGTGCCTGTAGCACGTTTAGCCGCCGCGCAAGCTGCGATTAAATATCCAAGAAAAAAATAATTTAATTTAAATAAATGTTTTTACTCCCTTAGTTCAATCAACTTTGGGAGTTTTTTTATTGCATAAGAAAACCTCTCTAGAGAGAATAGAGAGGCCTTCTTTTTGTAATTTCTAAGAAAGGAGGGTAGAAAATTACAAAGATTAAAGGAAAAGAAACATGTCACAACAGAAAGTTTATTTACACATAATATAAAATATTTGTATTTCTTTTTCAATAAATATAAAAATCATATATTAATATATGAAATTAAAAGTTTTTTGATAAAAATGACGAATAAAAGACCATATTAAAATCAGGGTCTAAATATCCGACTTCTTTCTTGTTGATAATGATTGAACCATCATCATCAATATATCCAACTTCGATATCTTTTATGCTTAAAATACCTTCATCGTTCATATCCATGACTTTTTTACCACGAATATATATGACATTATCATCGATATATCCGATAGTTTCATCATCGACGATGACACTTTTACCAAAACATTGAATAAATAACATAATTATTTCTTCTCTTTTTTTGAAAGGGCTTTATTTCTAATTTTTGTATAACCGCCAGCAATATTTTTTTGTTCAGGTCTAGTTATAGCTAATTCATCATAACAAATATCTTTTGTAATGACACTTCCCGCCGCGCTGAAAGATTGATCATCCATTTTAATAGGTGAGACAAGTATTGTTCCAGAACCGACAAAGCAGTGCTTACCAATATCAGTATGGCTTTTATTCACCCCGTCGTAATTGGCGGTGACACTCATACAGCCGATATTAGTTGCTTCACCGACATTAGAGTCACCGATATATGATAAGTGAGCACATTTAACACCATTGTCAAATATAGCGTTTTTAAGTTCGACAAAATTACCAACTCGACAGTTGTTACCAATGATGGTATTAGCTCTAGTTTTAGTAAATGGACCAACTTCATTATTGTCACCTATCGTCGTATCAAATAAATAAGATGCTATAACGTGATTGTTGTTGCCAATAATTGAATTTTGAATATAACAATTTGGGCCAATTAAATTTGAATGCCCAATTTTACTTTTCCCCGTAATAGTGGTGAAAGGTAAAATGACGGTGTCTTGTCCAATTTCTACATCTGGAGATATGTAGGTGGTATCAGGATCTTCCATCGATACACCAGAAAGCATTAATTTTTTATTTACTCTTTTTCTTATTACCTTCGCCGCATAGCTTAACTGCACTCTATCATTGATGCCAAACACTTCTTCTGCATCTTCTAAAATGTAAGCCCCGACTTGTTTGTTGTCGTTAACCATCAACGATATGACATCAGTTAAATAATATTCGTGTTGAGCGTTATTTGGAGTAATTTGATTTAAATATTTGAATAATAATTCGTTATCAAATACATATATACCAGTATTTACTTCTTCAATATATTTTTCTAATTCATTACAATCTTTATCTTCTTTAATTGCGAGTATTTTTTTTGATTTCTCTTCTCTAACAATTCTTCCGTACCCGGCTGGTTTTTCCATCACTGTTGTTAAAATTGTTGCAGAATCGCCGTCTTTTTCAAACTTTTTGAATAAATTTTGTAATGTTTCAGTAGTTATTAAAGGTGTATCGCCACAAAGTACAATCGTCGCGCCTTTTCTATTTTGCAAAATCTCTTTTGTCTGTAGTACAGCGTGCCCAGTACCGTCGAGTGTCGTTTGCCAGACAACTTTTGAATCATCTTGAACTATCTTTTTTGTCTTTTCTCCACCAAAACCAACGATAGTAACTATTTCTTTTGGATTTAATGGTTTAACAGCTTCTATAACATATTTGACTAATGCTCTACCAAGTATTGGGTATGAAACTTTTGAATGAAATTCATCGAGCGATTTCATCCTGCTGCCTTTACCGGCCGCCATTACGATTGCGTATCGATCCATCTTACACCTCTTATTTTTTTCTCAATATTCTAGTCCTTACAACTATATAATCATCTTCTAAAATTTTCTCAGCCTTTTTAACTAATCTTTTATCGGTAGAAAGGGCAAAAACCGATGTCCCAGAACCAGACATTTGAACAATTTTAAAACCTAAATTATATAATTTATCTTTTATTGATTGTATTTCTGGAACTAGGCTGATTGCCGCTGGTTCTAAAGAATTATTTATCGATTTGGCAAGTAAATCATCATCCCCTTCTTTTAAAGCTTTAATAACATCGTCGACATTACCAACTTTAAAAGTAGTTTCATCACTCTTATCAAACACATCTTTTGTCGATAGACCTTGAGTAGGCTTAACAATTAATATTTCATAATTATTTTTAACTTCAATCGGTTCTAATATTTCTCCTATACCTCTCGCTCTTGCTGGTACACATTTTATAAAGAATGGTATATCAGCGCCCAAAGATTTACTAATTTCAATAAGTTCATCATCACTTATATTTAATTTCATCATTTTGTTTACCGCTTTTAATGTAAACGCCGCGTTAGATGAACCCCCACCAAGTCCAGCTTCGGTTGGAATTACTTTGTGTATGAACACTCTAAATTTTTGATTAAAACCATATTTTGCAGACAATTTATCAATCGCGAATGTCGCGAGATTATACTGAATATTTCCAATTGAAAAATCGTCGATCGTTACAAAGTTATCTGTCCCGTTTTGAAGCTTACCGATAATAATTGAATCGTGAAGTTCAATAGGCAACATGACCATATCAAGTTCATGATATCCGTCTTTTCTCTTACCTAAACAGTTGAGAATTAAATTTATTTTCGCGTAACTTTTAACTGATAAATGTTTTATTTTTCCAAACATATTTTAATCTTTCTAAATAACTGTAAATATTGATGTGGGCTTATTTGCTCAGGACGTGTTTGTCTATCGATATTTAATTCTAATAACGTCGCGCTAATTATGGTATCATCATTTATATAACTTTTCAAATTTTTAAATATAGTTTTTCTTCTATTTTTGAATATGATTTTGCAAAATTTATACACTTCAAAATTTTCATCTCTATTTATATTATTATATAAATCAATGATAAAAATCGACGATTTACACTTTGGTATTGGATAAAAACAACTATTGGAAATATCAAATATTTTTTTAACCTCTCCGCATAGATGTAAATACACACTCAACGGTCCATATTCTTTGCCGTTTGTATCTATAAAATGTTTTAAAGTTTCTTTTTGGCACATCAAAACCATTCTTTTGACGTTTTTACCATTTTTAATTAAATATAAAACCAATTCACTAGTTATGTTGTATGGGAGATTTGAAATAATCTTATCATATTTAGAAATATCAAATTTTCTTATATCTCCACATATAATATTTATATTTTTATCTTTATAAAAAATGTTTAACAAAGTTGTCATATTATAATCGATATCAATGACATCTAATTTATTAGTGTTCTCTATTAAAAAATGAGTTAGACTACCTAAACCCGGACCAATTTCTAAACAATTTTCATCATCTTTAATATCGAGTAGTGAAACAATTTTAGACGCTATATTTTCGTCTATTAAAAAGTTTTGCCCATAATCTTTACTAGGTACAACTCCAATTTCATTTAATATATGTTTAACATTACTAATATTTATCTTCATAAATGTTTTTTAATTCTTCTATCTTTATTTTAAGAATATTTAATTTATAAATTAACTGTTTATTATTAATTTGTCCTAAATAATAAAAATTCTTAATTTTATCTTTTAACTTTTTATCGTCATAAATATTGTTTTTAACTAAATCATTTATCGTTATATACGACCCATCCATTTTAGAAAAATACGGTTTAAGTGCTTTGATGATTATTTCGATTGGGCATTCAAACACTCCATGTTTATTTTTATCATTTTGGTAGGATAAGAAAATATCAGCTGTGTTATCTTTAACGACTGCCTTAATTTTATTTTTTATTTTTTCTCCAGCCTCATCTGGATCTAATAATAAAATAATTTTTCTCCTCTTACTCACAAGTTTTAAAAAAGATAAATCAGTGTCATTTATATCAAAACCATCAGTAACAAAATAATAAGATTTGATATAAGAAGATAGATAAGATTTATCGTTATTTCCTTCTACCACAATAAGTGCGTCAGTTTCGTATTTCATAATTTACACGTGGAACAATTTTCGCCCGTTACTATAAGTACACTCACAAATTTTTTCTTCACTTTCACTTTTTATATTGGCAATTTCTTTAACGATAAGTGTTAAATTTAGCGGAGTATTAACCGTACCTCTTAAAGGGTGGGGAGATAAATACGGTGAATCAGTTTCTATTAACAATTTATCAAGTGGGGTAATTTTAACTACTTCTTTTATATTTTTTCCATTTAAAAAAGTAACTGGCCCATCAATACCTATATATAAATCTAAATTTAAAAACAATTTGACCATCTCGCTAGAATAGGAGTAGCAGTGCATACTTCCACCATAAAGTGGTCGATGTTCTTTAAGTATTTGATAAGTATCGTTAGAAGCGTCTCTTGAGTGAATAATTATCGGTTTGTGATATTTATTCGCTATTTCAATTTGTTTTATGAACCATTCTTTTTGTCTTTCTCTTTCTTTACTATCTTTCACCCAGTGATAATCTAGTCCTATTTCACCTAACGCGACAACTTTATCGTGATTTAATAAAGAAAAAAATTGTTCTTCATCTTCTTTTTTTAAAGAATCTAATTCAGTTGGATGAATACCAATAGAGGCATAACAACAATTAAATTCTTTAGCTATCTCTACTGCTTGTAAACTAGTTTTATAATCAAATCCAACTACTAAAATTAAATCGATATTTTTCTTAAGACAATCTGAAATAATTTGCTTTCTATCTCTATATAATTGCTCTGAATTTAAATGGCAGTGAGTATCGAAATATTTCATTTTATTTACCTACACAAAATCGAGAAAATATTTCTTTAGAAATATCTATCTTATTATCTTCTCCTAAAATGTCTAACATATCTTTATAAGCAACATAGATAGAAGAAGAAACTAAATCGATAGGTAAATCATTACTTGCATCATCCTTTGCTTGTTTTAACTGCATTCTCGCATGTTTTAATAAACCTATCTGTCTAGCGTTATTTAAACTAGGATGAGTAAAAACAGTTTCATCCAAACCAAATAAATTCATAATTTGTTTTTTAAGTGGCTCTAAATCATTATTAAGCGCGGAAATATATAATTTATCATCATCTTTTTCTTTTAATAAATCCGCTTTGTTGTAAACGATGATATATTTTTTTGTTTTTGCTAATTCTAATGCTTTTTTATCATCATCATCTAAAGGCTTTGAACCATCAAACACTAATATGACTAAATCCGCTTTTTCGATACTTTCTTTAGATTTATTTATACCGATAGATTCAATTTTATCACTTGTATCTCTAAGCCCGGCGGTATCGAGTAGGTGTAGTGTTAATCCATTTAAATTAATTTCACCTTCAACGACATCCCTAGTCGTCCCATAAATGTCGCTGACAATAGCTTTATCAACACCCATCAAAGCGTTTAAAAGAGAAGATTTACCAACATTAGGCTTACCCACAATCGCGACTTTAACACCGTCTTTAACTATTTGTCCTTTTTTACCTTCACTTATAAGTTTATCTATCACTTCACAAAGTTCGTCTGAATATTTAATAACCATCTCTTTATTTGCAATTTCAATATCTTCGTATTCTGGATAATCAATATTCACTTCAATTAAAGATAGTAAATCTGCAAGTTTGGTTTTTAAAGGAACAATCAATTTAGATGTGTCACCACTCAAAGATAATAAACTTAAATTTTTAGCCTCAATTGTTGAGGCGTTTATGACATCATTTATCGCTTCAGCTTGCACTAAATCGACTTTTTGATGTAAAAAAGCACGTGAAGAATATTCGCCACGCTGAGCAAGTCTTGCTCCGTGATTAACTAATAAAGATATAATTTGATTAGCGATTAAAATAGAACCATGACAAATGATTTCTACCATATCTTCACCAGTGAAACTTTTAGGACCTTTATACGCGATAAGGACTACTTCATCGACTGTCTTACCATCATCTAATATTTTTCCAACTAACGCTTCTCGCTTATTTATTTTTGTCAAATCTTTAGAAAAACATTTTGTGACAATATCAAAACAATCAACACCTGACAATCTAATAATCGCAAGTGCGGATTTAAAGGGTGGAGTAGCTAAACTAACAATTGTTTCAAACATAATCTAATTTTAACTTATATTATTAGATTTAAAAACACCCTATTGGGTGTCTTTATTAATTATTCGACGTAAATTAATTTTACTTGTCTTTTATTACCTTCGCCGATCGATTCACTTTTCACGTGACGGATGTTATTTATCGCATTGTGAATTGCTCTTCTTTCATCCGCCGGCATCGGTTCAAAAGTATAATCTTGTTTTGTCTTAGCTACTTTAAAGGCATATCTTCTCGCAACACGAATTAATTTTTCATATTTTTTATCTTTATATCCGCCGATATCGACAAGGATTCTAAAGCGGTGGTGGAAGTGAGAATTCACCGCAGTTTTAACTAATTCATTGAGAGATTGAAGAGTTTTTCCATTTTTTCCAATCAAAATTGGATTGTGTATCGATTCGACAGTCAAATGGATAATATTGTTTTCATCATCTAATTTAGTGTTGACTGAAGCATCTATTTCTAAAGCGTCAGTAATACCTAAAATATAATCTTCTGCGTAGCGGATAACATCTGTCATCTCAAAGACATTAACTACAACTTTTTTTGTAAACAAACCTCTTTTTTTATCTTCAACTTGATAAATCAATTGTTCTACTTCAAAACCTAATTCTTTGCTAGCCTGCTCGAGAGCTTCCTCGACAGTTTTTGCTTGATATGTTTTCATTATTTATTCCCTACCTTTTTCTTTTTTGTTCTTCTACTATTGCTAATAGCTTGCATAATCAAAGTTTGCGCAATGCTCATAATCGCACCAATGAGCCAATAAACTCCCATACCAGATGCGAGAAAGAAGCCCATGAAAATAATTGATGCGAGCATGATGTATGTAAACCATTTCATCTTGTTGGACTGTGATTTTTGTGTTAAGTTTTTGCCTAATTTAGCAACTTTCTTTTGATTTCTTTTTTGTATCCACTGCGGTAAAAGCATCGCACACACTTGAGCGGCAGTCATTAAAATAAATAGAACTAACGCAGTCCAAGCGCTTGGATGAGGGCCTACCCAGTTACTACCATTAAACAAAGCTGAACTAATAGAATCAGATAATCTCAAACCCAAAAATTCACCACTCGACAACCAACTCGAGCCACTTAAAGCACCCCAAACACAAATAAATACTGGGAACTGTAATATCATGACTAATATTGATGTAAATGGATTAATTTTATTCTTTTTATAGAGTTTTTGCATTTCCATCGCCATTAATTCTTTTTCACGTTTTGTGTTATTTGGATATTTGGCTTGAATTTTAGCGATTTCTGGTTGAAGTTCCATCATCTTCGTATTGCCTGTTGTTTGTTTGAAAGTAATAGCCATCATAATCAAACGAATAATAATAGTCATGAATAAAATGGCTAAAATTTGAGGACCACCATTATTTGGATTCATGCCTAAATTGACAAATCCTTGAACAATACCATCGATTGCCCAACCGATTGGATAGATTAATAATCCTTCTAAAAATCCTCTTTTCCACGCATAACCCCAATCTTTTCCTTCAATTTCAATAGGAGTTTTATCGCTTCCATATCCATAGTATCCATATTCACCATCGGTAGTGGCAATACAAGAATTATATGAAGCAATATTAGCGTTCATTTGATTTTTATAAAACGCTAAAAAGTCAGCGTCAGGATATTGGTCGACTTCAATATTTTGCCTAACTTCTTGGTTGTAGACATCCCAGTTAGACCACAATTTTATTTTCTCATTTACTGTATCGTAATATTTTAAATAACCATATTCATCGAGAGCGTCTATAATGTCATCTCTTCCCAAATTAGAAGTATCAGTAATACCGCTCTCTTGTAAAGCGTGATCTAAAACTACTCTATCCATTTCGATAAAGTATTCAATCGAAGGTTCTCTATATCCTTGATCAATAGCTGAATCAACAATTTTTTTAACTGCTTGGTTATTGTCATATTCAGCCGTGTAATATACATCATTAAAGCCTTCTAAAGGAATAGCCTCGTCTGGCTTATCTTCATTTGTATAATAAGCTGTTACACCAAAATCGAAAGCGTAGAGCATATGAGCTTTATCTTTAGGTGAACAGAAAGATGCAGTACAACTAGATAAGGTAATAGCGCCTAGAAGGAGTAATCCACCAGCAACACCAAATTTAATACCTTTTTTCATTTCTTTAACAATTGCCTTTCTTTGTTTTTTAATAAATTGACAAGAAGAGCCTTATTTGTTTTATATTCATTATCTAGAAAATTCTTTTTAGCAATAACAATTACATCGAAGCAAGCATCGAAATCAAATATTTCATTAACTAAGGCTCGAATCTGTCTTTTTATTTTATTTCTAACAACAGCGTTTCCAAGTTTAGTAGAAGCGGAAACGCCAACGCGTAGATGACCGACATTTTCATTTTTTAACACGTGGATATTGAGAATATCACTTTTTAGATGAATTCCACTTTTAATTATGCGGTCGAAATCAGTATTTTTTTTAATACGAAATTTAACTTTCATTATTAATCAGTAAGTTTTTTTCTACCTTTAGCGCGACGTCTAGCGATGACTCTACGTCCATTGGCAGTTTTCATTCTCGCACGAAATCCCGCACGTCTAGCGTGTTGTAGTTTACTAGGTTGATAAGTTTTTTTAGCCATTAATTTAATACCTCCAAAATATTATAGTCAAGACAAAGTATATATACTTATACAAACAAAAGTCAATTTATTTATGCGTATACGCACCTATATGTGCATAAAAAATCAAACAAAATTATATCAAAATTGAGTTTTCCACATTGTTTTATACTACAATTATATTTAATCTTAATATATCAAAGATATATTTATATATGACATACTAATCACTTTTCCACATCAATCCACATGTGGATAACTTTTCCACATTTTTTCCACAGTGGAATTTTGTGGATTTGGTGGAAAACTAGTAAAATCAAGGCTTTAAAAGTACTTAAAATGTGGAAAACTTATTTTTTTACTTTTTTTAGTATGTTTTGATTGTGGAATATTCTATAATAAGGCAGGGAAAAATAGTTTATGAATTCATCAGTGTCAGAAATCGCCCAACTTTGGGACAGAATATTAAAAAATATACAAGAAAGATTAAATGAAAACGATATATTCGATTCGTTTTTTAAAGAAACTTATATCAATGATATAAAAAATGATAAGATGATAATTGTCGCCAATTCGAGTCTCGCCATACAGTTATTTAAGAAAAAATATTATGAAATAATTAGAGAAGTAGTAAAAGATGTGACTGAAACAGAATTTAAATTAGAATTTGTGTTAGAAGAAGATATAAAACAAAATAATTCTGATGAAAATAGTGTTTCGACAAAAAAACAAACTTATTTTGAATCAGCACTTATAAATCCAAAACTGACATTTGATAATTTTGTCGTCGGTTCATTTAATAGAGAAGCAAGTCAGGCTGCACTTTTGATTGCAACAAACCCTGGCAAGATGTTTAACCCATTGTTTATGTATTCCAATAGTGGGTTAGGAAAAACACACCTCTTACACGCGATAGGTAACTACATCATAAAAAATGGGAGTCCTAACATTAAAATCTTATATATCACCGCGAATAATTTTGTCGATGAATATATTAGATACGTAAGAGCGGATAAAGATAGTGAATCGCTTAAAGATTTCTTTAAAGGTGTCGATGTCTTACTCCTTGATGATGTCCAGTTTTTAGCGGACAAAGTTAAAACTAGCGAAATGTTTTTCTACATTTATACAAAGATGATAAGTGATGGTAAACAAATCGTAATAACTTCTGATCATCAACCAAACGAACTAAAAGGTTTAGAAGATAGATTGATTACTAGATTTAGTCAAGGATTAGTCGTTTCAATCGCCGAGCCAGATCAGAATACATGCGTTGAAATTTTAAAGAAAAAAATCACCGCAAGTGGGTTAGATGTAAACAATTTTGATGAAAGTGTATTATACTTCTTTGCTGACAAATTTTCTAAGAATGTCAGAGAACTAGAAGGGGCATTAAATAGATTGATTTTTTATGTCGTATCACTAAAACAAACAGATAAAATCACGATGGAAACCGCTATAGAGGCTGTCTCATCTTTAGTTGGTGGAAAAACTGTTGCTACTCAGTTAAACGAGCAAAAAATAATTAACATAGTCGCGGAATATTACAATTTAACTCCAAGTCAATTGACGGGAAGAATTAGAACTGGGCAAATAACGATGGCTAGACACATCGCGATGTACTTGATTAGAACTACATTAATCAATGTCCCATTAAAGAAAATAGGTGATATGTTTGGAGGTAAAGACCACACCACAGTGATGAATGGTGTATCCAAAGTGGAAAAAGAGTTGAAAACTGACGAAAAACTCCAACAAGCAATCGCCGAATTAAAAAGGAGGATAGGAGCTTAATATTTATTTTATAAAAATAAAAATACAACTTTTAAATAGTTTATGATATACTTAAAAAGTGAAAAAAATAGACGATTTTAAAAAGTTATCCACATATCCACAATGCTTATAATTATTATTAATATATAAAAAAATAAAAGAAAGGGATAATTATATATGAGATTCACAATCAAACGAGAACAATTCCTTAAAAGCTTAAATATCGCCAATAGAGCGATTTCATCCAAATCCGCGATAGCAGCGTTATCTAACGTTAAACTAGATTTAACAGAAGAAGGTTTATTTGTCATGGGTTCTAATTTTGAATTTACTATTAGAACATTCGTACCATATAAAGACAACGCTGGAACTGATTTAATAAGAAATTATAAAGAAGGTTCGATATTATTAAACGCAAAAATTATTTCTGAAATAGCAAGAAAAATGGAAGCGGAAGAAATAACGATAGAAATAATCGATTCAACAATCGCGACCGTGACGGATAATAAATCAGAATATAAATTAAACTGTATGCGTGCAGAAGAGTATCCTGATGTCGATTTAGACGCATCTAATGGAGTTTTATTCTCTCTACCAGTCGCTCAATTTGCCTCGATGGTAGATCAAACCGCTTTTGCCGCGTCAACAAAAGAACAAAGACCTATCTTAACCGCACTTAATTTAGAGGCTGGAGAAGGACTTTTAACTGCAATCGCAACTGATTCAGCAAGATTAGCTAAAAAACAAATACCTATTTCATCAAACCTTAAATTTATCGCAAATATACCTGCAAAAATGATGGTGGAAATAGAGCATTTATCCGAAGGCTCAAGTGATATTGCAATTTCTATAGGTGATAAGAAAGCTCTATTTACCTTTAGCAACACAACCGTTGTCACTAGACTATTACAAGGTGAATTCCCAAATACTAGTAAAGTCATCCCGCACGGGACAAATTATTCTTTAGAAGTTAACGCTGAAGACCTAATAAGAGCGATAGATAGGGCAAATATCCTTTCAATCGATAGAGAAAATGTCGTCGATTTAAGTATGGAAAGTGACAAGATTGAAATATCCGCGAAAAGTTCACAAGTCGGTTCTGCTAGTGAAAAGGTTTCTCCATTTAGATATGAAGGACAACCTTTACAAATATCATTTAATTCTGAATTTGTCGTCGCTGCAGTAAAAGCGCTTGGAAGTGAAGATGTAACTTTCTCATTTGTAGGCGAAATGAGACCATTTGTCATCAAAAACACCAAAGATGATTCAGTCGTTCAAGTCGTCACTCCAGTAAGGACATTTTAATCGAAAAAACGCAAATTAATAATATTAGCAAATAAGGGAAATAATATTTCCCTTTTTTATTTATATTGTGTATAATATTGACAAGGAGTTTTTTGTGGGTTTAAAAGCAGTTAAAATACGTCAAAATCAAGATTATATTACACTCAATAACTTTTTAAAAATTATCGGTGTAATATCTACTGGTGGAGAAGCTAAAATGTTTCTTATGTCTAACGATGTCTATGTCAATGACGAACTAGAATCAAGAAGAGGTAGGAAGCTTAAGAAAGGCGATAAAATTAAAATTTATAATCAAGAATTTATAATCGATCAATAATGTATATTTCAAACCTCACCCTAAAAAATTTCCGAAACCATACTTACGCATCATTTGAATTTCAAAAAGGATTAAACATCCTCCAAGGCGATAATGGTGTTGGTAAAACTAATATTATAGAAGCAATGTATTATCTAAGTGTCGCTCGCTCGTTTAGAGGAGTAGAAAATAAACTTCTAATCCAAGAAGATAAAGATAAGAGTCGTATAGAAGCGTCAATTAATGAAGGTAGGATCGTTAGAGATATTCAAATTGACTTAATCGATGACGCAAGACAAATATTAGTAAACAAAAAGCCAATCAAAAAGCTTTCAGAACTATCTAAATGCGTAAATGTAATATTGTTTGAACCAGAAGATGTGTTTATCTTTAAAGGTCCACCTAAGGATAGGAGAAATTTCTTAGATATAAGCCTTTCAAAAAAAAGTGGTGTTTACCTAGATTACATATCTCGGTACGAAAAAGTATTGAAACAAAGAAATTCAGTACTTAAAGAAGATAATCCTGACATGACTCTTCTAAACACTTGCACTGAGATGTTAATCAAATTGTCTCAACCGATTATAAGATATAGAGAACTCTACATCGAAGAAATAAACAAAGTGCTATCGAAGATTGTAAATTCACTAAACGGGAAAGAAGAACAAATTGAGTTAGTCTACGCTCCGTTTATCAAAAACGACGATAAATTTATCGAGACCGCAAAAAAAGTGTTTGAGAAGGGCTTAGAAAACGATTTAAAAAAGAAAGCAACTTCTATCGGAATCCATCGAGAAGACTTCATGTGTAAATTTAAAGGGAACGACATCGCACTCAGTGGTTCACAAGGAGAGAATAGAATAGTGTCCATCGGACTAAAACTAGCCCCATATTTCTTGATAGAAGATGAGGATAAAAAGCCGATTGTTGCACTAGATGATGTAATGAGTGAATTGGACGCGACTCATAGAGCTAATCTAATTAAATTATTAGAGAACTTCGAGCAAGTATTTATAAGCGCGACAAGCTTAAATATAAAGGGTGCGAAAATATACACTTTAAAAAAGAAAATATAACTGAAAAATAAAAAAACTCGTAAAAATCAATTAAATTAATTAAAAACTAAATAAATTTTATAAAAAAGGGAGAAAAAAATTAAATGGAAGAAGAAAAGAAATTATCTAATCCTTCAAGTGAGAATGAAATTTCTGAAGTCGGTGAAAATGAAATCGCTTATGAAAAAGCAGATGAACATTACACCGCGACTAACATTCAAGTTCTTGAAGGTCTTGAAGCTGTGAGAAAAAGACCAGGTATGTACATCGGTACAACCGCATCACCTGGACTCCATCACCTCGTTTGGGAAATCGTTGATAACGCGATCGATGAAGCGCTCGCTGGATATTGTACTGAAGTTGCTGTCACGATAAATAAGGGTGACACGATTACTGTTACTGACAATGGGCGAGGTATTCCAGTCGACACTGTCGCAAAATCTGGATTATCTGGTGTTGAGACAGTTTACACTATACTCCACGCTGGTGGTAAATTTGGTGAAGGCGGTGGATATAAAGTGTCTGGTGGACTTCACGGTGTCGGTGCCTCTGTCGTCAATGCTTTATCGAGCTGGTTAGAAGTTACTGTCCATAAAGATGGTGGAATTTATTTCCTCCGTTTTGAAAATGGCGGACATCCAGTCGGACACTTACAAAGAATAGGTGACACTGATAAAACTGGTACAATCGTCACCTTCAAACCAGACGAGACAATTTTCCAAGAAACAACAGTATTTGATTATTCAACTATTAGAGATAGATTGAGACAAGTTGCCTATTTAAATAGAGGTATTAGAATCATCGTCAAAGACGAAAGAGGAGAACAAGAAATCAAAGAATCTTTCTGCTATGAAGGTGGTATTAAAGAATATGTTCAATTTATCAATCACAATAAAACACCAATATTTGATGAAATAATTTATTGTGAAGGTTCTGAAATTGTTGAAATTGGGCACGAATTAACTGGGCAAGTATACGCTGAGGTTGCATTACAATATAACGACGGATATACTTCGAGTATTTTTTCATTCTGTAACAACGTCAATACCCACGAGGGAGGCACTCATGAATCAGGCTTCCAAATGGCGATGGTTAGAGTAATTAACGCTTACGCTAGACAAAATAAATTCTTAAAAGATAATGAAGATAATCTAACTTATGACGATATCAAAGAAGGTTTGACCGCGATTATTTCAGTCAAACACCCAAACCCTCAATTTGAAGGGCAAACTAAAACTAAATTAGGCAATTCAGAAGTTAGAAAGATTTTATCGCAAATAGTAGGTGACCAATTAAATAGATTCTTATTAGAAAATCCTAAAGTCGCAAAAATAATGCTCGATAAAATCATAATGGCGGCCAACGCGCGTATTGCCTCACGTAAAGCAAGAGATGAAATGAGAAGAAAAGGCGGATTAGAATTAACCACTCTCCCTGGTAAATTAGCCGATTGTTCTTCTAAAGATCCAACTGTATGTGAACTTTATATCGTCGAAGGCAATTCCGCGGGCGGTTCAGCAAAAAACGGAAGAGATAGAGAAACACAAGCTATCTTACCTCTAAGAGGTAAAATCTTAAATGTTGAAAAAGCACAAGTTAAGAGAATATTCGCTAACGCGGAAATCGGTAATATGATTCAAGCTATCGGTGGTGGTATCGACCCTAATTTTGATGTGAGTAAAATTAGATATCATAAAATTGTCATCATGACTGATGCTGATGTCGATGGTAGTCACATTAGAATCTTATTATTGACATTCTTCTTTAGATATATGAGGCCTTTGATTGAACAAGGCTATGTATATATTGCTCAACCTCCACTTTATAAAGTGGACTATCACAATAAATCATATTATGCATATAATGATGAGCAACTCGAAGTTCTCAAAAAGAAACTTAATTTAAAACCTGGATATCCATTCCAAAGATATAAAGGTTTAGGTGAAATGGACGCCCAACAGCTTTGGGAAACAACTATGGATCCAAACAATAGAAAAATGCTTAGAGTGACGATTGACGATGCGATTAAAGCAGAGACAGTCTTTACCGATTTAATGGGCGACAATGTCGAACCAAGAAAAGATTTCATTCACCAAAACGCAAAATTTGTGAAGAACTTAGATATTTAATTAAGGAGACGATAAGATATGTTTTTATATGAAGATGATAACGAATTATTAAATAATGATTCACAAAATGAAGATGAAGAAATCGATGAAAAAGAAATTGAAGAAGTAGAAGCTGGCATCGTTCCAAGTTTAACTAACATCGCGATTAGTGAGACAGTTCAAACTTCATTCCTCGATTACGCGATGAGCGTCATTGTCTCACGTGCAATCCCAGACGCACGAGATGGTTTAAAACCAGTTCATAGAAGAATAATATACGGCATGAATGAAACTGGTATGCAACCAGATAAACCTTATAAGAAAAGCGCGCGTATCGTCGGTGACGTCATGGGTAAATATCACCCTCATGGTGACTCCGCAATTTATCAAACATTAGTTAGATTAGCTCAGCCATTCTCCATGCGTTATACATTGGTGGATGGACACGGTAACTTCGGTTCAGTCGATGGCGATGAAGCTGCGGCGATGAGATATACCGAAGCGAGAATGACTAAAATCGCTCTTGAAATGGTTAGAGATATCAACTCAAATACAGTTGATTTTATGGATAACTATGACGGCACTGAAGTTGAACCAGTCGTCTTGCCATCACGTTTCCCTAACCTCTTAGTTAACGGCTCTAACGGTATTGCGGTTGGTATGGCTACTAACATTCCTCCACATAACTTAGGTGAGACGATCGACGCGGTTGTCGCACTAGCAAAAAACAAAGACATAGACACTCTTGGTTTGATGGAATTTTTACCAGGTCCTGACTTCCCTACTGGCGGGATTATTTTAGGTAGAGGCGGCATTAAAGATGCTTATGAAACAGGTACTGGCACTTTCGCTATCCGTTCAAAATGTGAAATACAAGAAAGAAGCAATGGATTAAAACGTATTGTGGTAAGTGAGATACCATATCAAGTTAACAAAGCGACGATTATTGAGAATATGGCGAGACTAGTCCATGAAAAAATCATTGATGGTATTACTGATATTAGAGATGAATCTAACAAAGATGGTATAAGAGTAGTCATCGAAGTTAGAAGAGATGTCATACCAGAAGTATTATTAAATCAATTATATAAAAATACTAATTTACAAGTTAGTTACGGCATCATCAACCTTTGCTTAATCGATGGTGCCCCTAAAGTCGCCTCTCTTAAGACGATGTTACAAACATATTTAGATTTCCAAATTGAAGTTATTGAAAGAAGAACTAAATTCTTATTAGCTAAAGATGAAGCTAGAGATCACATTGTTATCGGTTTATTAAAATGTCACGATAACATCGATGAGATCATCGATATTATACGCGACAGCGACACCCCAGAATCAGCTGGTAAGACATTGAAAGAAAGATTTGAATTTTCTGACGAACAAGTTCAAGCTATTTTATCGATGACTCTTAGAAGACTAACTGGTATCGAAACACAAAAATTAGAAGCAGAAAGAATGCAGTTAGAAATCAATATTGCTGAATATAAACGCATTCTCTCATCTAGAGAAAATGAGACAGAAGTCGTCGTTAAAGAACTCCTTGAAATTAAAGAGAAATTTGGCGATGAAAGAAGAACGCAAATATCTAATGAACTGTCTTCTATCGACGATGAATCACTCATACCAGAAGAAGATATCGTCATCGCTTTAACTAAAAATGGTTATATCAAGAGATTAACTAACGATACTTTCAAAACACAAAATAGAGGTGGTAGAGGTATTAGAGGTATCTCGATGAATGACAATGATGTCGTTGATATACTTGTATCCACCAAAACACACACTGATTTATTATTCTTTACAAATTATGGTAAAGTTTATCGCACTAGAGGATATACAGTTCCAGAATATGGTCGTAATTCAAAAGGCTTACCAGTCATCAATTTATTCCAATCTTTTGAAAAAGATGAAGCAGTTAAAGCTATCATTTCTTGCGATGAATATATGGATGAAAGCTATTTGATGTTCTTTACCGAAAAAGGTATCGTCAAACGTACTTCTATAAAAGAATTTGAATCGATTAGAACAAATGGTAAGATCGCAATCTCATTAAGAGAAGGTGACATGCTAGTCGATGTCAAAGAAGTTAAAGATGATACATATGTCGGCATCGGTAGCAGTGCAGGTAAGATGGTCAACTTCCTCGCTGACGAAGCTCGCCCGATGGGAAGAACGGCGTCAGGCGTCAAAGGTATTGAATTAGATGATGATCAAAAAGTTGTCGGTGTGACAACCTCATTTGAAGGTAAATATATCTTATCTATAACTGATAAAGGTTATGGTAAGATGAGTGACGCTCAAGATTATCGTAAAACTAAAAGAGGCGCGAAAGGTGTTGTCACCCTTAAAACCACCGATAAAATTGGTAATTTAATTTGTGTCCGCGCGGTTAACGGGGATGAAGATTTAATGGTTATCACCACTGGTGGCATCGTCATTAGAATACCTCTCAGCCAAGTTAGAATCGCTGGAAGAAATACCCAAGGTGTTAAAATTATCAACCTTGAAGGTAGACAAAAAGTATCTTCTATCGCGGTGGTGCCTCACGAGGAAGAAGAAGTTGGTGAAGAAGAAACCACTCAAGAAAATATTGACAATAAAATAGAAGAATAAAAAAATGAAAGTTCTCGTCTATTTTCAATCTAAAAATAAATATTCATCTTTCGAGGGAACGCGCCTTAGAAAATCAATCAAAGGCGCGCTCGAAATGAGTGGTGTTGAGCATACTAATAACATCGTTGACAATTACGATTTGATACATTTGCTCTCTCCTTTCGACGAGAACAAAATTAACGACGCGAATGAAAATCATATTCCAGTCGTCGTCAGCGCGCTTCAATGTGAATGTGATCCAGATGCATCTTTTTTAGAATATAAAAGTTCTGATGGCAAAAGAGAAATCAATTTAACTAATAAAGCACTTAGATTTTTAAATAAAGCATCGATCGTGTTAGTTAGTGATAAAAGAGCGAAAGAGTTTCTCATAAATGAAGGAATAACTAGTGAAATACAAATATGTACTCCTGGTATTAATTTAGCGAGGTTTGATTTCTCTAAAGAAGATGAAAAAATGATATTCTATCGTTATTTTGGAGAAGAGACAAATAAGAATCTCGTCATGGCGATAGGTGACTATCAAACTGCAGATGGGCTAAATGCATTTGTGGGGGCCGCTAAAAAAAATCCAAAAGTTTTATTTTATTATTTTGGTCCTTGTTCTATTAAAAAAGCAAAAAATCAAATTAAGAAAATCGCTAAGAGTGCACCTAAGAACGTCAAATTTGTCGGTAATGTACCAGACGATGTCTATAGGAGTGCATTATTGAACGCCAAAATATTTATGTTCCCGTCATATAGACCTTGCGGGATAGTATCTCTTTTTGAAGCGATGGCGGCTAAGTGTCAAATAATCGCTCGCGCGCAGTCGGTTACATTTAGTGATATTATAAAAGATGGTGAAAATGCTTATATTGGCAAATTTAGTGAAACTCTAACCTCTTTAGTAAAAGATTATTTAGACGGCAAATTAGTGCCCACCATTGAAAATGCCTATAAAGAAGTATGTAAATATCCACTTGTACAAGTAGGAGAGACACTTAAAAAATATTATCAAGAATTAATCAACCTTAAAAATTATAGGGAGGAACAACAAGATGATTGATATTAATTTAATTAGAGAAAATCCTAAGAAAGTTAAACAAGCATTAAAGAAGAAAAATTGGGATGTAGATTTTACTTCTCTTTTAGAATTAGATAAAAAAAGAAAAGATTTAATGCACGAAGTAGAAGTTAATAAGGCAGAGGCAAATAAACTTTCTGCAAGTGTGCCATCAGCTAAGAAAAGTGGCGGTGATATTAACGAAATCTTTGCAAAAGTCAGAGAAATTAATGCAAAAAATAAGGAAAATGAAGAAAAATTAAAAGAAATAGATGAGCAGTTTAAAGATTTTCTGTCCGCATTACCTAATCTACCAGATGACGACTTACTCGCGGGAGGGAAAGAAAATAACAAAGTCATTAAAACATTTAAAGAAAAACCTGTATTTAACTTTAAGATTAAAGATCACGTCGAACTTGCCACCTCACTTGGACTAGTCGACTACGATCGAGGGGCAAAAATCGCTGGGAGAGGTTCTTGGGTTTATACTAATTTAGGGGCAAGACTTGAATGGGCACTTATCAATTTCTTTGTCGATGAACATTTAAAAGACGGGTATGAATTTATCCTACCCCCACATCTATTAAATTATGAATCAGGCTTTGTCGCTGGACAATTTCCTAAATTTAAAGAAGATGTGTTTTGGCTAGGAGGGATGGAACCAGAAAGATTCCTTCTTCCAACCGCTGAGACGGCGTTAGTCAATTTACATAGAAATGAAATCTTAAATGAAGATGATCTACCAAGAAAATATTTTGCTTTCACTCCTTGCTATAGAAAAGAAGCAGGTTCTTATAGAACTGAAGAAAGAGGGATGATTAGAGGATATCAATTCGATAAAGTTGAACTCGTCCAATACACCAAACCCCAAGATAGCGATAAAGCGTTTGAAGAACTTGTTTATAAAGCAAGCAGTCTAGTAGAAAAATTAGGATTACATTTTCAAATATCTAAATTAGCCGCGGCAGACATTTCCCACTCGATGGCAAGAACTTACGACATTGAAGTTTATATACCAAGCATTGATATCTATAAAGAAGTTTCAAGTGCCTCTAATGCGAGAGACTATCAAGCAAGACGAGGGATGATGAGATATAGGGATAAACAAACTAACAAAACTCAATATGTCCATACATTGAATGCTTCTGGACTTGCTACTTCAAGAGTATTTCCAGCAATATTAGAACAATATCAACAAGAAGATGGTTCTGTTTTAGTACCTGAAGTGTTACAAAAATATATGGGTGGTATAAAAGTTTTAAAACCAATTAAAAAATGAAAAATATAAATAAGAAAATATTGATAATTTTTTGTTTATCTTTATTAACAGCTTGTCAAAATATCGATATTGATTCTAGTTACGATTCAACTTCTTTTGATTCTAACTATACAAGCGAGACAACATCTAGCGAATCAACAAGTGAAAATATTGATGTTGACGATAAACCTTTCGGCGTAAATGAAACAATTTTGCACGCCTGGAATTGGTCGATGGATAACATTAAAGATAATCTAGAAGCAATAAAACAAGCTGGTTTTACCGCGGTGCAAACCTCACCTATGCAACCTCAAAAAGATTATTATCCAAATGGTAATTATAAGAATGAGTGGTGGAAACTTTACCAACCTTTAGGATTTTCTATCGCCACTAAAAATCACTCTATTGGTACAAAACAAGATTTAGAAGAACTTTGTATAGAAGCAAATTCTTTAGGCATAAAAATAATTGTCGATATCGTATCTAACCATCTAGGTGGAGGGAATGAATATTCTTTTAATTCTAATGTGAGAGAATATGAACCTGAAATATATGATAATAATTTGTTACACGGCAATAATTTTTATGTCGATGACAACTCAATTGAAAAAGTGACAAAAGGTAATTTAGGTGGTTATCCTGACTTACAAACTGAATCGATAATTGTTCAAGAAGCAGTGTTAGATTTATTAAAAGAATATGTCGATGTCGGTGTCAGTGGTTTTAGATTTGACGCGGCTAAACATATCGAAACTGATGAAGATGGTATTTATTCATCTAATTATTGGGAATACGTCATCGGTGGGATTAATTCATACTGCGAGGCGCAAAATAAAGATGAACCATTTATATATGGAGAAATTTTAAACACCCCTGGTGTTGGTAGAACCTATGAAGCATACACTAAAAGGATGAGTGTCACCGATAACAATACGAGCACTAAGATAAGAGAAGGAGTAGTTAATAATAATATCGATGATGCATCATATCAAGGATATGTTATAAATCAAGATGCATCAAAAATTGTCCTCTGGGGTGAATCACACGATACTTTTGCAAACGATTCTCACGAGACGACATATATATCTCAAGAAAATATAGATAAAGCATATGCGATTGAAACAAGTAAAAATAATGCCTCAGTATTATATTTTCCTCGTCCATCTTCTGATTCAGTTAAGATGGGAGAAATTACTAATAATACAACTTGGAATACCCCACTTATAAGTGCGATCAACAATTTCCATAATGATTTTTATGGATATAGTGACAACATAACTTCTAATAACGGTTATTTTATTAATGTTAGAGAAAACAATAACTCTTGTGGCGTCTTAATAGTGGACATCAACGATACTTCTCCTATTAGCGATTTAACTTTAAATATTAATGATGGGCAGTATATAGATAAAATAACTGACGATGTATATGAAATTAAAAACGGAAAAATAGTCACAGAAGGAAATAATGACATATTAGTCTTATATCCGTCGAACTATATAAAAGAAAGTAAACCAGCAATTAATATACACGATGATGGGACGACATTTATAACCGACACATTAAACGTAAATATATCCGTAATAAACGCAGATGAATCATATTACACAGTGAATGACTCTTCACCAATTTATTTTACTAACTCAATAGATTTGACAATAGAAAAAACCGAAGGTGTAGATGAATATAAATTAAATGTTTATGCTTCTAATCAATTTGGTGAAGTAGAAGAAGAAAGAACATATAGATATGTCGAATTTATTCAAAAAGATATTTTAGTGGAAAACATACCTATTGAATATGTAGATAATGATATTTACGCGTGGGTTTGGCCTACCGGTAGTGGTGGCAGGTGGATAGAAGGAGTATTATTTGATACATCATTTACTTTTGATATAGAAGACGATGATTCTTATTTCTTACTCGCGGTGTTCCCATCTAACTCAAACTTCAACCAATTATCTTGGGATAATGTCATATCTCAAACAGACGATATTTTTATCGATAGTTCTATTTATGATGCATCTAATTTTGGTTGGGTAAATAAATAAATAATAGCATTGATAATTCAAATTATATATCCATATGTATCGTTACAATCAATGCAAATAATATAAAAATTTATAAATATAAAGCATTTTTGCGTTATTTTTAAAAGAAAAACAAAGAAATTTGATTGTTTTACTGCTTTTTTGTTTTGCTGCTATTTAAAAAACTTATTATTAAATGATGCGTCACTAAAATATGAATTTTTATCTATAAGAATATGAATAAAATATTAATAATTTTATTCTTTTTAAACTATGCTATAATATTTTTGCCATCGCGATGTGCAGTCACGAACCAGGTCAGGATAGGAATATAGCAGCCTTAAGTGTCCTGTTCATGTGCGGTGGTTTATTTGTGTATGATTAATGACGAAATCAAATTCATGAAGAAAGCTTTAAAGCAAGCTGAGAAAGCCGTTGAAAAGGATGAAGTACCGATAGGATGTGTCATCGTAAAGGACGGTAAAATAATTTCACGCGCTTATAATCAAAGAGAAAAAAAGATGGATTCAACCTCGCACGCCGAGATAATTGCCATTCAAAAAGCATGCAAGAAACTTAAAAATTGGAGATTGATTGGTTGTGAGATTTATGTGACGATTGAACCTTGCCTTATGTGCGCGGGTGCGATCAATCTCGCAAGAATTAAAAAAGTATATTTTGGGGCGTATGACAAAAAAGGAGGAGCGTATGGCTCTTCTATCAATAGTTTAGACGCACTTAATGTCAACCATAGGCCATTAGTCAAGGGTGGCATTTTAGAAAAACCTTGTAGCGACATATTAAAAAATTATTTTAAAATGAAAAGAGAACAAAAATGAAAAAGACGATTAAACCACTTTATTTATTATTAATCACTCCTCTTTTTTTAGGTGCGTGTAATGGTGGGGCCACCAACGAATCTATATACTCTTATCCTAATATCAACGATTCATCAAATAACGTTATTGTTGATTATGATTTTGATAAAGAAGGGGTTTTTGATTTTTTATCTAATCAAGAAAACATTGACAATTATCAACTATATTTAGATGCAATTAATGAAGGGGGAGACGGACACTTTAACAACATCTCATCTATTACGAGTGTGGAGAAGTTAAATTATGTCGATGAAAACGATTCTCCTCTTGCTGGTAATTTTGATAAAACTATACAAATCAATAAAACTAGAGACGAACAAGAATATTCAATAAGTGGGACGATTAACACCGTTACTAGTGAATTAGTTGAAAATAGTGATACCGCGTCACTAGAAACTATAAACACTACGACAACCGCGTCTTATTCTCTTTCAATAGATTCTAACATGATATCTTTTACAGAATTAATTGACTATGAAGATGAAACTATAGAAGATGAATTAAATAGAAGTACTTTTACTCTAGAGACATATTATGAATATTTAGACTTAACTAACGCCAAAGAATATTTAGATAATTTTAATAATGAATACCTTAACAGCGGACTTACCAGCGGGATTAATTATTCTGCCTCATTAAGTGAAAATATAACGACATTCACCATGACATTTACTTATAATATTTCAAATGACACTGATATCGTAGAAAATAATTTTACTTTAAGTTATCAAATATTAGATGGTGTAATTATTGAAATAACTTATTTAAAAACTATTAACGATATAACTGATGGTAAAAGTTTTAATACTTATTCATACACTGAAACAAATAAATTAAGTAGACAAATACAAACTGAAGAATAATAAAAAACTTTGTTAAAGGGTAATAATTTATATGGCTAAAAAAATAATTAATAATTCTTCAAATGTTGAAAGATTTAATCCAAGTGTTGAAGATGGATTAAATGATGAACAAATTAAAATAAGACAAGAACAAAAACTAACCAACAAAACAAAGATGGTGGTGGGGAAATCTTATCTAGAGATTATCCTTACTGACGTCTTTAGTTTTTTTAATATCCTCTTATTTATCATCGCAGGTTTAATGATTTATGGTGAATATTACACCGGATTATTTTTCCTAGCTATATTGATACCAAATATTTTAATAGGTCTATTTCAAGATTTAAGAGCTAGATATTTAATGGGCAAATTAAGGCTTTTAACTGAACCACGTTCACAAGTGATAAGAGATAGTAAAAAAATAGAGATATCATCAAAAGATGTCGTTCTTGATGAAATAATATTTATTGAAACTAGTTCACAAATTGTCGTTGACGGAATAGTGTTAGAAGGATCTTTAATGGTCAATGAATCACTAGTTACAGGAGAGAGTAACAACATCTATAAACAAAAAGGTGACAAAGTCCTTTCAGGCTCATATGTCACTAGTGGTAGAGCTTATATAAAAGCTGATAAAGTCGGTAGCGAAAGTTACGTTGAAACTATTCAAAATAAAGCAAATAAATTCCGCCGCTCAGCATCAGAAATACTTAAGACACTTAGACAACTATTTAAAGTAATCGGTAGTATAGTCATTGTTATGGGCGCGGCGATGGTGGCGCTATATTACGCACAAGGCTCATTTTCTACCACCTCAGGATTTAAAGAATCAATTGGCCCAATATCAGGTTCGCTCGTTGGAATGATACCTTCAGGACTATATTTATTAACTTCTGTCGCACTCGCAGTCGGAGTTATATCTTTATCGAGAAAAAAGACACTAGTGCAAGATTTTTATTCTTTAGAAATGCTAGCGAGAACTAATGTGCTATGTGTCGATAAAACTGGCACCATAACTGATGGCGACATGATGGTCAATAAAATTATCTCACTTCAAAAAATTGGATTAGAAGATATTAAACAAACTATATCTAATATCCTCCATGCGACACAAGATAACAACACCACCGCGAAAGCACTTAAAAAAGAATTTAATTATGACCTTACTTTAAATATTGATGAGGCTCTCCCATTTAGTTCAGACCTTAAATATTCAGGGGCGACCTTTA
Source organism: uncultured bacterium (assembly GCA_949285325.1). GTDB lineage: Bacteria > Bacillota_I > Bacilli_A > RFN20 > CAG-826 > CASEYK01. The sequence continues at coordinate 105,240 of CASDYZ010000007.1, forward strand.
AAGCTAAAGGCTCATATTTTATAGGAGCAGCAGAATATTTAAATCTTTCAAATTTTGAACAAATAAAGCCAGTTTTAAACGAATATGCAAAAAAAGGATATAGAGTTATGGTTCTTGCCCACTCTCCTTTACCAATTAAAAATCATCAAGCACAAGGTGCACTAGAAGGACTTGCCATCATTATATTAAGCGACCATATTAGGCCGAGCGCAATCAAAACTTTTAAATGGTTTTTTGACAACAACGTATCTATTAGAGTCATATCAGGAGATGACGCGCAGACGGTGAGTGAAATAGCAAAACTCGCTGGTATACAAGGTAGTGAAAAATACATTTCTTTAGATGATAAAACAGATGAAGAAATAAAAGAACTAGCTAATAAATATATCGTTTTTGGTCGAGTTAAACCTGAACAGAAACAAATACTTATTGAAGCGATACATAATGACGGTAATACTGTCGCGATGACAGGTGATGGTGTCAATGACATATTAGCACTTAAAAAAGCTGATTGCTCTATCGCGATGGCGAGTGGCTCAGAAGCCGCGCGTAATGTATCACACCTAGTCTTACTCGATTCTAATTTTGATCGATTACCTTCGGTAGTGGCAGAAGGAAGAAGAGTGGTAAACAATTTACAAAGAACTAGTTCACTGTTCTTATGTAAGACGTTGTTCGCCATGACGATTTCACTAGTGTTTATCATCGCTTCTTTGATTATGCAAGATCCTAATATTAGATATCCATTCTTTACTAATCACCTATATTTATGGGAAATATTTGGTATAGGATTATCAGCCTTCTTCATCGCACTTGAACCGAGTAGCGAGAGAATTAAAGATAAATTCTTAACCAATATTTTAAAGAAAGCATTACCAGGTGGACTACTTATCATCTTATCAGTTTTGATGGTTTTCCTCCTTTATATCCTCCAATTAAATGGGGTGGCATACCTTGGTATATTCAACATGGATCAAGTTGTCGGTATGTCGACAATTATCATGTCGATTCTATGTATGGTCATATTGTTTAAAATATGTTTACCATTCACTAAATATCGTCTCATCGTCTTTTTATTCGCGCTTATTATCGACGTCGGCGCATTAGTGGTGTTTGGCTTAATTTATCATAATTCAACTGATAGTAATATTTTAGGCATCGCGTATAATCAACTTTCACCTCTCAATTACTTTACTGTCGCTTTAATTATTATTGCTTTTGGTGCGATTTATCTATTAATAACTTATTTATTAGATGTTCTTAAAGCCAAAAAAGAAGAAGGTAATAAAAAATGATTTATATAAGTGAAGAAATTAAAAAAGCACTGAAAGAAAATAAGCCAGTTGTTGCACTTGAAAGTACGATTATTTCACATGGTATGCCTTATCCTAAAAATGTTGAAACCGCTTTAAAAGTAGAAGAAGTTATTAAAGAGCAGGGTGCAGTTGCCGCTACTATAGGGATAATAGACGGTGTGGCGGTAATTGGTATGAGTAAAGAACAAATTGAACAATTTGGACAAAAACAAGGTATCGTAAAAACATCAAGGAGAGATTTACCTATCGTATACGCTGATAAGCTTTGGGGTGCGACCACTGTCAGCGCGACGATGATACTTGCTCATCAAGCAGGTATCGAAGTGTTCGTCACTGGCGGTATAGGTGGAGTGCATAAAGGTGCAACAAAAACCATGGATATATCTGCTGATTTAATTGAATTATCTAAAACAAATGTCAGCGTCGTATGTGCAGGCGCAAAAGCGATACTAGATTTACCACTTACTCTCGAATATTTAGAGACGATGGGTGTACCAGTGCTAGGATATAAAACAGATGAACTACCTTGTTTTTATAGTAAGAGCAGTGGACTCAAGGTCGATTATAGAGTCGATAGCCCTAGTCAAATTGCTAAAATAATCCACGAGAAAAGAATCAATAATTTGAGTGGCGGTATATTAATTACTAACCCAATTCCAGATGAGTATAGTATTGACCATAAAATTATTGATAAAATAATTGAAGAAGCACTTCAAGAGATGGAAGAGAAAAACATTAAAGGTAAAGAATGTACCCCTTTCTTACTCAAACGTATAACTGAGTTAAGTGGAGGTAAATCGCTTGAAGCAAATATCGCTTTAGTGTTAAATAATGCGAGGCTAGGAGCAAACATTGCAAAGGAACTTACAAAATTAAAATGAAGACGGAAAGACGATTTGCGGAAATACTTAAAACAATGATGTCTGAACAACCTTTAGACACTATTTCAGTGAGCCTTCTAGCAAAGAAGTGCCAAGTAAATCGTCAAACATTCTACTATCATTTTCACGATATATATGACCTTTTAATGGTAGTGTTTTTAAATGAAAAAATTGATGGTGTTGATAAATGTTTAAATTTAAAAGATTTATTGACCTCTATTTATAATTATTATGTGTCTAATAAGATGTTTATCGATGCGACACTTGAATCTGCCGGTAAAGATTTATTTTCTGAATTTATATTTAATAACTGCTATCAATGTTTTATGCGATTAATTCAAATTTATCCTGACAGTAAAAATTTAACATCGAATGAAAGAAAATCTATATGTCGTTTTTATGCTTATGGGGTATCTAATGCCTTAATTAATTATTTTGCTACTCATAAAAATAAAAATCTAAGAGATATGGAAAATTTATTTATTTTCTTAAATGAAAGATTTTTAAAGAAAGCAGCCATTAGAACATTAGAAATAAAGAAAAGATAAAACAATTGTTAAAAAAATAAAAAATGATAGAATAAATGAAGTTTATTATATCTTTCTACCAGATTATTTAGTACACGAACGCTGACTATGAGTCAGGTTAAAGAAAGGAAAACAAAGTTATGAAAAAAGAAGATGTATTAGGGATAATTGTATATTTGTTAATACTCGCAGTAGCGATTGTCTTTGGTATAACTGTCCTTCAAACACATGGACCAAATTCAGGGATGAACACCGCAGAATATGTCGGTTTTGTCTTTTTAGCGATCGTCATAGGTGTCATATTTAATGCCTCCCTTTATGAACTCGCCCACATCACCGGGGCAAAAGCAGGCCGTTATGATATTGTAAGTGTCAATATCTTAGGCTTTTGTTTTTATAAAAATGAGCAAGGCAAATTTAAGTTTAAATTTTCAAACTTTGACGGACTTACTGGCGAGACAAAAATTGTTCCTAAAACCAATGTAAAAAAAGAACCAAATCCAAGCCCTTATTTACTATTCGGCACACTATTTTTCGCCATCGAAATCATCGCATTCGTCGTCATTTTTGTCTTGGCAAGATTAAATGCAGAAAATTTAGTGTTCTTAAATACTGGTTATTTTTTTATCATCATCGGTGTGTTAGGTGGAGTTATATTGATATATAACATCCTCCCATTTAGATTAGATTCCACAACTGATGGATATCGATTAACCCTTATTTCTAATCCAAAGAACAAAATTGCCTTCAATGAACTTTTAAGAGTTGAAAACGAAATAGCAAATGGTAGGGAAGTAGAAATCAAAACATTTGATGAAATCACTAACTTTACCGCCGACTTAAATTTAAATAAAGTTTATTCTCTTTTAGATAAAAAACAATTTAGTGAAGCAGAAGTATTATTAAATCAAATAATAGACAATAAAGAAAATGTCTCTGAAAAAGTATATATACGTGCAAGAGCGCAGAAAATATATATCAACATCATGACAAAATCATTTGACGATGCGAAAGCATATTATGAAAAAGATGTCAGTCAAGAAGAGAGAAGAAAAATATCAAAAGATATCTCGATGGCGTCCATTCGTGCGTATCTATTAATGTCTGGATTATTTGATCGTTCTCGTTCTGAAAGTATTATCGCTTTAAATAATGTTTACAAAGCATATAAAGCCACTCCTGAAAAAAGAAAAGGTATAGAAGTAGAATTATTTAATGAAGCGTTAAATAGAGTGGTGGAAGCTCATCCAGACTGGGAATTAGAAAATTATAAACTGGTAACTAAGCAAGATAATAAAGACAAAAAATAAAATAAAATATCCATCAACCTTAATCGGAAGATGGATTTTTAATATTTGTTAAATGAACTAAAATACATTACTTTAAATTAAAGCATGATTAAAGGGGATGTTAATAAGTCGCCCACATATATTTTATTTAATGAGATTATATTGATAAAAAAGTATAAATAATAAAAATCCCAACTCTTTAAGAACGGAAGGGATTTCTATTTTAATTTTGATTAAATAATGGATTTTTAAAGACTTATTTATCTAAATGTTTTTCTTTTTTAACATAGGTCGTGATGGCGCTTACCCCCACGAACAATATTAAGATAGGAGATAAGACTGCGATTAATAATTTAGAGTCTTCATTAAATTTAAATAGATTAGATGGTCTTTGCCCGATGTTGATAAAATCTTCAAGTGTCACATATTTATTGACGATAAATGTGTATCTAGTTCTCGCATCTAAAATAGTGGGTTCATCACTTGTTAAAAATAATTGTTTACTATCTTCTACCATTGCTTCATATTCAATTTTTAATTTATTCCACACATATTCATCTTGGATTATTAGTTGATTACAGTTTTCTTGTGTCATAGTTAGAAAGTATGAAGCATACGCCTTAGCTTGCATATCGCTCGTCGTTAAGAGTATAGAGTCGACGCGGTAAGTATCTAATACATCAAATGTATCTATTGGATAAGAAACCCATTCTGTAAATGTGAAAGTGTCTGATTTACCTTTTACATCTAAATCTTTTATTCTCACTAATGTCATATCTTTCGCACTTGCTTGGGTGCCATTCGCGTCTATACCAGTGTAGTCACTTGGTGTTTCTCCAGTTGGATCAAATCCAAATTGGTCAATCTTCTCTTCCCCTTTATATAGCATAATCGTGTCATTACCATTAAAATTAACGACATTGTTAGTTGTGTCTACTAGTGATTTTAATGCGTCGCCACTAGAACTATGTGCGATAGAATAAGTGCTGTTATGTGGTAGAATTCCTTCTAATTCAAATGTTGAGGAAGGCTCTACTTTACCATTGAAATAAGAACGTAAAGAATAGGATGATAAGTCAATATCATTTCCAGTGCCGTTAAATATTTCTATCGCCTTATTATTTAAACTACCTTCAATATAAGTGGAGATAATTAAATCGTCTAAGTAAGCGACTTCGTTATTATTAATATATTCACTCGAACCAACATTGGTGACATTTATAACAAAACTAGTAGATAAACCTTCATAACTAACAGTGACAATTTGTTCACCTAACTTATGAGTATCAACATTAGAAAAGGAAGCAGAAGAAGTAACTTCTTCTATATTTTCACCATTTAAATCAGTGACAAATACATCGATACTAGATGTATCAAAAGTTGAACCAAAAGGAATAGTGGACTCATAACTACCTTCAATAGTTAGTGTTTCTTCTGGTGGATAAGAATTGATTGGGTCATTACTCACATCCGCGTTTCCCGCATCACCCCAAATGACATCAACCCAACAAGGGAAGTCGATAAATGGGTTTCTATTATTTTGATAATTGTTATAAATTAAATTATTTCTATGTATTTCAAATTCATCGACTGGATCTAACTTATGCCATTCTAATAAAGTGGATAAAACACCATAACCGACCGCGTGAGTGTCGCTTGAATATTCTGTCCCTTCTCCACTTGTCGGCGTGACATAATCAACTAGTTCAAGGAATGGTTCAAAATCAGATATAGCACCAGTCTCGCCCGCTAAATTGTTGTATCTAGCTACCATATAAAAGCACGCGCGTGCAATATCGCCTTTATCTATATCTTGTGGCTCAAACACTATAGTATCTTGGTTGAGTGTAGATTCGTGCATTGGTGTACCCCTGTCATTATCACTAATATTAGTTCTACTAGGAGTCCAATTAGATTCTTTGACATATCCATATGCATAATTGTTATGGCCTTGCTGATTGACGTTCGCATCGCCTGGTAATAAGTGATGTAAATCAGTGCCAGCCGGACCTTCAGCCCCTGAGTCTGCTTTAAACCCTCTCGATTGAGGCCAAATATGCTCTCTATTGATTACACTTCCTCTTCCGTCGTCCGTAACAACTAAATCCGTCGCCGTGTCGTTATCATTTCGATATAAGATTTTTAAAATCGCATCGCTCGATTCAACGACAGTGCTATTCCTATCATAATCATACTTATAACCTGTGATTGTGTTAGTGGAGGCATTATATGTACCAGAAATCATATCCTCGGCAGGCGCGCGATCCCAGTTTCTATCAGTTATCTCATACGCCTTCCAAACATCGTCATAACTAATATAAGTAAAATTATTAGATAAAATAGGTTTTAAATTTTTTAATAAGTTTTCTCCTTTTAATTCATCGTCACTCAAACTTAAAAGAGGAGAATAATATTCTCTAATTTCTTCGTCTGTCGCGTCGTTTAAGTCGATAGTCGCAGGTAGACTTATTTCTCTACCTAACGCCTTAACTTCTACTTCTATGTTTTTTGGTATAGATATTAAAACCAAACTACTTATAGTAAGTGCGGACAAAAACCAAACACTACCAAATTTAATCTTTTTCATACTAGTTTACCTTTCTCTTTTTAATTATGACTAATATAGACAATAACGTTATAGACGATATGGCAATAATTATTAATAAATAATTGATAGAATTATCAAACAAATTAATATCGTTACTATTTTTAATGACTAACTCACCATTTAAGTATTCGATTGTTTTACCTTGGTTAATACACCACGCGTTAAGTCTTTCTCGCGCGGTTTTTATCACGTAGTCATTAGATGTCATAAATATATTTTTCTCATCATTTGATAGATTATTTAAATAGTCTAAAGCGACATCTAATTTAGTTAAACACTGATTAGTGGTGTCTTCATACATGATGTAATTACTTATATTTAAAGCGTTATCTTTACCTTCTATGGTTATATTTATACTTATAACATTTGAATAACTAGAAGAAGATGATGTATAGGCGTGTTTAAAATATTTATATCCACCTTGTGCAAGTGTCGATTGAGTACATTCTACCCAAACAATACCGTCTTTACTGACATAATTTGTATAATCTGTTCTAGTTGAACTAGTTCTTAAACTAACTTCAAAAGAAACAATATCCCCTTCATAAGGATTAACATTTTGGATATATCCTTCATCCTTACCAAAAGATAAATATTGATTACTATAAATGTATGCATTTTGTACATAGTATGTACCGCCACCGATGGTGACATTACCAGTCGTCCTATTAGAACTAGATATTGATATATTAGTGTTGGTAAACGTGATATCAATTTCCTCATTTTGTGGTTGAACATATGCTTTTCTCGACACTGGTACATCGATAGAAGTAGTAAATTCATCATAAGTAATATCAAACTGTTTATAACTAACTACATCTCCGCCTTGAGTGTCTTCATATTTAAATTGATATTGATCATTTTCTAATACAAAATCAGTGATGATGTTACCTAAATTATCTTTAACAGTTATATCATCTTTACTAATTACATCACCAACATAGAAATCCTTACTAATAGAGGCGTTAATCGACGTTATTTCTAAAGGAGTAGACTTATAATTAATCGTTATCGAATTTAAATTAATTGTCCCGCTTTTAGATTTAAAACCTAGATATTTATAATCTCCTTCTATATCTAAATGCGTTTCGTTTGTAGAAGATAACTCCCCTAAAAGTGTGCCCGTTGTAGAAGCGCTATATAAATTAGACGGAGAAGTATAAGCAGTATTACTGCCATATATTTGGATAGTGTCACCACTTTCTTTCCAACTGACATCAACACTTTCTATTAAATTTGAATTACTTGTTATAATAATACCTGAATTATCACTTGATTTAATTTGTATGTCGTTATTACCAGTATAAGATATACCTTTAAATGTTACCTTTGACTCAGTAGTGGTGTATTCCCATTCTTCATATCCGCTTCCTGTTATTTGATTTTTAAAATCAGAACATTCTAAAGTGTCGCTTGTTATAGAAACACTTGTTTTAGGATTGACAACTATGTTGACACTGTCAGTGACACTGCTATCTAGCGTGGATACCACACTTATGGTGGCGTTCCCCTCGCTCAAAGCATTAATATCCCCATTATTATTAACTGAGACAACATTAGGATTAGAACTACTCCAACTCACACTTTTCGACGCATTAGATGGAGTGGTGGTAATTGATAAAGAATAAGTATCCCCAACTTCTAGATTTAAAGAAGGAGGATTTATTTGTATGTCTGTAGGAACAATATCTTCCCCACCTATTGGTCCATCATACCAGTCTGACTCACCCCAAATTTGAGTGACATATTCTGGATGGTCGATATATGGATTTCTATTATTTTGTATCTCATATACATTGTCATTTCTATTTAATTCCCAATCACTTACTGGATCTTGCAAATGCCATTTAACAAACAAATTAATAGAATAATCAGTCAAATAAAATCCATTTTGTGAAGTAGTAAAAATATATGACCCATCAGCTTGAGTAAAAGGCCAATTACCTCTATTTACCCATTTAGTTACCGCGTAAAAATATACTCTAGCTAAATCACCTTTCCATTCATCCGCTGGTTCGAATACTGTACTAGGTCCACTAGAATAGTAAGATGAACCTAATTTTGAATAACCATTATTTGATTCATAAGTAGAGTTTTCTACTTCTCCATATGGATAATTGCTTCTACTTTGATTAACTACGCTGTCGGTTGGATAGACGATAAATAAATCTGCCCCTTGGTTAGATTCACTACCGCCCCACCACGACTTAGGGATAGTGTGCTCTCTATTATAAGTATCGCCCTCGACTGAATGGCTACCCTTGTCTTGGTCAGTACCTGGAGTATAGTGAGTAGTGTTAGAATACATATCAACTATATATCCATTTTCATCGACATCGGTAGTTTTATAAGAATCCCAAAGATCGCTATAAGTGCCAATATCTGCCCCGTTATTTATAATGGTGGATAACGAGTTAAATAAACTAGACGCACTAGTGTCATCCACTGATGAATAATAACTATCGACATTTGTCGCGTTTTTGACATTATTTATTACGTTTGTATCTTGCTTAACATTTAAAAAAGTAAGAACTGACAAAGATAATAATGTCAATATTAATACACGTGACTTATTCTTCATATTTTAATTTCCTTAAATTATTGTCCGGCGACTTTAATCTTTTTAATCAATACACTTGGGCACATACTTGATGAGGCAAATAGTCTCGCATCACTTCCAACCGTGACCACATCTTTAAATATATCCATTAAATTACCTGATATAGTAATCATATCTAATGGATGACTAATTTTACCATCTTCGATTAAAAAACCACTTGATTGTAATGAGAAATCTCCACTTTGTGGATTTAATCCAGCGTGAAGTCCTTGAACTTCTGTAATATATACCCCATCTCTCATCTCTTTAAATAGTTCTTCTAATGATTTTTTACCTATTTTAAGAGTGATAAACGTTGGGGCAACACCCATCTTACCACCCATCTTAAAACCATTACCGGTAGAGTTAACCCCATCTTTTGCCGCGGTGGTTAAATTATATAGATAAGTTTGAAGAACACCATTTTTTATAATCGCGCGATTTGAAGTTGCTACCCCTTCATCATCAAAATATTTAGCAAATATTGTTTTTGATAGTGGTCTATCCTCAATAGTGACTTTGCTAGAGGCAATTTTTTCACCTAATTTATTTATAAATAGGGAAGAATGTTTTTGTACATCCTCGCTAGATGCATTGCTAATGTATGCGTTCATAAAAGATGAAACAACTGAATTAGATAAGACAGCTTTATATGTTTTTGATAAAGCGGTGACACCACCTAGTTTACTAGTCGCGTCTTTAACTGCTTCTTTAACTAAATTATCGACATCAATCTTATTAAAATCATTGGAAATAAAATATTCTCCACCTGATTTAGTCTGTTCGTTTTCTTTTACTACTACTGAGCAATAAATCAAAAAATAATTGCCTTTCTGCGTCAAATTTAATCCTTTTGTATTGATTATTGAATTAGAAAAAGATGTTTCAGAATAAGCGACGTCAGTCTCTACTATCCTCTTATCCATTTCTTTTAATTTATTTTCAATTTCATATAGTTTATTTATTTTGTTAGAAAGAGGGATGTTATTTAATTCTTTAATATAAACATTGGTTTTGTGATATTTTTCACTTCCCCCATATATAAAGATTGGATCAGTTTGTTCAATCGTTTTCGCATTCTCTTTTATATCTTCAACTAATTTTTTTGCTATATCTTTACTATATGAATTTGCACTTGCAGTGCCTAATTTATTGTTATAAATACCTCTACCGCCAACAGATGTAGAAGAAGATATTTCATACTGTTCAATTTGTCCTCTAAATAGTTCAATTTCTGTCGATGAGGAATTAGACACCAATAATTCTGCTTCATCTAATCCTTCTTGCTTAGCAAGATTTAAAAAATAATCGTATTTCATAAATTTATTTCAGTTGACCTCCTCTACCTCCAACTAATATTTCTTTGATGCGGATAGTTGGTTGACCGACATTGACTCTAATTGAACCACTTGCCGCCCCACACATACCTTGCCCTAAGGCTAAATCATTACCAACCATATCGATTTGTTTTAATATTTCGTTTCCTTTACCAATGAGAGTCGCCCCTTTAACAGGTTCACAAATCTTACCGTCCCTAACGATGTAAGCTTCAGAACAACCAAAATTAAATTCACCAGTAATTGGGTTGACTGAACCACCATTAAAACTAACCGCGTATAAACCGAGTTTTGTCGCTTTTATTATTTCTTCTTTAGTCGATTTACCATTGTCGATATAAGTGTTAGACATTCTAGAAGTTGGACAGTATCGATAATTTTGTCTTCTGGTGGCCCCATTACCTACTCTATCCATTCTCCTACCATTAAAATCATCGATCATAAAATCAGTTAAAACACCATTTTTAATCAATGTTCTTTTCTCACCTAAATTACCATCGTCATCGATATCGATTGAACCCCATGCGTGAGGAATAGTGGAGTCATCAACCGCGCTGACGATATCGGAGGCGATTTTTTCTCCTACCATATCTTTACTAAAGCAAGATAAACCTTTCGCCACCGCCGAGGCTTCTAATGGGTGCCCACACGCTTCGTGGAAAAGCACTCCTCCCCAACCATTACCGATGATGACACTCATCTTGCCAGAAGGACATTCATCCGCGTCTAACATGAGAAGCGCGGTGTTAAGTGCTTTATTCGCACTTTTTTTGATTAACTCTTCACTAAAGAAACTAATATCATCTTGACAACCTGGACCATCAAATCCAGTTTCAAATCCCCCTTCTTTCATCGCGATGACAGAAAACATCATCCTCGCGTGTTCTTGAGTTCTATTAAAATATTTGCCTTTAGAATTAAATACATATACCTCAGTGTGGTTATTTGAAAATGAACCGACATATCTAACAATTCTCGCATCTTGTCTATTTTTAATTTCATCCGTCCCTATTTTAACTAATCTAACTTTCTCTTCTCTTGGAATATCGTTATAAGATTTAGTTATTTTGTTTCTATTTTTATAATTTATTTTTGTTAAATCTTTTACTTCAACAATTCTTTCTCCATCAAAAGATTGACTCAAATCTAACGCAAGTTTTAATAATCCCTTTTTAGATAAATCTGATGTATGTCCATATATGCATCTATTACCTTTTAATATACGTAAACCTGCCCCTTCAATATAAGAAGAATTAGAATTATCTACTTTAGAATTTTCAATCGATACTGAATAAGAATTAGTGTGTTCTTCATATATTTCTGCAAAGTCCGCGCCAGTACTTAATAATGTATTTAATACTTGTATTGCTAATTTTTTTGAAATCATTTTATCAACTCCTTTTGCAACTTTTTATTATACCATAAATTTAATTTAATAATCTAAATTAAATAAGTACGTTTCTTAAATAAAAAAAGTAAATCCTAATCAATAAATTTAAATTCGTATTCTAATTTATTTTCATCAATATTAAGCACTAGATATGAACCTTTATCACTGTCTCTTGGAAGAAAAAGAGAACCAGGGTTAAATAAATAATATTGCCCTATTTGTTCTCCTAGTTTTTTATGCGTATGCCCAAAGACAAATATTTTATAACCTTGTTTGATAAAACCATCGATTTCACTGAGTGAAAATGGATGGTGTTTAACTACAATTTTACCAATAGGTGTGTACTCACTTACATAGGTGTTAAAAGGATAATAATCGCAGTTGCCTTTCGCACTTATAAATGGATATATCTCAGTTTGGGAGACACCACTGTCGCCAGCGTGTAGATATAAATCTGCCTTTTCTATCAACAATACTTTTTCAATAAGCGATGTGTTTTGATGCGTATCAGATACAATAACTATTTTCATAACAAAATAAGTATAACAACTAGTGGATAAATTATTAAATCAAAGTTCTTTTTAAAATATTAATTGTTTTAAACAATATCGTTGTGATATTATTAACCCGCAACTTACTTTGGACTAACATAGTTCAAGGCGGAAGGAGAAGAAAAATATGAAAAAGGACATTCACCCAAAATACCACAAATGTAAAGTGACTTGTGTCTCTTGTGGGGCGACATTCGAAACTGGCTCAACACTCAGTGAAATCCGTGTTGATACTTGTTCAAATTGTCATCCATTTTACACTGGTAAACAAAGATATGTTCAAGCCGATGGTAGAATTGATAGATTCAATAAAAAATACGGCTTAAATAATGACAAAAAATAATGAACTAGCGAATCGCTAGTTTCTTTTTTATATTCAATATTGATACAATATTTTTCTAAGGAGATTATATTTATGAAGAAACGTTTTTATATTACCACACCAATATATTATCCAAGTGCTAAACCGCATTTAGGTAATGCTTACTGTACAGTTTTATGTGATGTATTTGCTAGATATAAGAGGATGAGAGGATTTGAAACCTATTTTCTTACTGGTACAGATGAACATGGGATGAAGATTGAAAAGAACGCGAAGGCTGTAAATAAATTGCCTCAAGAATTTGTCGATGAGATGGTGGAGCAATTTAAAAAATTATGGACATTATTAGATATTAGTAATGACGACTACATCCGTACGACAGAAGAAAGACACACTAAAGTTGTCCAACAAATATTTTCTAAATTATTAGAAAAAGGTGACATTTATTTAGGTGAATATGAAGGATGGTACTGTAAGGAGTGTGAAGCGTTTTGGACTGAGACACAAGTAGGGAAAGAACATCTTTGTCCTGACTGCCATAGAAGTGTAGAAAAAGCTAAAGAAGAAGCATATTTTTATAAGGCATCTAAATATGTTGATTTCATTTTAGATTTATATAAAAACAATCCTAAATTCTTAACTCCTGAATCAAGAAAAAATGAAATGATAAATACTTTTATTAAACCAGGACTAGGTGATTTATGTGTCTCTAGAACTTCTTTTACTTGGGGGGTACCAGTCAAAGAGAGAGATAAACACGTCGTATATGTTTGGTTAGATGCTTTAACTAACTACATCTCAGCGTTAGGCTATCTAAGTGATGACGATTCTTTATTTAAAAAATATTGGTTAGATGAAGAAAGTGAAATTATCCACTGTCTAGGGGCAGATATAACTAGATTCCATGCGATTTATTGGCCGATGTTTTTAAATTCTCTTAATATAAGGATGCCAGATAGAGAATTTGTCCACGGACTATTGTTGATGAAAGATGAAAAGATGTCTAAATCAAAAGGCAATGTTGTCGATCCATTCCCACTAGTAGAAAAATATGGAGTGGATACGGTTAGATATTATCTAGTGAGAGAAATAAATTTTGGTAGTGATGGTAGTTTTACTCCCCAACAATTTGTTGAAAGAGTCAACGCTGATTTAGTCAATAGTTTTGGTAATTTATTAAATAGAACACTAGGGATGATAAATAAATATTTTGATGGTGTCGTACCTATTTTTAAAAGCGGTGTTACTGAATTTGATAAACCACTTGAAGAATTTGTCACTCATACGATTAAATCTTATGAAACATTATTTGATGATTTAAAGATTACAGACGCTTTCGCGTGCGTCAATGAACTAGTTAATAAAGGCAATAAATATATCGATGACACTGCACCATGGGCACTTGCTAAAGATGAAAATAAAAAAGAACAACTCGCCTCGGTTATGAGTCATTTAGTTAATGTCATATATGTCAGTGCGATTCTTTATCAACCTGTTTTAGTCCAAGCGTCTAAACTTGCGTTAGATCAATTAAATGTCCCGTTCGATTTAAGAGATTATAACAACATCTATAACTTTGGATGTGTCGGTGGCGGAAAAATAGAAAAAGGTCAACCATTATTCCCTCGCCTTGATGTCGATTTAGAAGTAAGTTACATACAAGATTTAATGAATAAAAATAATTAAATTACATCAAAAAGGCCGTATAATCGGCCTATTTTAAATAAATTATGAAAAAAAATAATATTATTGGTACATGTGTAGACTTGACTAGTGAAGGTCTAGGAGTAATTAAATTATATAATCAAACTATTTTTGTTAACGCCCTTCTTATCGGTGAAAGCGCGGAGATAGAGATACTATATCGTAATAAAGGTGTTGCATACGGTAAGATTGTTAAACTTATAAATAAATCTAGTGATAGAGTCAATCCATCTTGCCAAATATCATCTAGCTGTGGGGGATGTACTTTTCAAAACGCGACCTACGATTATGAACTTAGATTTAAAACTAATAAAGTCAAAGATGCTTTAAATAGGATTGGGCATATTGATGTAAAGGTTAATGACTGCTTAAAAGCGGATAAGATAACTTATTATCGAAACAAGATACAAGTGCCTTTTGCTAGAGATGGTAAAAAGATAATATATGGCTTTTATAAATCTAATACTCACCGCATCATCCCTTTTAATGACTGTAATATCCAAGATCAACGTGCATCTAAGATATTAAGCACTATTAAGGATTTGATGGAGAGTATGCATATCGAGCCATATAACGAGGATAATAGAAGTGGTGTTATCCGTCATATATTGATTAGAACATCGTATCATTATGATGAAGTTATGGTGGTCATTATATCTAATCAAGATACTTTTCCATCGAGAAATAATTTTGTTACGCAACTGGTTAAGATGCATCCTAATATTAAAACAGTGATACAAAACACTAATCCGAGGGACACCAATGTCATACTAGGGGAAAAAGAAAAGATATTATATGGTAGAGGATATATCAAAGATAAAATATTAGATTTAGATTTTTATATATCATCTAAATCCTTCTTCCAAGTGCATCCTTTACAAGTTGAACTATTATATTCAAAAGCGTTTGAATTAGCAAAATTAAATAAGGATGATGTTTTATTAGATGCCTACGCAGGCGTGGGCACCATCGGTGCGATCGCATCTAAATATGTTAAACATGTCGTATCTGTTGAAGTAGTAAAAGAAGCAGTGGACGACATGAAGGAGAATATTAAATTAAATAATATAACTAACATGACACCGATATGTGAAGATTGTACAAAATATTTATTTGAGACAAACAATAAATTTGATGTTGTCATATTAGATCCACCTAGAAAAGGTTCGACTGAAACATTCTTAAAATCATTATTAAAAAATAGACCTAATAAAATTATATATATATCATGTGATCCAGCGACCCTTGCTAGAGATTTAACATATTTAATTAATGATTATAATATTGATGTTATTCAACCTCTCGATATGTTTCCTCGTTCGTTTCATGTTGAGACAATTGTATTGTTATCTCTTAAACAACCAAAAAAGTAGAAGTACACATAAATAATGAATTTGACTTATTTTATAAGTGCTTTGTCTTTAGTTCTCCAACATCAAAAGAGAAATCTAAATTAATATCAACGCCGAACACAGGTAGATTAAAAATAGTAAAATTAATGGATGTACAGCCTTTAAGAACAAATTAAAGAATTTTATTAATAAAGTTTTAAAAAACAATTAAAAAGGTTAAAAAAATTCTCTGTATTGCAATTATTATTGTAACCAAGAGAAAAAATTTAACCATAAATTAAAAAACAAAAAAACAAATTTATTAAAAAATATAGTGTTAAATCCCAAAGATGGAACTATTGTCAAAATTATATTTTTCTATAAACTTCAAATTTAATATTTTACTTAGATTCTTTATTATCAACACTAATTAAAAATATTTTTTTATCAAACGCACCTCGTTGATAAGCTTTTTCTTTTCTCATTTTTTCAAATTCATCATAAGTTAATCCTTTGGCGTTTATAATAGCAAGTATTATTTCTTCAATATCACATAGTTCCATAATTGATTCGTCGCTTAAATATTCATCTAATTCTTCTTTTAATTTTGTATTAAGCGATTCTAAATATTCTTTATCATCAAGAATCCTACATTTGCATGTTTTATTATCTTTTTCAATGATTGAAGGAATTTTATCTCTGACTAACTTATTATAAATTTTTACAAACGGCTTGCCTCCTAAACTAAAATTTATTATAACATTATAAAAGATAAAAAGATTATAAGAATGTATGGTGGACATCAACCATTAATTAATTTAGTAGATAAATCTAATAAAAATAATAGAGTTTTACAAGAAAAGAGAAATTAAAATGGGTTTATTAAGTAAAATAATTAGTTTATTTAAAAGAAATAAGAATCCAACAATTAATGGCAAAGTTGGAGAAGATTTAACTAATTTTCATTTAAATAATTGCAGTAGTGATTGTCCTATTCGCAAGGGAATAAATGATTTAATTCTTTTAGATGAGAACGGCATGAGTCATCAAATCGATCATGTTGAAATAAGAGAAAATGGTATATTTTGTATCGAGACAAAAAATTATGCTGGATGGATTTTTGGAAATGAAGAGTGCGAGTACTGGATTCAAAACTTTTACAATAAAAATAAACGCAGATTATATAATCCTATAAAACAAAATAAAACACACTGCGACGTCATTAATAAAGTCATAGGGGATAAATATAAAATTAATTCACTCATAGTGATGACTAAAAACAACGCTGATAAGATTAAAAGCGAAAAAGTTATTAATTTAAATGAGCTAGTGATGCATTTAGAAATTTTTGATAACGGTGTTCATTTATCTAATGAAGAAATAATTGATATTTATAATAAGTTAGAGTCAGCAAGAAGTACGATAAACAAAAAGCAACACATAGATAATGTCAAAAAAGTTAAAAAAGCGTTGAATAAAAATATTTGTCCTATGTGTGGTGCCCAATTGATATTGAAAAAAGGAAAATTTGGTGAATTTTACAGTTGCGCTAATTTTCCTAAATGTAGTTTTACTAAAGAAGCATGATGTGGCCCGTGCTATAATACAGTTCAGTTAAGGATAAAAGTATATATGGAACATAGTCTAAAAAGAACGCCCGGTAGAACATATTATGAATCTACAATAGAAGAATTTGTGTTAAATAAAAAACCTAGAGAAATAGTGGATTATTTAACAGAAAGTGATGAAGAGATGGATTTAAATATTTTAAAATCTCAAAAGCACGCTTGGACTAATCAGATATCAATATTGCAAAAATATTTAAAAGATAAATCCGGTTATATTATTTTTGAATATGTTTTATCCAGATTAAATATGAGGATAGATGTTGTACTTTTAATGGGTGATGTTGTCTATTCTTTAGAATTTAAAAATTTTGAAACAACATTTAAACCTGATGCGATAGACCAAGCAGAAGGTTATGGATACGCACTTAAAAACTTTTATGAAGTGAATAGAGATAAATATGTCGTACCTATATTAATCGCGACAAAAGCGCCAGACAGTATATGTTCTAATAAATCTGATTTAGGGATAGATAAACTGTTTACTCTTTTTAAAGCTAATATACATAAGATGGAGCAATACATTGAATTAATTAGATCAAAATATGGTTCTACTACGATATATACTGAAGAGGATTTTAATAACTGGGTTAACTCACCTTTTAAACCTAATCCTTCAATCATACAAAGCGCTAGATCAATATATATGAACAATCAAGTTGATGAGTTTTTTAAATTTGACGCTGGTGAAGAGAATTTAAAAGTAACTGAATCGACAGTGGAAGCTATTGTTAAAGATGCGAGAGAAAACAAAAAGAAAATTATTTGTTTTGTTTCAGGTGTGCCAGGTGCAGGTAAAACATTAGTTGGTCTCGATTTAGCGGGTAAAACTAGAGATGGTGTCAATGAAAAAACAATATTTTTCAGCGGTAATGGACCTCTTATTAACGTACTTACAGAAGCGCTTGGAAGAGATGCTTTTAAAAATAATCCCTTAAAATATCCTAATAAAAATCGTGCAGTTACTGATGTTAAAGCGTTTATACAAGACCTGCATGCTTTTAAACAAGATATCATCTCATCAAAAAATAAAACGATAGAAGAAAATGTATTGATATTTGATGAAGCACAACGAGTTTGGGATGAAACTCAACTTGAGCAGTGGCTTAAAAAGAAAGGCGCAGATCCTAAATTTTATGGTTTGTCAGAAGCCGATTTATTATTAAACACTTTCAACAACCGTTCATGGGGCGTCATCGTCGCCTTAGTAGGGTTAGGTCAAGACATACACAGAGGCGAAAATGGTTTAGGCGTATGGTTTAATTCACTTTTAAACAAACACAAAGAGTGGGAGATTAGATTGTCTGATGGTATATTTAGCCAAAACGCTGATGATTTAAGAGATTACATGGATGAATTAAAAAATAATAAAAGAGTAAAAGAGTGCCCAGGCTTATTTTTAAAAACATCGATAAGAACTCCCAGGGCTAAAAATTTATCTGAATTTACTGAAGCATTATTGTTTAATAATCCCTCTAAAGCAAGACACGCTCTATCTAAATTTAACGATTATCCTATATGTATAACTAGGAATCTCGAGTTAGCTTTAAATTTTGTACAGTCTAATTCAGCTAGAAAAGAGAGAATAGGTAAACTCTGTAGCAGTAATAGCAAGATATTAGGTAAAAGAAGTCGTCAATTTGATAATATTGTCAATTTTAAATTTTCTAACTGGATGCTCGACGAAAATGGAGCGGATTGTTCAAATACACTAATATATGCGGCTACAGAATTTAATATCCAAGGACTAGAGATAGATTGGTCACTTTTAGGTTGGGACATGGATATGTATTATTCTAATGGTGAGTGGTGTCAGCAGAAAATGTTGACCGCTAAACGATTTAAAGAAAGTTCAGATATTGAGAAAAAACATATTTTAAATTCTTACCGTGTCCTACTTACAAGAGCGAGAAAAGGTATGGTTATATATATACCAAAAACAGACGAATATGAAGATGTCTATGGCACAAATAAATATTTAGATTCAACATATGATTATTTAAAGTCATGTGGTATTAAAGACATAGAAGAAGAAGCAACCATGTTTAATAAACAAATAGACGCTGTTAAGTTGCCTTTTTAGAGCATACGTATATTAATCAAACAATCTTTAAATCTTTTAAATAATAACTTTTTTCATTTACAATAATTAATAACGAAGAAAGAATAGTTAAATTAGATGGCAACGATTAATGAACAAGTTGAAGAATATAGAGAAACAGAAGTTTTAAAATTGTATAAAGAACATAAAGACGAGATTATTCGTGATTTAAATAGAGAAAAAAGTACAAAAGATGACTACAACGGTAGAGTAATTTTAGAATTGTTACAAAACGCTGTTGACCAAGCAATAGATGGTGAAACAGTAAAAATATTTATTAGTTTAGAAAACAATGAGTTAATTATTAAAAACACAGGCGAACCTTTTGATTTTGAAGGTGTAAAAAGTGTTATGAAATCCGATCATTCGCCAAAAGCTGAAGATCAAAACACTATCGGATATAAAGGGCTTGGGTTTCGTTCGGTAATAAACTGGTCTCATGATATTTCTATTTATAGTCACGATTTAAGCATTAGATTTTCTAACAATTTTAGAAAACAATATTTTGAAAAAAATGGAATATTAGACGAAACAGCGTTACTAGTAGCACCGCAAATAATAGAAAACATCGACCAAGACGGATATGACACAATTATCAAGATTAAAATTGATAACGAAACAAAAATAGAAGAAGTAAAATCACAACTTAACAATATCAATAAATATACTTTGTTGTTTTTAGACAATGTCGATGAATTATCTATTAAAATAGATAATAGAACTAAAAGATATCAAAGAAAAGAAAAAGAAGATGAAGTTACAATAATTGATGATGGAAATGAAAACAAATTCAACCTTTTCAAAAAAGAAGAAGAAATAAATGATAAAAAACATAAAATCGTGATTGCGTATGATCCGGCAATCGATTGTACAAAAAATAAACTTTATTCATATTTTGAAACGAACATTTCTCTTCCTATTAAATGGAAATGTCATGTAACATTTGATTTAGAATCAAACAGAAAACATATTGTAGAAAGTGAAGACAATATAAATCTTTTTAAAACATTGATTTCTTTTATTTTAGAAAAAGCACAAGAGTTGGCAGAAAAACAAAATCCTAGAACGTATGAATTTTTTGATAGTGTGTTACCAATAATTAAGGCAGAGCATTTATCTTTTGGAATAAATGACGCATCACTAATAAGTTTTTTTAAAGATGAAATTGAAAACGCCAAGATTCTTCCAACATTACCAAACGGTTTAGTTTGTTTAAATGATCGACCAATATTTTATGAGAATATTCCTGATTTTTTTAAAGATATAGAAAATGAAAAAATTTTATGTGAATCAAATGATAAAGATAGAAACGAAATTTTGAGCAAAATGCTACAATACAACGATTTTAATCCTATGGGCTTAAAAGAACAAATTAATAAAGTGAGTCATGAATATGACGCAAAAACAAATGTTGGCATTTATTTATGGTGGGAGGGCAAATATAGAAATAATAATAATTGTTTACCAAACGTTTTAAAAAATTCACATGGAGAGTTTATAGAAAAAGACACTAATGTTTATTTTGTGCATAGTAATGAAGATTTTGATATTCCAACTTGGGCAAAAATTATCCAACTTGATAAAGAATATGAGCAAGAATTAAAAGAACAAACACAGAAGTTTTTCCCGCATATATTTAAAAAAAATAAGGATTCAGTTGAAAGAATAATTGGGGCAAATTCTGGTAAATATCAAATATTATCTCATATCAATTTTCATGATTCTGATATTTCTAACATAATTTCTCCTATAAATTCATCGGTAAAGAATGATTTTAAAAAAGCAAAAGAATTTGTTAAGTGGCTATGGAAACATTATTCAAATAGAGATGGGTGGGTACCACCAGATGAAATAAGATTTAATTTTCCATCAAATAACGAAACAGTTTGTAAAGCCAACGAATTATTTTTAGGACAAAATTATGACAATCCATTAGGTGATAAATTGTTTCAAGACAATAAATTTGAACCTTTGTTAGACTTTAAAAGACTTAATATAGAACAAGAACAAAAAGAAGATTTTATAAAATTTATTTTAAAATTTTCGGTAAATAAATTCCCAGTATTACAAAAAACAACTATCGAAGATAGTGATTTTAGAAAGCAATATTCAGAAGAGTGGATAAAAAATAAAATATTAGAAATATATGAAAAAGACGAACCAAGATACATTGAATTAAAAAAAGTAGAAACCAACAATATCGAAAAATTAGAAACAATATTAGACAATCTTGAGGATTATGAAATTTTTCAGTGGTTGTGTTTTGATGATAAAATCAAGCAAGAAATAGAATTGAAAAACAAAAATCAAATTACAGTTGATTATGATATAAGATCTTATACCCATAGAAACAATCAAATAATAGAAGATGATGAAAGAAGTTATATCAAATATATAATATCTAAAACTAAATGGATAAATATTGGTGGAGTAAAACATGCACCTGTTGAGTGCGTATTTATTAATAAATATGATGTTAAACTAAATGAGTTGCTACATGTTATTGACGAAGAATATATTAAGAATATTTGTAACAAAGCAAATATTACAAAAGATACATTAAATAAGACAATTAAACATATCGGTATAGCGGAACGTATAAGCAATTTAAAATCCAATGATTTGTATGACTTCTTATTAAAATTACCAAATTATGATAAACGGGGGATTATTTCCAAAAAACTATATAACGAATTTTGTGAGCCAGATAATACTATTGATATTACATATTCAGAAAATAAACAAAGATTTTTTCAAGAAGGACAAGTTTACACTTATAACAGAGATGGTGAAAGTTTTCATCTTGCGTCTGACACATATTTTACTAATAGCATGATGATAAATTTAAAGAACAAATATATTATTTTCACTCCAAATAGAAAAGGAAGCTTTGAAACATTTAAAAATGTATTTGGTGTTCAAAAATTTGAAGAAAATGTTTCCGTAGTTGAAGGAAGTGAAACAATAAGTCAGCACAATAAAAGTTTCCAAGAAGATTTTAAAGATTTTGTTAAATATGCGAGACATTGGAAAATAAAAAATGAAAAACTAGGAGAAGAAATAGATAAGATAACAGTTAAACTTATCACACAAATTAGTTTAGAGGAAAACGGAAAGACCATGATATTCAAAGATAAATATATCCCAATTTTTAATGGTAAAACATGGTACATAGTAGTGGACGATAGCGATGATGTGAATGATCTTAATATAAGAGAATGCATTGAAAATATTTGTGGAAAAATTGGAAACACGGAGAATGAGACAATTTTGCGTGAGTTAGGTGAAGTTTATGAAAACAAAAATAATAGATTACAACGTACCGAGAAGTATTTAGGAGAACCAATATCGATAGAAGACACTGTAATTGAAAACGAGATACGTAAGTCATTTGCAAAAATATTAAATTTAAAATACGAAGATGACGATTTGAAAGGTATTGATTTTGACAATATTGAATCTTTAGAAGTAGCAGAGTCAATATTTAAACTTTTGAAAAGGCATAATAAAAGCATAAAAGAATTGCGACGAGATAATTTTAAGTACATCGATAAAATTAAATTTGAAAACTATTTTCAAAACATGATAAAAAATTTCATCGACACCAATGAAGACAAATACAAGAATTCATTATTTGTGTCTTATAAAGATAAAGATAGAAAAGACCAAGAACAATTTTTAGATAAGGTTGATGAATTTAAACATTTTTCTCCTGACTTTGACGCAACAAAATTTGACATAGATTTTGACGCACAAAAATTAGTTACAAAACATTTTTCAATCATAGGCGATGAGATAGACGCTGAAGCGGACGAAGAATACGAAAACAATTTCAAAGAATATTTTAGTGATTTATATAATAATGATGAATTTAAAGACTTTCTCATTAGAAACAAAAATTATAAATCTTTAATTTATTTTATTAATGACACCAGTGGAGATATCGTAGATGAAATTAAAAATAAATATAACGGTCAAAAACAATTAAGTTTAGAGGATATCTACCCTTCAATCAGCGGAGAACAAAATCGCGCTATAGATGATTTTATAGTGACAAAGAGTAAGTTTGAACCTAACATCACATCAACAAACAAAGGCGCAAATTCAAAAGAACATGTGAAAACATCTAATGAAATTGAAAGAGAAAATCGTAAGAAAAGGAAAAGTGGAAAACAAGCAGAAGAAATAGTATACAATTCTTTAAAGGACCGTATACCTTCTTTAAAATGGACTTCAGAAAGTTCGTCTTGTGCAAGTCAAAGAGGAAATTCACAAAAATACGATATGGAATATATCAAAGATGGAGAGAAACACTATATAGAAGTCAAGGCGGGCGTCACATCTTTTTATATGTCTAGAAGTGAATATGATTTTTCACAAGAGAATAAAGATGTCTATGAAATATATTTAGTTGATTCAGACGCTACAAAAATAGATGGCCCACACACGATAGGTGAATTTGAAGGCGCGAAAGAAGTTAATGAATATATCTTTAATTTTAAAAAAGTTACTGACAATTAATTATTAATTCAACATCATTTTTATAAAAATCAAAGCAAAACGAGCATATTTAATATATATTTACATTAATATTTGATTAATTTAATTAGTTTTGCTATGTGTGTAAACAATGGACTTTAAAATAAAAATATTTGATAATTGTATTTATGAAACATTTCTTGCTTTTGATAGATATAGACCATCTTGCTGTTTCTAATAATTTTAATAAAAGCATGTTTGATTTTGTTTTTAATCGTGGCGGTTTTCATCTTGCAAATTCTCTTACCGCCAGCAAGAATAAAAAGCTTTTTGGTGAATATAAAAATATAGATGATAATTTTAATGAATTTGAACCAGTGATAGAGAGTTGTTATTTTGATTTATGGCAAGGTAGATTTAAGAATCTAATCATATCTTTTTATGATGTGACAAATAGTCTTAATTATGGTCTAGTTAAATATAACATTAAAACTAAGATGTTTGAGTTATATTATGTGAATAAAGATAGAGATAAGTTTATTGAGAACAATGATGTTGATGATATTTTAGATAAAGATTTAAGTGATAAGATTATCGATTATGTCTCGTCTTTAGATGTAGAGACACTAGGTGAATTGTCTAGCAATGTTTATGTGTCAAAAGAAAATAAACTATTGATTATTGATCAATCTAAAATAAGTGAAAACACTAAAACGATACTTAATGTAATGTTATCTAATAAATTAAATACGACAAACATCATCAATATTAAAAATGTCGCGGTGGATATTGAAGATTTAAATAATCCACTATACGTATATGTTGAATTTGAATGCAAAGATAAAAAATATGAGTATTGGTTTTATGATGAGGAATTAAAAGATATCGATGTATTAGATTATGGTGAAATTAAAGATACTTGGCTAGATATATTTATCAACAAAGCAGAAGAAGAATTTATAAGACAAAATAAAAAGATTCTTATAGATGTTTTAAATAAGAAAAACAAAGATGATGCGTTTAATGTGTTATCTAAATTATATAAAAAATTTAAACTTGTTAAATGTGACGATGGATATGGATATATAGAACTAAATAGCGACCCCTTTATATATTTAGACGACGATAATGTCAAAATCAAAACTAGTAGAAATATCGATGACGATAGTTATGTTGTGTTTGATTATATAAACATCATAGACAATAAAAATGAAATTAAGAAAGTAATCGATAGATATATATCAAGTAAGCCAAAAGAATACGATACATTTATAAAGGAAGTAGATGAATTTATAAATAACATATACGACCTAGATACATCAAAACAAATTGCGTTAAAGTTATTAGAAAAAGCTAATAATTTATCGCCGTACGATAAAACGACAACGATATATGAAAAAGCATATCAACAACTTAAAAATAAGTATAATCAATTGATCAATGTCAATAAAACTAAAGTCAGCAATTGTTTAACGTTGTTAAATAAAATAGTGGATATCAATACGTATAACACCTATTGTGATGCATTTAACGATGCAGTGGAAGAGTGTAGTGAAGGTGAATTAAGCGCTTTTAAAAATGAATACGATGATTTTTTAAATAAGTATGGATATATATCAAATTATCCATCGACACACACTGTATATAGAAGAGTGTTTATAAGAAAAAGTGTGCTAGAAGATTTAAAAAAACTAGATATTGAAAATAAGGGATTAAAAATATTGTCGGTGATGGATGATATCGTCGATAATTTAAAGACACTGCCAGGTAATGAACTTGGTAAATATTTATTAAATAAAGGTTTAAATTTTCCAATTAAAAATGATAGGTCGATTAAAAAGATAAGGATACTTAGAAACGCAAAATATAGATTGTTATTTGTCTATGGTTCTGATTTAAATGATGTAGAAAGAAATACTAATTCCAACAGCGTTTATATCTTTGCCCTAACTATGCATAAAAAGGACAGCGGTGAACTATATACACTAGCAAAAACAAAACCAAACAAATATAAAATTAATGATTTTATTATCTATCCAAAAAACAAATTGATTAAAATACCAGAATGTACATCTAAACAGTATGAGATTGCCTCTAGTTATAAAAATAGACCACTCGTCACTTTTGGGTGTGCGGGAAGTGGGAAAACGACTGTGTCCATCGAACAATATGTCAATATTGTATATAACAACTTCAACTGCGCTTCACCTAAGGTAGATGAACTTGTCTATATAACATTTCATAAAGGTTTATCAGACAAAGTTAAAAAAGATTTACTAGAATTTCACATCGATGGTAATTGTTATAAATTAGATGAATATTTTGCTTATGTAGTGGGGGAAGAATATAACAAAGCACAAATCATCGATGAACATGTCTTTGTCAGTTGGTTTAATAAAACATATTCAAAAAGTGAGATTAAAAAGAATAAGTCAAAAAAGAAAAATAAAATAAGCCCACTTTTAAATAAGCCAGATATTGCAAGATTAATTTATACATATTACCGTGGAGTATTTAAAGGTAGCAAAGAACTTTATAATTCAAAAGACAATTATCTAGATAAAGATACATTTATGTTGGAGATGAGTGGTGAGACTTATCTAAGTGATGAAGAGAAAAACGCCATATATTTGTTTTGTTTAGAATTTAATGACTACGCTTTTAAAAACAATTTATTAAGCGACAATGACTACGCACTTAAAGTTATAAGACAATCGTCATTTGATATTAAAAAAACAAACTGCATCATCATCGATGAGGTGCAAGATTTAACTGAGATTGAAACAATCGCGACCATTTTAACTCTTAACGATGACAGTGCGAGGATATATTTTTATGGCGATCCTCATCAAAGTATTAATCCAAATGTATTTGATAGTTCGACTATCAATAGGGTTTATACCGCTTTAGGTAAATCGACATCGAGTGAAAACGCTCCTCTTACTATCACTTATAGGACTAATAAGCATCTAATTAAATATTTAAATCAACTTCTTAAATACCGTGATAAGTGGATAGGGGCCACTAAAGAAGAACTATCGCAGATAGAAGAGCCGCCTATAATGGATGAAGATACTTCTTGGGCGGGGTACGTCACTAATAAAGAGTTATATAACAAAATATTTATCACTAATCCTAGGAGTATGATTATTACCCCAAGTGAAGAGATAAGAGAAAAATTATTAGATAAATATAAACAGATAGATAAAGAACGTGTCATCACTATATACGACGCGAAAGGGATGGAGTGGGACACGATTATCATGTACAACATCTTCAGCGATTATAAGACATATTTTTTAGACATGATTTTAGAAAACGGGTGTGCGAAGAAAAGTACAATTCATAGGATGACGTTTAATAAATATTATGTTGGTTGTACAAGGAGTACGAAAAGCTTTGTCATCGTCGAAGAAGATGAAGACATATTTAAAAAAGATAATCCGATTTTTAAAACGTTATTATCTTCTTTTGCCCCTATTTCAAAAAAAGAACAAATCGATACTTATATATTAGAAGATAATACTTTTGATGCGTGGTATAAAGAGGCAGTGCAAAACTTAAGTAACGACAATACATCGACATTTGAACACGCTTTAAAACATGCGAGAAGTCTAGCTAAAACAAATGAAGAAATTAGGATGGTCAATAGTCTAATCGACGGCACACCTGAACATCTTGAAAGAAGCGCATTTAAATATCTTGAAGAAGGTGAATATGATTTATCACTAAGTACATTTATCAAATGTAATAAAATAAATAAACGATATGGCCCATATATCATATTATGCGCGCTTCTATGTGGTAGAAATATAACTGATGAACATTTAAAAGAAATATTAAAACATCAAGAATTATTTGATAAATATCCTTCTGCCCTACCTAAACTTATGACACAGAAAGTATTTATAAATAAATTGACGACATTATCTAATAGATTATTTAACAAGGAGGAAAAATGATGGAAGAAGAAAATAAACTTACTGTAGAGGAAATGAGATCGCTTATATCTATATCTACTCTCTTACCAGCTTTGCTTGATAAAATTATGTCTATCCATAAAGATATTGAAGAACTTAAAAAAGAATTTAAAGACATGAAAGACAAATTTAACAACAACACATCCGCGGTTTTGTCATACAAAGATGAAGTTGATGACATGATTAAGAAAAACAATATTAAAAGTGAATTAGATGACATCAAACAAAATATTTTAAAGATTGAAAATAGTGTTTTAAATATGACTAAAAGTTCAACCAAAAATAAAAGCGATGATAAAACAAAAATAGTCAGTGAAGAAAAAGAAGAAGATGATGATGAAATCAAATCGATGGCGGACAAAATCTTAATGGATCACAAAGGCCGTAAATCGAGGCTTTTAACAGTCATCGATATTAAAAAAGCATTTAAGGTAGACGATAAAAAAGCAAGAGAAGTCATACAATATTTTATTGATAAAAAGATGTATGATGAACAGATGCGCATATTAAAATTCCCTAAAAAATAGTAGAAGTGGCACAATATAAATATGCGTTATTTATTTTTTGACATTGAATGTGCTGATGGGATGTTTGCCATATGTGAATTTGGTTATGTCATATGCGACGAGAATTTTAAAATAACTCATAAGAGAAATATATTAATTAATCCCAGGAGTAAATTTAGATTAACAAATAGAAAGAAGTCTAAAGATTTAGCTCTTACTTACCCTATAGAAGAATATATTAAACATAATGAATTTAATGAATTTTATGACAACATCAAATTTTTATTGACGCAGAAGAACATAAAGATATTTGGATACGCGGTTAATAACGATATTAGTTTTTTGTTTAGAGACACTCTTCGATACAATTTAAAATTGTTTGATTTTAGTTGTTACGATGTACAAAAGATGCTTAATATATTTTCAAGCAACAACAACGCATCAACATCTTTAGAAAAAGCATATACAAATTTAGTAAAAGATAAAGTAGACATTAAACATCACCACGCGCTTTGCGACGCATATAAGAGTATGCTTATCTTTAAAGCAATGGTGGAGGCACTAGACACGAGTGTCGAGCAGTTTATCTCGCTTTGCTCGTCTTCATTTATAAACGCTTTATCGAGTTGGAATAAAACGCAAAAGAATGAACAAAATAAAAGGCAGAAGAGAAAATGGGATAAATTTGTATCAAGTTATAAAAATAAAATCGATAACGATAAAACAATTTATGTCAGTGATTTAATTTATTTAAATGATAAGCAGTTTGAAGTTATAACAAAATATATTAAAGATAATAATTTAATACCAACTAAATCGATAAGTGCTTGTTACCTCGTGTTCTTAGATGAAAAAGAGAAGAACAAGAGACTTATAAAGATAAAAGAATTTATAAAAGGTGAAATATTAATCTATCAAGATATATTAAATAAAATGAAAAGTAACAATAAGTAACGTTTAAATAACAACCATATACACTATATTAAAAGTGGATGGTGAACAAATATGGAATTTAAAGACAAACTTAAAAAATTAAGAACAGAAAATGGTTTGACACAAGAAGCGTTAGCAGAAGCGATACACGTCTCTAGAAGTGCGATAGCAAAATATGAAAATGGTAATGGTTATCCATCTAAAGAGACGCTAGAGTCTCTTGCTTATTATTTTGGTGTTGATATAAGTGAATTAGAAAGCGACGAGATAATTGTCAAAAGAAAGAAAAAGAAAAACATCATTAAAATCATATTAATTGTATTCTCAAGTATCATTGGGGCAATCGGTCTAGGTTTAGCGGGATTCGCCATTTATTTTGAACTCAACAAACTACCAACTGGCGGGATGGTAGAATTTAATGCCTCAAAAATAGGTTTAAATGCCTGTAAAGAAATGAGAGAAATTACTTTACATGGACATACATTTACTTACTACAACGTTAAATCTAACGAAAAAGGTGAATGGATCTTGGTGGATGAGACATCGCATATAATTAACACTGACATCATCTTTGGCTTTAGACTAAAAAGTGGTGATAAAGTATCAATCAATGGATATTATAACGACGAAGCAGAAATTTATAATAATGTATCTAAAGCGTATCCTGGATACACTGATTATTCGATAAGAGATTATGGATTTATCATTGAAGTAAAAGATGACACTGAGGTGCCACCTGAAGGGATAAATTTAGGAATAATGATGCATTGGTGTTAAAATTAATGCAAATTAAAGATATTTTAATTAAATTTACAATATTATTTTAACGATAGTAATGTCGTCGATAACTTTAAAACGATTATATTTATTAAAATCTATATCAGAGTATGCTTTTTCTTTTATTTCGTTAAATAATATATCTAAATCATCTTTGCTATTTATTTTTGATATTGTTTCATCCATAGATTTATAAATGTTAAAAGTGGACCATATATCTTCAAACCCATCAGTTAATAAACTTATGGATGATATATCTTTTTTCTCTATAGATTCGTGAGAAAAATTAAACACCCCATCACGTGAACAAGTATATATCGCATACCCTTCTTTTTTATTTGCTTTAAGCCGATGTTTGATCAATATATCGTTATTATTTTGTCTAGCTTTTTTAAAACTGACATTATTTTTTAAGGCGTATTCTTTCATGACATTTAACGATATATCGTCTAATTTAACTAGTTCTTGTTGTTGATAATTTTTAAATTGGTGCTCTTTATTTTCTATTACGATTTGACTATCACCAATATAATCTAAATTTATTCTATTATCATCAATATTGACGACGACCATCCCGACACTAGGTAAGATAGACATATCAGCGTTATTTAAAAAATATTGTTCATAATATTTGATACTTATTTTTTTAAGTGCATCTTTTAAATGTATATATTTTTTAGGTAGATGTCTTTTTATGTAATTGACGAAATGGGCGCCGGTGGAGGGGAGAAGAGAAGAAGGGACAAGTCCAGTCGCCCCATCCATAACTAAAACATAATCATCACCGATGAAGAAACGATCTTCATTGTAATAATGTGATTTACGTGTTTTATAAATTAATGTTAAGTCTTTTTTAATATTCATTTAGATAATACCTGCAGTGATTAAAGAGGCGGTTAGGATAAGAGCCCCTATACATAGGATAATTATAGAATATATTTTTTGTTTTTTCTTTAAATCGTCTAACACTAGGCTAACACCAACTAAACATATACCCAATAAAATTAGTATCAAACCGAGGTAGGCACATATATATAGTACGATTCTAATTGGTTCATCGACTCTAGCGAATATTTCAATGCTACCTAATAAGAAACCTAACAACGCTGTCATGATAGATATGACTTTAAAATTGTCAGTCTTAATAGATTTAAGTGTCTCATAATTGCTATTTGATGTATCAAACGCTTGTATTAATGATATGTTATTTGCGATTAATTTATATGAGTCGATTGTTGATTTATTAGGAGAAGATGATTCATATACTTTTTGTATCCCTTTATTTATGCTTTCTAGTGCGAGTGCGTATTCGTGTGAGAGGGCGAGTAGTCTTCCTCTAGTGACATAGTATTTGTCATATACTTTTAAATTGTATTTAACTGCCTCATTTATTTTGTCATTGAATATTTTTTGCTCTTCATCATATTCTTTATCTTTTAACAATTTAATATTGTCTATCGAGTTATTTTTCTCCGCCTCTTTAATCAAATCGTTAATTTTATTTAAAGCGTCTTTAATTTGCTTTTGTCCGACATTATCTTCTTTCTCATCTTTTAAATCGAGATGTCTTTCATAATATATGGCAATCATCTCACAGTAGTGATGGATGATGCCAGGTTGAGTTGAAAGAGATGGGTGTTCTTTTCTCATCCTTTCTGACTGTTTTATCAATCTATCGTATTTATCGTAAAATTTAGGTGAATTAGCTTTATTTAATAAATCGATATGTTTTTTAATTGGATAGTTGTTAAATTCAAAACCAAATTGTTCAACTTCTTGTAGATAAAATGTTTCCATCTCAGAAAAATTGTTTTGTCTTCGATAATAAGTAAAGACAATCCAAAAATAAGTAAAGATAATATCTAATTGTTCACCTTGTCTTTGTTTAGGATTCTTAATATAAGCATCCTTTTCACTTTGATAAATATTTTTTATTTGATTTATAAGGTTATTAGATGCAATTAATTTACTTAATTCTGTCACTTGACATTCATACTGACGGCTACTAAAAAAATCTTTATCGTCATCATTATTAGTCGTCTCTTTTTTAAGTTCACATATACTTTTAATGTACTGTTTAATATTAACTAAATACTTCATATTTTTTATCCTTTCTTAAATCAAAAACTAATTCTAATCGAAGGGCGAACACCAGTGTCGGATAAAGTAGGAGAAGTAGCCCTAAACATCCCGTTATCGATAATAGCCATTACGGATGAGGAGTTATAGTTATATGGTGTCCTTGTCCAATAATCTGACCTTTCGTTATCTAATACATAACCGCCAATGGCTTTAAAATAGTCACTCACAATTCCTGCCCTTGCTTCGTCGATGGTGTTTTCTTTTTTAAATTCAAAACTTGTCAAATCTTTATAGCTGAGCGGATAGACATAGTCATCTGTATCCTCACAAATATAAGGGTGATCTTCATCCATCGTTGAAGCACTAGAATTATCGACAGTAGTTAATAATATTCTATCTCTTTCTTCCTCACTAAAAGCTTTATTTAAAAACTCATCATTTAAAAATGTTCTTAAAGTTGAAGAAGCGTAATTATTACTCAAGGTGGCACTAAACTCATGGGCATCTAAAATGTATTTACTAAAAAGTAGAAACCCTTCATTATCTTCATCTAATATATCCCACTCGATTGGCTTGACATTAAAATAATACGTTTCACCAGCACTGACTATTGTCCCATCGCTAAACACATAATCCACACCAGCGGGATTTGCTTCTACTTTTACATATTCATTATTGTTATATGAATAGTAACCATTTTCGTTTGGTGTAACATTATTTAAAACAACTTTCAACTGTTCATTTACGCTGTGGCCAACATAACTTTGAGGATATTTACCAAATGTCAATTCTTCTTGTTTCTCGTATGGGAATAAAGTCGTCCCGATATTACTAACTTTAGTATCTATAACCGCCGGATGATAACTACCGCCTTCATCTTTTTTAATTGCCTCGTAATGGATACTTATATCTTGGATGACATTATTTTCATCGACATTTAAAGTGACATACGCTTGTGATATATCAAGAATTTGATAATTAAATCCAATGAACGGTAAGGCGGGATCAAAATATCTTAAATAGTACATGTATCCATTTGCAAAATCAAAGCCACCGAGGATGTCATATACATTATTTCCTAGTGGTCTAAATAGATATGGTGTCATACTGACTTTAGTTAAATAGTCTTTGACAGTCGCACTTATCGCATTTTCACCTTTTCTAATATAAAGATTATTTTCCACATCGATATCGACTGGATATAATCCGTATTCATATTGGGCAAATACTTTGGTGTTATCTCCCTTTTTAATAAGTAGTCCATCGTTAGACGCTTCGACGTGTGTCTTATCTTTGACGTCATTGACACTTATATCGATGTTGAGAGTGTAATTACCCCCGTTTAAAATAGTTAACATCTGATTAATTTTATTTAAATCATCTTGAGGATAAGTATTAGGATTTAAACAACTTGCGATACCTGGCATGTTAATGTCACTTATATTGACACTTACAAAAGTCGCGTCGACATTATAAGAGGCATCGTTTTGGTCTATCGTCCCAATAAATTTAAATTGTTTGACACTTCTATCGTCATTTAATGTAACTTCTATTTTATTAGTGCTACCAAAATCCATATGTATCAATGTATAGATTAATTGGTTTTTATCTTCTAAGGTATAAGTGAATTTGTCGTGTGAATCAATTTCAACATCATCAGCATTTATGTTATTAAAAGGTGAGACTACATATTCGTCAAAAGGGATATAGTTAACTGTGTCTTGACTTAGGTAGGCGACATCATCAATACGACCTTCATTATTTAATAGATACGACATCGATTCACCATTTAATCCTTCAAATATATTCTCATACTGCATCGATATATCATTGACTTCTATTTTAGTGTAGTATCTTCTTACTCCCACCTCATAACTAGCGTACGTCGTCGTTTTAATTGTCTTATTTTTGTAGTAGCCGCCATCGATTTTAATCGTGCCTTTTATAGATATTTCACTTTGTAGTTGTTTAAGTGCGTTATCGAGAGTGTCTCTATCCATTTCGCTAGGTGAACAACTAACAATAGATAAACATAAGAACGGAATAATTAAATTTTTAAATTTCATATTATTTTTTCTTCTTTATTAACATTATATCACGATTGATTTTAATAATTATTGAAGATTATTAATTAATTTTAATCAATATGTTCAATTAAATTGCTTTATGTTAAAAATAAGTGCGAAATTGAATATATTA
The DNA here is from genome assembly GCA_949285325.1 of uncultured bacterium. GTDB lineage: Bacteria > Bacillota_I > Bacilli_A > RFN20 > CAG-826 > CASEYK01. The sequence goes on from CASDYZ010000007.1 coordinate 139,777, forward strand.
TCGATGTATTTTTAAATATTTTTATTGAAATAAAATTGTTAAAGAAAATGGATATGAGAGTTGATAGAGGACTATATCTAGCTAGGAAAGAAAAAGGCTTAAACATTTTAACGACACTCAACATTACTTCCGATTTATTATTTAAAGTATTTCAAAATAAAAATAAAGGAGAAAATAATCGATGAAACACTTTAAAACATTATTTTTGTTTTTACCATTATTGGGTTTAGTAAGTACCTCACTCTATGGGTGTGGAAAACAAGGTGAAGATAGCTCTTCTTCAATTACAACTAGTCAAACTAGTGAAGAAACTTCTTCTTCGTCTATTGAACTAGAAATTTCACTTCAAATACTCGATGGCGATATTATCGGGTTGGATGTCGGTGATACTTATCAACTCAATGTGTCGGTAGTCAATAGTGAGTTTACCCCTACCTTTTACCTCATCAAATGAAGATGTCACTTCTATTAATGAAGATGGCTTGATAAGTGCGATTAGTGAAGGAAGTACCATAATAAGTGCATCTATTGGAGATGTGATTGATTCAATTGAAGTAGTGGTTAATCCTATTCAACAAGAAGGCAGTGTACAAACTTATTTATATGTATTAAATCAAAGCGATTTTACTGGTTCAGGATATGATACAAGCGCGGGGAGTGCATATATAGATGGTTTAACTTGGGACTATGAAGCCTTCCCGTTTTTAGGGCAGAGTGCGGATGGCGTACAAATTGGTTCAAATAAACAACCACCTAGAGATGGTTGGACCATATCGACTACTTTCCCTGGCGAGATAATTATGCTCAATTATGAAATTACTTTAAAGACAAATTCCCCTGCCTCTTATAAAGTGAGTATGGGAGAATATGTCAGCGAAGAAGAAATCCCGGGGAATAGCGTCACGACAGTATATGGTGAAGAAGGATTAGATATAAAGACCACTGATTCCTCTTTAACATTAACCAACCAAACCAAAGCAGTATACCTATATTCTATTTACTTAGAACTATTCGTCCCTGAAGGAGTAGATTTATCTTTGACTATTAAAGAAGATGAATTAACTCCTATCCAGCCTGGCGAAGGGGATGTGCCCAATGTCAATTATGAATTAATTGATAAAGAACAATATTATTCTTCTATAGATTTTAATAGTGACGCGTCAACACTAAAGGAAGAACTATCCACACTTATATCGAACATGACTAGAATTAGTTATGGCGATGATACATATATCATGATTTACACTGATGAAAGTGTAGAAAAGCTTGGTACGTTATATGGTATATATGGCGGTGATGAAATAGCCGCTGAGGCGGACGGCACATGGAATAAAGAGCACGTTTGGGTGTGTTCGCAGATGAAGAAAGATGGGGTTGATCCACGCCCTAGCAGTGACGATAAAAACCACGCGACAGACTTGCACAATCTTCGTGTCGCTTGTCAAAATAGCAATGGCCAACATGGCAATAAATTTTATGACAACACCAATGGGGATATAACCTTTTTCCCTAACATTGAAGATGATGGCTCAGCAGTTCATGAATATAAAGGTGACCACCGAGGCGATCTAGCAAGAATTTTATTTTACATGGCTATTCGTTATGATTTCTTATCTTTAACAGATGATATTGAAAATGCAAACGATACATCAATGGGTCGATTATCTGTCTTATTAGAATGGCACAAACTTGATCCAGCCGATGAATTTGAAACGCAAAGAAACAACCGTATTTATGAATTCCAAGGTAATCGTAATCCATTTATTGATTATCCTGGATTAGTTGATGTTTTATATTAGTTTTTAATCAAAATAGTGGGTTTTTAAAGCGTTATTTGTTTTTAACTATAGTTTTTGATTATTTTTATCATTATTTTGTAAAAAAGTGATAACTTGCATTGATTAATTTTGTTATTTAATATTAATTTATTCAAAAATAAAGTTGATTTATGGAACTATCAGTTAAAAATGCGCTTTACGAGTCGATAATGAACAATAAATGGCTCGACATCATCTATGTCAATAAAGCAAGTGAGACGACTTATTACTATATTGGTATAAAAGATATCGATGTAGAAAAAGATTTGATTTTATGCGACATCTTTAACGCATATAAAAAAGATAAAAAAGATTTAAATAATGTCAGTATTAAAATAAGTGGGATTAAAAAAGCAAAGATACTCGACGCATCTTTTTACGACACACCTCTTACGTTAGTCAATAAGATTAATAATGATAAAAATATTATTAATTATTTAGATGTCATCAACTACGATAACAACATCCTAAGATATTTATCCGACTGCTATAAAGCTGACAGTGATCCTTATTTAAAACATTCAGTGACAATCGATGGGGTGGATAACCACACATTGATAGAAAAAAGTAAATACAAATTAGATGAAAAGCAATTTGAAGATATATTAAATAAAGTTTTTAAAAAGCCTTTATATGACGCGGAAGTGATGAATAGATATCAACAACTCGCCATTAATAAATTTTCTATCGACATAAACGATAAGCAGTATGTCGTCGCGTATAAAGAACTTTTTATCAATTTTAAAGACAAGACTTTAAGAGTGTCTAAAAAGACATTTTTCAATAAATCTTTTTTAGTCGATGAAGATAAAAAGATGACATTGAGTATGTATATAGATATGAATCAAGATGAGTTTTGTGCCTCGTATGATGAACATGAAAGAGAATATATCGAATTGATTCAATCGAATTTCAAAAGAGGGGAAAAAGTAAATACCCGCCCATCGATATTCTTCTTAGAAAGAAATGTCACCTATGGTGTCGATATGGCGTGTGAATCTATATACGCTTTAGATAGTGAAAATAAATTGACTCTTCCCTTAAAAGCGTTCTTCGGGAGAAATAGACCATCGAAAGGTTCATCTAAAGAAGTTAACATCGTCGTCTTTGATAAGACAAAAATAAATATTGATCAAATTAGAGTGATATACTCCGCGATGCTCAACCACGTAACATATGTCAAAGGTCCACCTGGCACTGGTAAGACAGAAACTATTTTTAATGTCATATTATCCGCCTATTCAAACAATAAAACTGTTTTAATTTGTTCTAATAACAATCATCCAGTTAATGACATCTATAGCAAGATGCAAAAATTTATGGTTAAAACTAACTATAGAACTAAAAAAGAAGAAGATATATTGTTCCCTATAATTAGATTAGGCAACAACCTCGAAGTTGTTGAATCTATGAATACGATTAGATCGGTTGTAGATTTTATAAGTAGCAAAAATCTTAAGTCTTTAAAAGATGAAATAACTGAAACATCTAAAAGACGTTCGATGGATGGATTTAATAAATTAAAACAACTTTTAATTGAATATGAAGAAAGAGTGGACAATGAAGATAAATTGTCGACATTATTAAAAATTAAAAACATCACCAAAATTGACGCTTTAAATCAAAAATTAGATGAGCAGATAAAGGTATATGAAAATAAAATAAAAAATGGTAGAGAAATAAGTGATGAAGATGTATTAGAATACGCTTTAAGTGCGAGCAAGGATACAAATTTTCAAAACTTTATCTACTATTCTTCTCTTGCAAGGTATAAGAAATTACTTAGCCCGTCATATAAAGATTTAATTGAAATATTAAATATTGAAGACACCATTGAGGCACTTAATCAATTTAATAAATATTTAAAAAACAACGACAATCTCAAAAAGTTTTTATCGGTCTTCCCTTTTGTCGTGTCGACAAATATATCTTGTGATAAATTAGGCAGTCCTTCTCCACATTTTGATTTAGTCATCATGGATGAAGCTGGGCAGTGCAATATCGCTTCTAGTTTAATACCTATCGTGAGAGGTAACGACCTACTTTTAGTGGGCGATACAAATCAACTTCAACCAGTGACAGTAATAGAAGAGAGCACAAATGAGAGGCTGATGGATAAATACGGAGTTAAATCTGAATATGACTATATTAGAAATTCTATATTATCGAGTATGATGAGAGTGGATAACAATTCTAAAAATATTCTTTTGAGATACCATTATCGATGTGGGAGAAAAATAGCAAATTTTTCTAACAAAAGATATTACAATTCCCAGCTTAAACTCCTAAATAAACACGAAGGCAAATTGACGTACGTAAATGTTAAAAATATCTATAACAAAAATAGTAGAAATGCATACGAGCAAGAAGCTAGAGCAATTGTAGAGATAATTAAAAATAACAATTATAAAGATGTAGGTGTCATCACTCCTTTTGTCAATCAAGCAGCGTTAATAAATGAATATTTAATAAAAGAAGGTATAACCGATGTAAAAGCCGGGACTATTCACACCTTACAAGGTTCAGAAAAAAACACCATTATCATGAGTAGTGCCTTAAGTTTAAGAACTAGCAAGAACACTTTAAAGTGGATTGAAAACAATTATGAATTGATCAATGTCGCGGTGACTAGGGCAAAAGAACAATTTATTTTTGTCGGAGATAAACAAGCGATAGACCTATTAAGTGGTAACAACAAAAGCGACATAAAAGTTTTGTCGGATTACGTGTATGCGAAAGGGGAGATATTCGTCCCAGAAAGCGAATTAAAAATAGTTAATGATTTTTCTAACAATTCAAAAAATGAAAAAGAATTCTTCGACACGATTGGACCATATTTTAATAGGAGAGGCACTAAATTTAAAATCGATGCGAATGTGCCACTTAATCAAGCATTAAATGCATTAAGTGCGCAGGACAAGGATATTTTTGGTAAAAAAGAATTCGATATTGTCGTGTCAGTCGGTGAAGGATTGATAAGAAAAAAATACCGCACTCTCGTGGTATTTGAAATTGATGGAGGAGAGCATATCGGTTTAAAAAGGCAATCGCGACTCGATAGAGAAAAAGAAATGATTTGTCAAAAATATGGTATAAAACTTATCCGTATACCTAATTCAGCAGTTAAAGACTATGAGATGATTATATCTTTATTTGAATATGTTGTAAGCGGACTACCTAGCATCGATAAAGCCTATTCTCGATTGTCGTTATTTGAAGATAATGATTAAAAGACATAGATAATTAATAATTCTATTATTGGCCAAACTACATATATGATGATAGATATTAAACTTAACCAACTTAAAAAATTTTTATTACACCTAAATTGAAACACAAGAGTGGATAACGTATATCTAAAAACATATATGTAAATTAAAAAACAAAATAAATATATAATCGCCCCTAAAATTAAAAAGACATAATAAAACACTAGATTACCATCGTTAAAATAATTAAAAGAACTATCTATGACAAAACTAGCAAGATAAATTAATAAAGATAAAATTACGAGTGAGATAAAAGACACACATATACAATAAATAGCAAAATATTTGCTATTTTGTGCTTCATTTTTCGCTTTTAAAGTCTGATATTTGATTTCATATTTTTTATTTAAGTCATCGAGAAATTTCATATTATTAATTATATCTTAATTCGACACTTAAGTTTTCAAATTTAATCTAAATGCAAAATTTATATAATTTAGGATAAAAGAAACAAACGTCTATTTTTTATCTCCACCCCTTGTATATCAAAGCGTTCATCATATTTTTTGCTTGTCAAAATTATTAAAATTATTTATTATTAGAGTATAAATAAATTCATTTGTAATTTATTGAAAGCGCACTTAGGTAAAATAAGTGTTTATGATTTATTTCAATAAATCAAAATTTAATGAAAGGATGTTTAACAAATGAACAAAACAGAATTAGTAAAAGCAGTTGCTGAAAAAGCTGGCGTCCAAATGAATGTCGCAGGCGAAGTCGTTTCAGCAGTAGTCGATGTCGTCGCCGACGCATTAAAAGCGGGCGAAGAAGTCGTCTTAGTCGGATTTGGCACATTCAAAGTTGCTGAAAGAGCAGAAAGAGTCGCGCGTAACCCAAGAACAGGTGAAGCGCTCACCATCCCAGCCAGCCGTGTTCCTGTTTTCAAAGCTGGTAAAGGCTTAAAAGACGCGGTTAAATAATTTAGTAAAACTACTTAAAGAGCCTCATTAATTTTAAAGTTAATTGAGGCTTTTCTTTTTGTTTAAAAAGCATTTTAAAATTGATTGTAAATAAATTACAATAAATACATATGGAAGATAACAGCATTTTAGAACCATTAAAAATGTATAATTCTTTATACAAAAATAAGGTTGATCAAGAAGCAAAAAATTTTATTGATTCTTTAGTTAAACAAGCCTCTATCGATGAGCAGTTAAATCAAACGACAGTTAAAGAATACGATAAAGCGGTGGCTAAACAAAAGAAAGTTGGTAGCAAATTATCAACATTAAAAGGACTTAAAGGTTTCCTCATCTTTTTAACGGTTTTATTTTTTGTCGGCACCACAATTTGTGTACTGATTGGGATAGCTATGCCCGAGGTTAGAAACGAGGGGTTTAATTTAGGGATATTGATAATTGTTGGTGTCATTTGCTTGATACTTGGTATAGGGATGATTTTAATTATTACTTTAAAACTCAATAAACAAATAAATGAACAAGACGCAAAATACAAAGAAATAACAAATAAAGTTAATGGATTATTAAGTCAATGTTACGCACAGGTAAAAGGGCTAAATGATTTATTTGATTGGAGGATGCCTCCTCGCATTATTAAAAAGGCTGTCCCGCTTCTACAATTTGATGATTATTTTGATGTCAGTAAACTTCAATATATGAACGATAAATATAATTTTGATGACTCAGGTGATAAAAATAGTTCAGTCGTATACGTTTTATCGGGCTCGATTGTCGGTAATCCTTTCTTAGTTATAAGGAGTCTAGACACTTATACTTATCAAAAAACATATACTGGTTCAATTACTATTTCTTGGGTGCAGACAGAATATCAAAACGGTAGGAGTGTAAGTGTGACAAAAACTCAAACTTTAACTGCTTCAGTAACTAAGCCTGCGCCTGCATATGAATATTTTACTTATCTAGTGTACGCGAATGACGCGGCCCCGGACTTGATATTCTCACGTAAACCATTAGGCAGAACTTTTGAAAATGAAAAACAAATCGATAAATATGTCGATAGTGAATCTAAAGATTTAGAAAACTTTGCTGAAGAGGCAGTTAAAAAAGGACTTAAATTCACCCCGATGACTAATTTAGAATTTGAGACTTTATTCCACGCGTGGGATAGAAATAACGAACAACAATTTAGACTTTTATTTACCCCATTAGCCCAACAAAATCTCAAAGATTTAATTACTAGCAAAGAACCTTATGGTGATGATTTTACTATCAATAAGAGAAAATGTATCAACTACGTATCGACTAAGCATTCTCAGCACACCGACATATACTGTAATCCTGCTTCTTATTACCATTATGATGTAAAAGTGATAAGAGAGAAATTTGTTAGTTATGTCAATGAATATTTTAAATCAATCTATTTTGATTTAGCCCCTCTTTTATCCATACCAATCTATCAACAAACTAAACCATTTGAATACATATATGGTAAACCATACAGCAAAAACTACACTAATTTTGAAGAAGAAACAATTATTAATTCTTTTCCTCAATATAAATTCTTAGAACAATCATCAACGACGAAAGGTATATTAAAAATCAATCAAGTTGAAAAGAAAGGCAAGGTTGATAGAGTGGTGGTGAGAGCCTCTTCTTATAGAGCTGAGCCACGTGTTGATTATATCGGTGTATATGGAGGAGATGGACACCTACACAGTGTCCCAGTCCACTGGGATGAATATATCCCTCTAACTAAAGATACTTCAGTCGGTATTAAAAGATTAGATGCGGATAGAAATGACTTTTCTAATAAAGGTGACGCAATTAGTGAGAGGCTTCAATTAGGAGGAGATAACGAAGCGATTTATTCAAAAGGTTTCTTCGCCTATCTTCAAGATATTGATGACTCACAAGTTGATAGTGTATTAGATGAATTATTCGGCTATAATGATAATGACAACAAGGAGGATAAATAATTATGGCAAACGGATTAGATGAAATGAACGCTCCTGCGATGGAGCAAGGTAGAGATGCGAATGTCATCGCCAAACAAATTCCTGTCAAAGTAGGATGGGGTTCTAAATTCTTTGATATCTTTATTTGGATTTTACCTCTCCCATTAATCGGAGGTATCATTTGGCTTTTTGTTAAAATTAACGCTGCCAAATATTTAAGACAATTAGAACAAAGAATCAACACCAACGCATCTGAAATTGATAACTATTTAGAGCAGAGAGTGATGATTTTAAGTAACGCCGCTAGACTTCTCGACAAAGCTATCGATTTAGATAAAGATACGATGACACAAATCGCCGCGTATAGAGGTGGTAACACTCCAGGTGGTGAAGGCGATGCTTTAAGAAACGATATCGCCGCTAAAATGGAGACAGTCGGCAATCAAATCAGTGTCGCGTTTGAAAGATATCCAGATTTAAAAGCACACAATGAAATTGCTGATGCGCTTCAACAAAACGCTTATTTGCAAAGAGAAATAACCGCGGCAAGAACTGTTTATAACGATTCAATTACTCAGTGGAATACCTCCATTCAAGAATGGCCAGCTAAGATGATAGTGGCGGCTAAACAAGGTTATACAACTCGTATTCCATTTATCACTACTCAAGAAATTAAAGATAAAGCCCGTGGCGTATTCTTCTAATTCATTTATTTAATTTAAAAACTTTTGACGAGGGCTATTTATTTTAGTCCTCGTTTATTTTATAGGGGGTCGTATGCATATTATTCTTGTATCAATTGAACAAATATTTAATTATGTTTCATTAATAATTTCTTTACTATCTTTACTCGTTTCTATTTTAGTATTTTATTTAACACAGAAATCGAGTTCATATTTAGAAGTAGATAGACAGTACCAATCACTACTCGCGATGGCGATATCTAATCCTAAATTCAGAGATGTCAAATATACGAAAAGATATAAAGAATATAAAGATAGCGATCCTGATTTTTATAATTCCTACTGCGCATATGCATATATGATTTGGAATTTTATTGAAACGATATGTGATGTTAGTAAGACGAGAAAACTATTTTCTAAAATAGATGATGTTTGGTTTCCTACTATCATAGAGGAAAATCGCCTCCATTATTCGTGGTTTGTCGACAATGAAAGATTGTTTAGAAAAGAATTTTATTCTTTCATCACCAACAAAATAAATAATGTCGTCTTTACAAAAGGTGATTATAACGATTTAGATTTAGTTTATCCTCACTATGTCAAAGACTTCCCTATCGAGGAGCAAAAAAAGAAAAATCTACTAGTGCAACTTCTTAAAAGTGGAGAATATCAACTTTATTTTATTTGCTTCCCAAATATGAAATACATCAACGCGAAAAATTTAGATTTTATCGGTTATGTATTTTCGCGAGTTGACGAGAATAAAAAATGTGTATTTATCGACTATATTGCGATTTGTGAGAATTATAGAAATTGTCGATACGGGAGTATCGCTTTAACTAGAATTAAAGAAAAATACCCGAAATATGCATTGATTTTTGAAATTGAAAAGCCAAATAATGACGACTTTAATTCTATCGCCAGAAGAAGAAAAAGATTTTATGAAAAGAATGGCGCATTGACACTAAATAAAAAATACATATTCCCCACTGAAGATGGTAGAGGACTACCTATGGATTTAATGATTATTCCTGGTAGAGATTTCCATTATAACAAAGACACAGTTGTCAGTTTTGTTGAAGAAACTATTAAATATATTCATACTGATTTTAAAGACACAATTAACGATATTATCGATAGATATAAAAAAGATTTTCCTAATGAATTAGTTAAAGAGAAGTATGAACTATATAACTACAATGCAACGCAGTTTAAAAATAAATTAGATAAGTTTATCGACATCGATAATGAACTTGAAAAAAGAGATACCGATAGAATTATTAAATTAATAGAAGAAGATAAATATCGACTACTAGTTATAGAAAAAATAATAAGCCATGAGATTTGTGGGTTTTGTATGTTTTATGTCGGTAGCAATAAAGATATATTTATCGACTATTTATCGATTGATGAAAAATATAAAAAAGAAGGACTTGGGACTAGGTTATATAATATTGTCGCCTCACAATGTAGAAGTAAAAATATCAAAGGGATATTCTTTCAAACTTATAAACCTATTTCAGGGGATGATAAATTAAAAATCGTCTTAGATTTTGTCTCACATTTTAACGCCAGTAGGGTGTATGTCGATGAATATCGAAGTCCTCTTGAATTAGTTTATCCAAACAATCAATATGCTTTGTGGTTCATCCCTTTTACTAACGAGACTCTTCCAGCCAGTTGGATGCAAAAAAGTGTTAAAGAAGCGATATTAGGGATGTATGGTAATAGCAAAGAAAATAGAGATATTGTAGAATCATATATTACCAAAATTGGTGAATTTTTTGGAAAAGAGGAATAAGAAAAAAATATGGAAAAAGAATTAACATTAAAACAATTAGATTTATTTGAAAAAGATTTAAATAAGAGAGAAGATTTTAAGGTCATTAGAAATAGCGTAGTTAAAAACGGGATTATTGAAAGTTCAATCAATGAAGAAGAGGTAAGAAAATTAGTCGATGTATACTCTTATAAAGTTGAATCGGGATTAATCACTAATCAAAAAAGAAGTGGTCGATGCTGGATGTTTGCGGCGATGAATGTCTTAAGATTAAAAGTGATGGATAAACTCAATATCGACAATATGGAACTATCCCAATCATATCCATTATTTTTTGATAAATTAGAAAAATCTAATTTCTTTTTAGAAAATATTTTAAGGACACTAGATGAAAAAGTTGGCTCGCGATTATTAGATTTTCTTTTATCTAAACCTGTGCAAGACGGCGGGCAGTGGACGATGATTGTCAACTTAATTAAAAAATATGGTGTCGTTCCAAAAAGTGTGTATGGTGAAAGTGCGTCGAGCTCTAATACGACAGCATTAGATAAATATTTAACTTTAAAATTGAGAGAATACGCGCTTACTTTAAGAAAAGAGTATCAAAGTGGTAAAGATATAAATCATTTAAGAGAACTAAAAGAAAAGATGCTCGATGAGATTTACCACGTTTTGGCGGTGTCGCTTGGTGTACCACCTAAAAAATTTGATTATGAATATGTCGATAAAGATAATGTGTACCATAAGATAAAAGAGATTACACCACTAGAGTTTTATGAAAAATATGTCGGTGTTAATTTAGATGATTATGTTTCTATTTTAAACTGCCCTTCACCAACTAGACCAATCAATAAATCTATCACCGTCAAATATTTAAACAACATGGAAGGTGGAGAAAAGGTCATATATTTAAATTTAAATATAGATAGAATGAAAAAGTTATGTGTTTCTCAACTTAAAGATAATGAAGTAGTGTGGTTTGGTTGTGATGTCTCTCAATTTTCTTTAAGAGATAAAGGATATCTCTCCACTAAAATTTTAGATGTCGATAAATTGTTAAACACTAAATTTAATATGAATAAAGGTGAAAGAGTCGATTACGGTGAATCTCTTATGACACACGCGATGGTGTTGACTGGAGTCAATATGATAGATGACAATCACATGGATAGATGGAGAATAGAAAATTCTTGGGGAGAAGATGTCGGTTTTAAAGGATACTTTGTCATGAGTGATGAATGGTTTACTAATTTTGTCTATCAAGCTGTCATCAATAAAAAATATTTAACAAAAGAAGAATTAGAATCATTAAAAGAAAAACCGATTGAATTAGAACCTTGGGATCCGATGGGTTCACTCGCTTAAAAAATAACTACTGTTTTTTATTTATTCTTTGACATATGTTTTGTTAAAATAAAAAGGGCACCCCACAAAGGCCTTTTTTATTTTATTATCTAGGAGCAGTTTTTATGAGTAAATTTATTTTTATTACCGGAGGTGTTGTCTCATCTTTAGGCAAAGGTATAATCGCAAGTAGTGTTGGACGACTTTTAAGAAATAGAGGTTTATCTATTTTTATGCAAAAGCTCGATCCATATATCAATGTTGATCCAGGCACTTTATCCCCTTATCAACACGGGGAAGTATACGTTACTGATGACGGGGCTGAAACTGACTTAGATTTAGGTCATTATGAGAGATTTACTAACCAAAGTTTAACTAAACTTAGCAATATTACTTCAGGGCGCATTTATCAAAACGTCATAAAAAAAGAGAGGGAAGGTAAATATTTAGGTAAGACTGTTCAAGTTATCCCTCACATCACCAATGAGATAAAAGAGCATATAAAAAAGGCTGCAAAAAATAGTGGGGCGGATGTCATTATCACCGAGATTGGTGGCACGGTTGGGGATATAGAATCTCTTCCATTTTTAGAAGCAATAAGACAAATTAGAAGAGAATTAGGAGAAGAAAATACTTTATTTATCCATACAGTGTTGCTTCCATTTCTACCTTCTTCTGGCGAGATGAAAACTAAACCTGCACAGCATTCGGTAAAAGAGCTTGGCTCATTAGGAATTCAACCTGATTTTATTGTTTTAAGAAGTGAGAAAAATATCAACAAAGACATAAGGGATAAAATATCTTTATTTTGCGACGTTAATATCGAACATGTCTTTGTTTGTAAGGATGTCGAGATAATATATGAAGTTGTTTTAGAATTAGCAAAACAAAAATTAGATGAGCAAATTTGTTCACATTTTAAATTAGAAACCGCCCCACTAGATTTATCTAACTGGGAATTATTAATTAAAAATATTAAAAATTTAAAACAACAAGTAAATATTGCTTTAGTTGGTAAATATGTTTCTCTTCACGATGCTTATCTATCGGTATCTGAAGCGATAAAAGCTGCTGGATACAAATTAGGTATTAAAACAAATATCATATGGATAAATAGTGAAGATGTTAATGAAGGCAATGTTTTTGGAATGTTAAAAGACGCGGATGGGATAGTCGTACCAGGTGGGTTTGGGCAAAGAGGCACTGAAGGGAAAATAGTCACCTTGAAGTACGCGAGAGAAAATAATATTCCACTTCTTGGTATATGTTTAGGTATGCAGTTAATGGCGGTTGAATTTGCTAGAAATGTACTAAATTTAAAAGACGCGAATACGATAGAATTTGACGAGAATACTTCTAACCCAGTAATACATCTACTTCCTAACCAATACAAGGGCATAGATTTAGGTGGGACACTTAGACTAGGTGCTTATGAACTAGAATTAAAAGAAACATCTAAAGTATTTAAATATTATAAAAGATTTCCATTAAGTGAGAGACATAGACACCGTTATGAATTTAATAATGAATACATCTCATCATTCATCAATAACGGGATGCAAATAACTGGGATAAATCCTAAGATAAAATTAGTGGAAGTGATTGAACTAGACAATCATCCTTTCTATGTCGGATGTCAATTTCATCCAGAATTTAAATCTAGACCTAATCACGCGCATCCATTTTTTCTCTCGTTAGTGGAAAGCGCTTTTAAATTTAAAAAATAGTCCGTTTTTGCATTAAATACTGATGTTTTGCGGTGCTTTTTAAAATAACTTTATAATTTTAGTTAAAAATTTTAAAATTAATATATGATTGAAATTAAACATTTATCCAAATCATTTGGTGAAAAACATGTTCTAGATGATATTAATATCAAAATACAAAACGGCAATATTTTTGGTCTAGTCGGCATCAATGGTGCGGGCAAGACTACCTTATTAAGACTAATAAGTGGCATTTTAAAAAGCGATAATGGCGACATATTATTCGATGGTAAAAATAATTTTGTCGATGAGTCAGTTAGACAAGATTTATTTTTCTTAAATGAAGATCCTTTCTATCCTCGTAATTCATCGATTAAATCATTAATTGAATTTTATAAACAGTTTTATAATCTCGACATCTATAAGATGCATCATTATATCGATTTATTTAAGCTTGATATAAACGCCAAAAACATCGATAAATTTTCTAAAGGGATGAAGAGACAATTATTTATTTGTATTGCCCTTTCTATCGCTCCTCGATATCTATTATTAGATGAAGCTTTTGATGGTCTTGATCCAATGGCGAGACTAACGTTTAAAAAAGCGATAAGTGAAATGGTGACAAATAACAAAAGTATTGTGATTATTTCTTCCCACTCATTAAAAGAACTTGAAGATATTTGTGATATATATGGTTTGATAGACAACAACCACATAACAGTGTCGGGCGAAGAAAATAAACAAGTACAAGAAGAAGTTAAAACTTATCAAATGTTATTTAAAAACCACGTTGATGAGAAAGTATTTAAAGAATTTAATCCTTCATATTTCAAACAAGAAGGTAGTGTTTATAAGGTTGTCATCGCAGGGGATGAAGAGAAAATAAAAGCGGATATTATCAATAAACTTCACCCTGACTTTATTGAAACTATACCGATGAATTTTGAAGAATTTTTCATGAATGAAGTAAAAAATAGAGGTTATAAAGATGAATAAGAAGAATGTATTTTTCTATTTTGTTAAGACGACCTTACCGCTTCTATTTTTTGTCACTATTATTTCATCTTTAATTGCATTTTTAGTCATTAAATTAAATTATAGTTTTACTAATTTAGAGTATTATTCTAGGTCACCTTTAAACGGCGTGATAGTGTTAATTATTATGATGCTTTTCTACGCATTTATCATGCCTTCTTATCAACTTAGAGTGCTTAAAGATAAAAGGAGTTCTGACATTTATTTATCCCTCCCCGTCAATACAAAAAATTTAGTGTGGTTAAAAATATTAGTGGGGATATTTGAAATTAGCATTTCTCACATTTTTATATCTTTTGTTGTGTTTTTAAGTGTCATCAGTGTGTTCGGCGGGATGGAAATTAATCTCTTCCCTAACTTGGTGCATTTCCTTTGGGTTATACCTATAACTTTATTAATGGTATTATGCGTATTTTTAATTAATACTTTTTTATACACCCAAGGTAATAATGATAGAGACGGTGTATTTATTCAAATATTAGGGACTATCGCCTTATTTTTAATAAGCTATATGCCTTTTAGACTTATAGGTGCCTTCTATGAAGAATTTAATAACTTTGATTTTGTAAAATACGCGAATAGTTTCTTATCTTTTTATGCTTTAATTATCCCTATTGCCACCTATAGCGATTCTCTTATAAGTGGTATGCCAGTCGAGGTGACTAATATCGATTCTAATATGTTAATTACTAGGAGTGTCTTCTTGGTGGTTTTAACTGCTTCTTGTATATTTGGTATATTTATTTTCTATAAAAAATATTTCAAAGCTGAAAAGGTCAACGATATATCTTCTTCATGGTTTGGATATAAAGTTAGTCTACCTCTCATATTAGGATGTGTTTTATTTGAAGTTACTGTCTTACTTGCTTCTAGTGACATAAGTTCGATACTTCTTTACATTTTGTGTTTAGTATTAATTATTGGCATGTATATTGGTTTTAGCATGTTGTTCTATTTTAGAACATATAAACTGCCTATTAGTTTTTTAATAGTTTCAGTTTCTGTCATATTTGGCTCAATTATTTTAGGATATGTACCACATTGGTTATCATTAACAAATCCTCTCACTTATATGCTTTTAATATAATTTGATTTATAATTTTCATCGGAGGTAATAATATGCAGTTTGATTTTGTTTTTCATAATCCTACCAAAATTTATTTTGGTAAAGATTCATTAAACAATTTAGAGCAAGAATTAAAAAAATATAAAGATAATATATTGCTCGTCTATGGCGGTGGTTCAATTAAAAGAATCGGTTTGTACGACCAAGTTATCGACATCTTAAATAAATGTCATAAAAATGTTTTTGAATTAAGTGGAGTCATGCCTAACCCAACATATGAAAAGATGATGGAAGGGGCGAGGATGGTAAAAGAACACGACATCGATTTAATTCTTGCAGTTGGAGGAGGCTCTGTCATCGATTTATCTAAAGGTGTATCTGTAAGCGCCTACTCTAAAGAAGAACCATTTGAAAAATATTGGTTAAAAAAAGAAGCGCTAGACAATAAGACTGTACCAGTCGCCTCTATTTTAACGATGGTGGGAACTGGTTCAGAAATGAATGGTGGCTCAGTTATAACTCATGAAGTAAAGAATTTAAAAGTAGGACGCGTCTTCCCATCAAGTGTCTATCCTAAATTCTCTATTTTAAATCCAGAATATACTTATTCAGTCCCACTTTATCAAATGAAGTCAGGTATATTTGATATCATGTCCCATTTGATGGAACAATATTTCAGTGGTCATGACGACAACGTCAGCGACGATTTGATTGAAGCGTTAATTAAATCGACGATTAAAAACACTAAAAACGCCATTGAAAATCCTAAGGATTATGAAGCGAGAAGCAATATAATGTGGATCGCTACCCTCGCACTTAATACATTGGTGGGGTGCTCTAAAGAGCAGGACTGGGAAGTGCACGCGATCGAACACCAAATCAGCGCGTTTACCGACTGCGCGCATGGAATGGGGCTAGCCGCGATATCTGTCCCATATTATCAACATATATATAAATATGGTTTAGATAAATTTAAACGCTTCGCGATTAATGTATTTAATGTCGAAGAAACAAATAAAACAGATGAGCAAATTGCTTTAGAAGGTCTCGATGCTTTAAAAGATTTTATCGTCAGTTCTGGCATGATCTATTCTATTAAAGATTTAGGTGTAAAAGAAGATATGATTAGACCTATCGCTGATACATGCGCCTTGGGTGGTGGATACAAACAAATCAACCATGACGAGATATACGATATTTTATTAAAAAGTTACAACAATAATTACTAATTAACATTTTTGTTATATCATTTTACAAATCTATAACTAAATAAGCATATTTTATACTTTATTCATAAAATTATTGCTATAATAAATTTATGAGGTATATGTATGCTTATTTCTTTTAAAATTCAAAACTTTAAATCTTTTTATCAAGAAAATATATTTTCGATGATAACTACCGCCAAATTCAAAAATTATCCTGAGCATATAAAGCAAATTAAAAATTTAACTATCCTAAAATACAGCGCAATTTATGGACCTAATGCGGGAGGGAAGACATCTTTTATAACCGCTTTATCAGTGTTTAAAAATATTGTTTTAAATGGTGTCTCACCACTGATGAATGACTTTGCCTTTAGAGGTAAAGAAAAAGAAGACACTATTTTTGACATCGTCTTTTCTAAAGATGACAAGATTTATCGATACGCGCTTATTGTCAATTTTAAAGATGGTGAAATTAAAGAAGAATATTTAGCTAATGTTTTAACTTCTAAAAAGCAAGAAAAAGAAATATACCACGACAAAATAATAAATAACAAAGATCACAGGGCTAATATATATTTTGAAGATTATAAAATGGTGTGTGCAAAAAACATCCCTTTTTTAAGTTTTATTAATCAAGGTAAAAATTTGACTAGTCCGACGTTAAATCCTTTTAAAAAAGCATATGAATTTTTTTATAACGATCTATTGATAATATCTTCATCTAGCTCTATTAATATGATGCATTTAAAAGACGATGAAAGTATCAATCAAATATCTTCATTATTAAAAAAGATGCAAACCGGCATTGAAAAGATAAAATTGGTGCCTATAACTTTAGAAGATTTAGCAAAATCTCTACCAACCAATTTATTTAATGAGGTATTGACTAGACTTAATTTATCAATAAAAGATGATTCAATTGAAGCCTTATCATTATTAAATGAATTATTTATTGTTAAAAAATATAAAAATAAACCCCTTTCTTTTTATAGACTTATATCGGTACATAAAGGCAATGAGACTTCTCAATTTGATTTATTTGAAGAATCGGATGGCACGAAAAGAGTATTCTTTCTCTCTAGCATATTGTTAAACACTAATCCAGAAGCGGTGTATATAGTCGATGAGATAACAAGGAGTATGCACCCCCTTTTAGCGTACCGCTTCATAGAAAATGCGATTAAAAATTTAAATAATAATAATTCCCAACTTATATTCACCACTCATCTACCAAATCTCATGAACAAATATTTAAGAGTCGATGAGATATGGTTTATCCAAAATGAATATAAAAATAAAGGTAGCAGCATCTACCCTCTTACATCATTTGTTTCAAGGAGCGACACAAATTTAGCCCAAGACTATATTTATGGGCGTTTTGGGGCTATCCCACATTTCATTAAAGGGATCGATGATTGATATGGCACTTGCCCCATTCCCGTTAACGCGTCCACATAAAAGAGTGCAAACATATCCAAAGATATATTTTTTGATGGAGGGAGAAAAGACTGAAAAATATTATATACTCGCGATTTTTAAACTCGATGAATTTCATAATATCCCTAATGTCGATATTGAATTTTTAGATAAGATAGACGCGGATAAGCATGTGTCGCATGTCTATAAATTAGTCGATAAGGCAGTGGAATTTAAATCTAGACTACCTCTATTTGACAATAAGAAAGATAGAATATACATATTCTACGACTTGGATGTGTTTAGAGAAGATGCTTATGAGCACATTAAAAAAATGAAACAAATCATGAGAAAATATCCTTTTATTAAGTTTGGATATACGCATCCTGCTTTTGAATTATATTTACTTATGCATAAAGAAAATGCTTATAAAAAATACATTCTTCCAAACAAAGGTAAAATTATTAACAACGAATGGGTGAATAAAAAACGATATATAAATAATTTAACTTCCAATGTTTTAAAAATTAATCCTAAAAAAGAAGATCATTACGAATTTTTAGTCCCTAAATATTTAATTGCCCTTGAAAACTGCAAAAACTTAAATCATAAGTTAGAAAAATTTAAAAACGAACTAACTTGCAATCTAGATGATATTTTTGAAGAATTATTGAAATTAAATGAGGATTAATTTTATTTAAAAATAATTAATATAGTGGTGATTTATGCATTTTTTGAAACAAATTCTTTAATTTTGTCAAAAGTTTTTTCACTTATAACGTGTTCGATTAAACAACAATCGTGCTCAGCGTTTTCTTCATCTATACCAAGTAGGAGTAAAAATTTTTTTATCGTTATATGCTTCTCATAAACTTTATTTGCTTCATGTTTACCTCTTTCTGTCAAATGGATATCGCCGTATGAAACTTTTTCAATTAAGCCGAGTTGAAGAAGTTCATTCATCGCTTTAGACACCGCTGGCTTAGAGACATTTAAAAAATGGGCAATTTTTACTGATTGGACATTTTCTCCTTTTTGTTCGAGTATTAAAATTGCCTCGATATAGTCTTCAATCGATTTAGTTAAACGATTATCGCCTTGCCTCATATAATTGATTATATTCTTTTTTATTTTATTGGGCAAATGGCTTGCATCTAAAAAGTTAACTTTAATTAATTTTTTGTTGACTTTGATTTTTTCTCTTTATATTATTTATATGAAAATTAACTGCGGTTAACTTTTTAATTAAAAAGAAGGAGAGACTTATGCCAAAGGAAAAAAGAAAACATCTCAAGGTTGGTGAACAAGGTCATTTAAGTGATTTAAGACGTGGACAAAGATGTGTCGTTTTAAATATGCATAATGATAACAAGGCTTTGAGAAGACGTCTTCTCGATATGGGTATTACTAAAGGTGTAATTATTCGCGTGAAAAAAATTGCCCCATTAGGAGATCCAATCGACATAGAGATTAGAGATTATGAACTATGTATTAGAAAAGAAGATATGAAAGAAATAGATATCGAGGTGATTAAATAATATGAAAGTCGCGTTAGTAGGAAATCAAAACTCTGGTAAGACAACATTATTCAACGCGCTTACGGGGGCTAATCAAAAGGTTGGTAACTGGCCAGGCGTCACGATTGAAAGAAAAGAAGGCCACATTAAAAATACCGACATCGTCGTCGTCGATTTACCTGGAGTATATTCTCTTTCTCCTTACACATCAGAAGAAGAGATATCGAGAAATTATGCGGTGAATGAAAAGCCAGACGTCATCATCGACATCGTCGATGCGACATGTATAGAAAGAAGCTTATATTTAACTACTCAATTGTTAGAGTTAAATACCGATGTTATAGTCGCCCTTAATATGAGTGATATTTTAGAAAGAGAAGGTATTAATGTTAATACAGATAAACTTTCTAGTTTACTAGGGGCAAGTGTCGTCACGATATCCGCGAAGAAAAAGACTGGTATAGATGAATTAGTCTCTTTATTAAGAAACGGCACATACATTAAAAATAATCACAATAAAATATACACTGACGATTTAGAAAAAATCATCAGTGAAGTAAAAACTAATTATGAATTAGATTCAAGATTTGATGCGGTTAAAGTTATAGAACAAGATCCGATGTATGAACATTATGCACTAGAAGAATCTACAAAAGAAAAAATTAGTGTTATTGAAAAAGAACATGACATGGATGTTGAACAATTAATTGCATCTCAACGTTATGACTATATTGCTAATATTAAAAAACAAAGTGTAACTATCGCACTTAATAAGAAAAATGCGATAACTGATAAATTAGATAAAATATTCTTAAACAAGTGGGCCGCTATACCGATTTTTATAGTTATTATGGCGCTTGTATATATTTTATCAGTCGGGCTTGTCGGTGGACTTACTGTCAGTCTTATCGACTCACTATTTAACGGGGCTGAAGAGATTGAATTTAATTTCTTTGGAATCGTTTGGACTGCTCCATTTAATATAATGGGTTTAGGTCCATGGTTGCATGAATCATTATTGAGTTTAAACGCTAGCGAATGGGCTGCTAGCTTGGTTAGTGATGGTATGATAGCGGGCGTAGGAGCGGTTTTAAACTTTGTTCCTCAAATCATGATTTTGTTCCTCTGTTTATCGATACTAGAAACAACTGGATACATGTCACGTATTTCATTCTTTCTCGATCGTATTTTCCACAAATTTGGATTAAGTGGTAAATCGCTCATCCCGTTTATCGTCGGTAGTGGTTGCTCAGTTCCTGGAGTTATGGCAAGTAGAACTATCGAAGATGAAAATGAAAAGAAATTAACCATTACATTAACTCCTTTCATTCCTTGTTCAGCTAAATTACCAATCATTTCATTATTTGCTGGATATTTCTTCTCACCAAGTATTTCTTGGCTTGTCACCTTATCTTTATATGTCTTAGCAATCGTCGTCATATTGATAAGTGGTGTCATCATTAAAAAATTGTTCTTTAAAGGCTCACATTCAGCTTTTGTAGCAGAACTCCCTGCTTATAAAGCACCAAATGCTGGATATGTAGCTAGATATGTATTTGATAAAACATTTGCCTTTATTAAAAGAGCAGGCACGATTATTCTACTTTGTTCAGTAATTGTTTGGTTCTTAGCCTCATTCACTTGGAACTTTAATTATATCGATGGTGAAATTTATACGATTGAAGAATCATTATTAGCCAATATTGGTAGAAGTATCGCTTGGATTTTCTATCCGATGCTTGGCGATTTATCTTGGGCAGCAAGTGTCTCAGCAATTCAAGGATTGGTGGCAAAAGAACAAGTCGTATCATCGATGGAAACAATTGCTGCTGTCGCGGAAGGTGGAGATGTATTTGCGACATCGCTATTCTCATTCTTTAACGGTTGGAGTGCATATGCATTTATGGTATTCAATTTATTCTCTGCACCATGCTTCGGGGCGATTGGTGCGATGAGAAGAGAATTTGCATCTAACAAGCAACTTTGGAGTGCAATTGCTTTCCAAACAGGCTTAGCTTGGGTTTTAGCGTCCATCATTGGAATTATTGGTATGGGGGTAACTAGCATATGAGTGGGACAGATATAGTCATATTGATTGCAGTCATTCTAATTTTAGGAGTAATCATATATTTCTCCTTCATTAGGCCTAAGATGCAAGGTCGTTCAATCGCGTGTGCGAACTGTGCATCAGCATCTAAGGTTAAAAGAATCAAAAAGAAAATAAAAAAAGAATTAGAAAAAGATAAAAAGAACAATCAATAATAAAATTCTTTATAAGGTGATGTAATTTAAACATCACCTTTTTTATAAAATATTTATGGTAGAAATATTTAGACTAGTAATTCTAAAAATGTACAAATATGATATAATAAAAATAGCTGTACACGATTATTTTGTTTGTCTATTTGCAAGCTGGAAGGATGGGATAATGTCTACTACTAAAAGATTTTGTCTAACGCTATCTGTGTTGGTTTTGAGCATATCTTTGACGTCGTGTGCCTCATCTTTTAAACCAATTTTACCCGGGGAGTATTTTCCGTTTAATGTTCTTAAAGATGAAGAAGAGAAAACTTTTAACGAATTTACCATAAAACTTGAAGTTATTAGTAGGGAAGAGTTTGAAAGCCAAGAATATAATGTTTTTGAAGATCCGTGGTCAAAAAGAAACTATAAACGCGAAGAAATTTTTTTGTCTTTTGATTTAAGAATTTTAGATGAAAAGACACAGGAGTTAATTCCAATTAAATGTTATGATTTCTTTGTCGAAGAGACACATTGGAAAGAATTTCAAATTAAAGCCGAAAATAACATATTCGATTTAACTTTTATTCATTACACACCATTGGAAAATATTATTAGTTTTACAGTTCAACAAAATGACAAAACAATAATCACTGAATATCAATTAGAAAGAAGATAAATTAAAAAGATATTATTAGTTTTAACTACAAGCACCATATTGGTTCAATTAATAGATTTGTAAGCGATGCATCAAATGAAAGTTTAGATTAATGAAAATACGTACACCCTAATCATTAAAAAGCACTAGATATTTATATATAATTAAAAAAGAGGGAAAATATTATGAAAGTTGCGTCTTAAATATTATTGATATTAAGTGGGATAATATCAAGTGTTCTCATCATATTTGAATTGATATCTTTATTTAGATATTTTAATATTGAAACACTCAGCAGTGTCGTCTTCTACATTTTATCAATTACGTTCGCAGTCATCGGATGTATAAAATTAAGCAAAGTAAAAACTAAAAAAGAGTTAATCCCCATCGCCATATGCGTCTTGATATTTTGCTATTTAGTCGCAGGTATTTTAATGCTATGTATGCAAGATAAAGATTTAAATCCAAATCTAGCAAGTCAAACAAATAATAACATCAATAACAGTAATTTAAATAATAATATCAATAACACTTATCATTCTGGGGCGATTTCAATTGAGAGCACCCACGATAATTTAGATAACACTCAAACTAAATTAAATAATCTTCAAAATCAAAATGGCGAAGATGGACAATCTTCCCATCAATAATTGATATCAATTTAAAAATTTCTTGCTATTTTATTTAATTTAAACGAGTTTTGCACAATTTTTATTAATTAACACTTATTTTTTAAATTTATAATTCATATTATTTGTCTAATAAATTTACTTCAATTATAATTTGAATATGACACCAATAACTGCATTTATCATAGGAGCATCGGCAATATTTTTAGGAACGACATTAGGTAGTTTAGCCGTCTTCTTTTTTAAGAAAAATTTTAGCGATGCGGTCAATACTCTCGTTTTAGGTTTCGCTAGCGGGGTGATGTTATCAACTTCTATTTTTGGTCTACTCATCCCGGCGAGTGAAGAAGTTAGAGCGTTAGATTTTTATCAACATTGGGAATTTGTACCAATTGTTGTTGGATTTTTATTAGGTTGTTTAATTTTATATTTACTTGATATTTTAATCCCTCATATCCATCTATCCACCAATAGTGATGAAGGAGTTCACCGTGAGAAATATTCTAAACAAACTAAATTTTTTATCGCCATTACGTTGCACAATATTCCTGAAGGACTATCAGTTGGTTTTGCTGCCGGGCTAGCATTATCTTCGACAAGTGGAGAATATGTCACTTCTCTATTAGCTCTTTCTTTAGCAATCGCTATACAAAATATACCAGAAGGCGCGGCGGTATCTATCCCTTATTATGGATTAGGTGTAAGTAAGGCTAAATCTTTCTTATTAGGTACTTTAACTGGTGTCGTAGAGCCTTTATTCGCCATCATAGGTTTATTTATTGCAAGTTGGTTTGTTCCTCTTATGCCTTGGCTTTTATCTTTAGCCGCGGGCATGATGATATATGTAACATTAGATGAGATACTTCCTGAATCAATAAGTGGAAAACTATCTCATTATGGTGTTTGGTCATTTATTGTCGGTTTTATGGTAATGTTAATATTA
Organism: uncultured bacterium; assembly: GCA_949285325.1. Classification (GTDB taxonomy): domain Bacteria; phylum Bacillota_I; class Bacilli_A; order RFN20; family CAG-826; genus CASEYK01. The sequence continues at coordinate 163,967 of CASDYZ010000007.1, forward strand.
GAAATGGTATTATAAATATAACATGTTTGATTACACTATTACTCCATATTCAAAAAAGTCACATCGTTTTAACGAAGATAGATGCATTATCGGTTCAAATTATGCAGTAGTTATTGACGTTGAAGCGACTGTTAAGCCGTTTGGTGATTTTGCAAGCGACGGTGTTTGGTTTGCCTCTTTTATCAAAAAGAATCTTAAAAAATATGAAGAAGATGTTTTAAAAAAATTAACTATTATATCTTCGTATGCTTTAAAAGAATATATCGCTTTAGGAGGGGATGAAAATAAACCGCTTCCTGTCGCTTCTATCGCGGTGTTTGAACTTGAAAGTAAAAAGATTAAATTATCTTATATTGGTAATACTGAGATTGCTATTTTAGGTAAAGATGGTTCATTAAAAAGAATGAGAGAACCTTATTTTTCAAATATTGATGAGAAGGCTAATCAGATGATGAGAGATTTTAAAAAAGAAAATAAATTGTACGACATGATGCCTTATCAAGTTGAAATAGAAAAGAAAGTAAAACAAAAATATCAAGATGCGATTAAAGACGATATGGCGTTTATTTACGCCCCATTAAGACAAGGTAAATTTATATTTAAAGTATCTTATTTTGATCCATTTGAAATTAAGACTATATACATGTATACCGATGGGTTTGCTGACGCGTATCAAGTATTTAAAATATATAAAGATTTTGGCGCGATGTTTAAGCACAATATAAACGTTAGTAAGGTTATATTTAAAATAATTAAAAACACTTATCTCGATACTTTTTGTTCTAAATATCCTCGTTATAAAGTTGTAGATGATATAAGTGTAATTAAAATAGATGTCAATTATTAAAATTTATTAATATCTATTCCAAAATAATAAGTAGCAAAGAAAAATTTACCAAATATATATTTGTTGCATGCGCTTTCATTTAAAGTGATGAATTTACCATTAGAATAATCTAAATCTTCACTCATCGGTGGTGTAATTAAATGTTTAGAATAATCTTTTAATATTTTAACTTGTAGCCCATCTATAATGGTGTCGCTTTCTACTATACCTTCTTGTTCATAATAATATAAATTAGAATTAGCTAAGCCATATGAAGTAGATAACATAATCCCTCCATTCTCATCAATGGCGAATCCTTGAACTTTATTTGGTAAAGAATAAATTTCAATAGGAGTAGATAAATCATCTAAAGAATATTTTGTACATATTGCCATGTAGGTAGTGTTTTCATCCACTTTAACAGGGTGAGAAGTAAAATAATTTTTAGAATCATTAAATTCACCAACATATAAATAATTGTCATCGGTAAAAACAAAACTTGCTTGATTGTTAACTTCGATACCTCTTCCTATTTCTATACGTCCTGGATTATTTAAAAATAAAGATAATTTAACTGTAAAGATGTGATCATCAGAAGCAAGATAGACATTTTCATCATCGCACGCGATGCCGCCTAGATGGCCTTTAAAAGGAGTGTTATTTTGATATGCTTCATATTTTCTTATTCCGTTTTCATCTTTCGCATACACTCTAGAAGCGAGATTAGAACTTGTGTAACCGCTGAAAAGATATAAATTATTTTCTTCGCTTACACATATACCTTGAGGAACAAAATTGTTATTTAATCCAGGTATCGTCCCTAGATTTTCCATCGCCCCGTAATAAGATGAATAAATAGGATATTTTAATAGGTTAAAAGAAACAAATATCAATAGCAGCAATATGATAATTGATAATATGATTCCAAGTGGTATCTTCCATAAAAGTGATAAATGATTTTTTTTCTTCATTGTTGTCCCCCCGTTTTTAATAATATCAGTGGCAAATTTACATAAACGGTATTATCATCTACATCTACATATAGTCTTCTTATCAAATCTATATATGTGCCGTTATCAATTTTTGTGCTTACAAAATTATCACTTAAATTAAATAAACCGATAAGCTTATTATTGAACTTATCCGTTAGAGTCGCGCGGATTAATAGGCCGTCGTGATCAATATCAAAAGATTTTATACGCGAATAAAATGATAAATGTTTGATTTGTGCAAGTATTTTAATAAATTTGTATAAATTTTGACCCCCTTTATTATATTTTTTCCAATCTAAAGGTTCTTTTTCAAATAAAGGTACATCTTTATCATCGGCATATTCTTCACCCATGTAAATAAAAGGGGTGCCCTCGATAAAAAATGAGAAGGCAAGCAAATTGCAAAGCATAAATTGATTTTTAACTAATGAGGCGATTCGTTTTTGATCATGGTTTTCTAAACAATTAATTTTTATATAACCTTGTGGTAGTATTTTATATCTATTCTTAATTGCATCAACATACTTATCAATCGTCTTAACTTCTCCAGTTAAAAATTGCTTTAAATACGGATAAGTATCATAGTCATACGATATATCAAATGTAGGATATAGTTCCTCATCTTCGTGGGCAACTTGATTTTGTGATTTTAAATATTTAATAAAACTCTCTTCACAGCTCTCTGCCAATAAGATAACTTTTCTACCAAATGTCCTTCTTACCTTTTTAAAAAATGATATAGGAATTAAACTAGCGACATCAAATCTAAACCCATCAACCCCTAAATCTAGCCAGTATTTTAAGACGGACAATAGATATTCTTGTGTATCTTTTCTTTTTGTATCTAAATCTATTACATCATCCCATTCACCTACTCTATTACCAAAGTCACCATCAGGTTTATGGTAATAATATTCAGGATGTGTCTTTTTTAATAAAGCATCTTTCGCGGTGTGGTGAAACACTATATCGATTATAATTTTCATTTTGTATTCATGTATTTTATTAACTAATTGAATAAAATCTTTTTTCGTCCCATGTGTTTTATCAATAGCTTTATAATCTAATATCGAATATGGCGACCCAACGCTTCCTTTCCTACCTACTTTACCAATTGGTTGAAAAGGCATTAAATAGATGATGTCGACGCCTAAATCTTTGATTCTGTCGAGATCTAACATCACTTTTTTAAAAGTACCTTGTTTAGAATAATTTCTAACAAATATTTGATAAATAACCGATTGCTTTAAAAAATTATTACCCATGATATATCCCTTTTATTTTTTTGTTAATGAAATATAATTTCATCATAATATAATTATAAACAAGGGAGCTTAAAAAATGAAAAAATTTCTATTTATATCACCACATTTCCCAGATTCATATTATCAGTTTGTCAAAGCAATTAAAAAACGTGGATTTATCACCTTAGGTATAGGTGATGCACCTTATTATGAAATACCGCAAGGGCTGAAAGATAGCCTCGATGAATATTACACATGTTACAACATGGACAATTTTGATAATGAAGTAAATGCGGTTAAATATTTTTTAAGTAAATATGGTCAAATTGATTACATTGAAAGCAACAATGAATATTGGTTAGAAAAAGATGCGAAATTAAGAGAAATATTTAATGTGCCTAATGGGGTTAGACCTCATCAGTTAGAATTTTATCAACATAAATCTCTCATGAAACAATACTATGAGAAAGCAGGCGTTAAAGTTGCTCAGTGGACTCTAGTTGATTCTTTAGAGCAAATGAAAGAATTTGTTAAAAAAGTCGGCTATCCAATTTTTGCTAAACCTGATATGGGAGTAGGCGCGGAAGGTGATTTTAAAATCAATAATCTCGATGACTTAAAACATTTCTTAGAAGTTAAAAACCCAAATGTCAAATATATAGCCGAGCAATATCTAGACGGCAATATCGTCAGTTTTGACGGGGTGAGCAATTCTAAAGCAGAAGTTATATTTTGTACGAGTAATGTCTTCCCTCCTTCAGTAGCGGATGTGGTGGAAAATAAGAGCGATATATTTTATTACACAGTTCCTAAAGTAAATAAAAAATTAGAAGATATAGGTAGGAGAGTAATAAAAGCCTTCAATGTTAAAAATAGATTTTTCCACCTTGAATTTTTTGTCCTTAATAAGGCCGCAAAAAATTTAGCTAAAAAAGGCGAGATTGTCGCACTTGAAACGAATATGCGTCCTGCCGGAGGATATACCCCAGATCTTATCAACTTCGCCAACAGTGTATCTTGCTATGAAATTTATGGAGATTCAATCGCCTATGATGAAAATAGGCAAAATATGAATTGGCCAAAATTTTACGCTGGATGTGCGACGAGAAGAGATGGAGTAAATTACGTTTATAGCGACGATGAGGTGTTAAATAAATACCGCCTCAACATTTGCCATCACGGAAGATATCCACAAGTATTCTCTGGGGCAATGGGAAATAGATTCTTCATGGCAAAATTTACTTCATTAGAAGAAATAGAAGAATTTAGAAATTTTGTCGAAGCGCGTCAATAAATTTATCTAAGACTTATTAGTAAAATAATTGTGAAGCACCTTTAACATTTAGGTGCTTTTTAATTTATATTAATCACACTTGCTTTTACATCATTTTATTGTAGAATATAAATAGATTTTTAGGAAAGTGAAAAAATATGAAAATTTTAGCAGTTATTTCGATTTTATCGTCGCTATTTATCGCCAATATTTCTTCGGCAAATATAAGACAAAATTTAAGTGAAAATTCTCTACCTTTACTAGAAGGTGAACAATTTGATTACGCCAATCAATTTTACGATGATTTTTCTAACGGTATTTCTTCTTCAAATTGGTACATTTCTAAGCGGGCTTGGGGAGAAGTTAATGGACGAACCAATGGCGGGGTGATACCAGAGAACGTTAAATACAACACCAATAAGGGAATAGCTAGGCTCTACGCAAGGGGAGAATATTACGCCAAAGAAGAATTTAATGGTGTTGGAAGTGTAACAGACGGCTCACTTACTGGCGGAGCCCTCGTACTTAAACAAACAACTGCTCCTGGTAGATATGAAATAAGAATGAAAGTTGCCCCTCGAGTAGGTATATGTAATGCTTTTTGGACTTATACAGAAGATGAAAATGGAAATAATCATGAAATAGATATTGAATTACCAGGTAAAATTGAGGGCTATAATTCATTTAATAATGTGCTATTTACCAATTATATTGGTAATGCAACTTCAAATCAGAAAGTATTAGATTATTATTTATCAGATGATGAATATCATACTTTTGGTTTTGACTGGTATTATTCAGCTAATCATAAATTAATTAATTATTATATCGATGGTGAACTGCTCGCCACATCGACGACAAACGTCCCATTTTTAGAAACTAGACTTTGGGTTGGCGTGTGGATTCCTAATAATGTAGATTTTGTTGGTGAACCTTTATTTGATTCAGCTTATATGGATATAGATTATGTAAAATATATCCCGTTTAAAAATCAAATCTACACTCCTAATGATAATTTAAATCCCGGTATTGTCGCTTTAGAAGATGAATATCCTTCTGATTCTAATTTAAGTAATGAATATAATAAAATCCCAAATGGCGATTTTGAATATTATAAAAACAATCCAACATATGAAAATATTGGTATTGATTTAAGTGGTGATTATGAAATAAGTGAAGAATACGGTAACAATAGTTACGGATTAAAATTAAATAATGGAGAATTAGAAATAGTTCTTGATTCTTCTTACGATGTAAACGATTATGATTTGAAACTTGACTATATTGGAAGTGGAAATTTATCTATAGAGTATTATTCAAAAAATAACACGCTTTTAGACAGTAAAAATTTTATATTAAACAACAATGAGAAATACGATACATTTAGTCAAAAACTTGGCAATTGTCCAGCAAATTCATTTTATTTGAAACTGATTTTAAATACAAATTCAACTATTTATATCGATAATTTATTTTTAGGTATTTTGAATGAAATAATAGATGAACCAATCGTAAGTGATACATATTCTTCATATGGAGTAGTATTATTAAATAATTCTACTTTGACAACTGATAGTTCTTATAACGGCATATTCAAAATGGATTTTGATAACTCTAATAGAGAGTGGGTCATATCCAATGGCGGTATTTCAAATTCTAATTTTGTCTTAGGATGTAATCCTGAGTCAGCTTCAAACTCTGAACTTGCTAGCACTCATTTGATGGACGGTAGCTCTATTGAAGAAACTAATTTTGTTAAAATATCTGACGCAATCGAAAATTATGGTTTTGAATTAGACGTTTACTATATACAAGCGATGTATATGAACTTTGATATTACTAATTTTAAAGACATTACCTTCTATATAAATTCATATAATGTCGGTACCCCTAGTGATGCACCTTGGTATAGAAATTTAATACTTTATTCAATAGATGAAGGTGATACGTGGAATATATTAAATTATAACAATTTAAAAGATTCTAACGGGACAGCGTCCACTGATCTTGACACATATCAAGTAGACGGAAATATAGATAATTTAACAGTTAATAATTTTGATAAAATTCGATTTGCTTATGCCTATCTAGCGTATTTTATGGGTGGGCAAGGTGTATGTGTATCAGGTATCTCTATCAATAGAGAATCTGATTTCATGGATAAAATTGATAATGACACAAATATATGTAATTACGCTGAATATGAAAAACAGTTTTTAAATACTCAATATAACAATTTAAGCGAAGAAGAAAAAGTAAATTTAAATACTATACATAGAAAAAACAGCCCTAATCAGACATATATAGAAGGATATAATTATCTACTTGATTATTGGAATAAATTAAACGGGCGTAACAGCGTAAATACTTTAATCAAACAACCGATGGTGTTTGTTAATGTTTTATCTTTAATAAGTGCTTTTATCATCGTTAGTCTACTTATAAAAAATAGAAAAAAATTCTACGATAAAGATAAGAAAATAAGAAGATAATTTTAAATAATTAAATATATTTTTTAAGTTTATAAAAAAATGCATTGATTTTAAACAAAATTTAATAAATAATTAGTGTAGATGATAAGTTTTGGTACAGGTGGCTTTAGAGGCATTATCGGAGATGATTTTACCCGAGAAAATGTTGAACTTATCGCACAAGGATTAAGCGATATTGTCAACGAAGAAGGTAGTAAAAAACCTATTATAATTGGGTATGATAATCGTTTTATGTCGGATTTTTTTGCCCGATGGTTTGCCCAAGTTCTCGCTGGTAACAATATTAAATGTTATGTTTATACTTCTAGTGTACCTACCCCATCAGTTATGAGTGCGACTCGCGATCTAGGTAACGATTATGGGGTGATGATAACCGCTTCACATAATCCCTACTTTTTTAACGGAGTAAAGATATTTTTAAGCCAAGGATACGACGCGGATGTTGAATTCACCAATAAACTCGAACAATTTGTTAAAAATGTTAAAAAGATAAAATCAATATACTATAAAAAAGCCAAGAGAAATTGGTTAATTCAAGATTACTCCAACACTAATATGTATTTAAATCACATTAAAACTTTTATTAATAAAGAAGTATTAGAAAACAACAATTTAAAAGTTATATATGACAACATGAATGGTGTCGGTGTAGTTGGCCTATCTCAGTTAGCAAAAGATTTAAAAATTAAACAATTTGATATTATTCACGGCGAGCACGATGCATTCTTTGGTTTTAATTTACCAAATCCAACTGAAGAAGCACTCAGTGTCGATTTTAAAGATAAAGTAGTCGATGGTGGTTATGATTTTGGTTTAGCTACTGATTCTGACGGCGATAGACTTGGTGTCATCGATGAAAATGGTAATTATGTCTCAAACAATGAAATACTAGCGTGTCTTTATTATTATCTAGTTAAATATAGAGGCTATAAAGGCGACATAGTAAAAAATTGTGCGACCTCTATTTTTGTCGATAAAGTTGCAAATAAACTTGGTTATAAATGTCACGAAGTGGATGTCGGATTTAAAAATATAACCGCCGGGATGAAAAAATATAACGCCTTGATCGGAGGAGAATCTTCTGGCGGATTAACTGTCAAAGGATATCTATACGGAAAAGATAGTGTCTTCTCATCCGCACTTTTCATGGAGATGGTGGTCGCACTTAAAAAGAGTGTCAGTCAAATCATTAGCGATATAAAAGAAGAGGTTGGATATAAACATTATTTTGTTGAAGACTTTATTCCTTTAAGTGCGGATGTTAATAAAGTGATTGAATATATTTCATCTCACCCACCTAAATTTACTCATAAATTAATTAAATACGATCACTATACGAGAAATTTCAAATATTATTTTGAAAACGACTCTTGGTTATTAATTAGACTTTCAGGCACTGAACCAGCTTTTAGAATATTTGTAGAAACAGAAAATAAAGAAAAAGCTGAATTAAGTGTCATGGAGCTAAAACAATTTATAAATAATGTTCAGTTGAAATTTTAAGGAGGAAAATACAATGATTAAAACTAAACATTTAATTACAACAAGTTTTGGTGTCTTTTTCCTAGCAGGCGCGCTTGTGCTAGGAGGGAATATCACAACTAATAACTTTAAGGCCGCTGAAGCGGTAGAGACACCACTTACATCAACTGTAAATAATTATTATGCGATTATTGATAACAGCAGTGGTTTAATGACATCGTATCCTACTAACTGGGAATATAAAAAGGATGTCCATGTTCAATTTAATGACTCTATCGATATGACGTGGCTTGTGTCATTTGGAAGAAGAACAGGCACCAATATGCTTGCATTAGGTAACATTAATGACTCCGCTGAAAATTATGAAAATGATGTACAAGTTACTGCTGAACAGTCGACAATTACGGCAGTCACTGACACAAATTCAGATTATTTTAAAATAGCACAAGCTTTAGGATATGAAGGCGATACAACAAAATTTGTAAGCGCGGTTATAAGTGATGGATATATAGAAAATGTACAAGATTTCCATTTCTATTTTAGTGGCGCTGAAGCGGGGTATGTCACAGTTCTTTATCAAGAAGAAGGGGAAAGTAATTGGACAGTAGTTAAAACCGATGATGGAGAAAAGTCATATTATGGCGCAGATGCGAGTAATAAACAAGGTTCAAGAGTGGCAGGCTCTTGGAATCAAAGCGCATACCACAATGGTTCAACGTGGCAGTTTACAACGACCCTTCAAGGTAAGACCGCCAAAATAGCGTTCACATATGAAGTATACACCCCCGTTCAAATTATCTATATTTACGCGGTATTGAAATTAATACCCTCAATAGTGCGATAAGTTATGTCGATAAACTCAGCAGTGAAACTGGCATTTGCGAAAAAATAACTAACAACATATCTAATTACAAATCTAATTTAGAACTCATCAATTATAAAATCACTCAAGCTGATTTAGAAGCGTTATCAGAAAAAGAATTAAATAGTGAAAATACTAGCGAAAAAACATACTACCACTTCTATAGTTATTTGTTAGGTTACGCTGGTATTGAAAATAGCGATCCATTACGAATTAATTCACCACTTACATTTATTAACGATAAGAGCGGTGTCATCACATTAACTTTAATTGGTATCGTAGTTCTAGCTGTTTTTACTGTTGGATTATTGATAGTTATTAACAAAAAACGTCATTACAACAAATAATAAATCGTAATAATTGTTCAATTTAAAAAGGCATCGATTTGATGCCTTTTTTATTAAAATTAATGCAAAACTAAATTATTTTAATCGATTATTTGTATATTTATTATTTCATCTTGTATTTTTGAAACATCAAAAGAATCATTAATAGTTTCATCATTAACTATTATTTTTCTTTTACCTTGTTTCATATTTTGATAGTTAATTTTTAATAATTTATTTTTGACTCGAACAGTTAGATGAGCGTCGTCACACGGAAAATAATTTGATGGTTTAATCTTAACTATTGAAGTTAAATCAACTTTTAAACCAAACAAATCAAAAACGAGAGTTTTAATTAAAGTATTAGAGCTACCAGTATACCAATCGTTCATAGATTCTCCATCGACACCTATTTCTGGATTATAGATGTATGAATTTGGCATGACAAAAGGAGAAGTAGAGACGAATTTATGTGTTAAGGGAATAATTTTATAAATTTGTTCAAAAGCTTTTTCTCCTTCATCTAGCATAAATAATGATTTAATGGCGAACACCACACTGTGAATGTATGTCGCCGCATTTTCGGCGGTGCCTTTTGGTAGATTAATAATTCTCCCCACCTTAAACGCATCCCTATCAAAATATTCATCAAATGTTTTATAACCATATTTGCTATCTAAACATTCATACGCTTTTAATATTGTGTTTTTAATATCTTTATTATCTTCATATAGCCCAGAGATGCAGTAAAAGGCATTTGATGTCAAAGAGTGTCTATTTTTATTGTCAACATCTTTAAAACTACCGACAAAGAAACTCTTATTTTCACCCCATCCATGAACGATTCTTTTTTCATCTTCCTTTGATATGATGCAGTGTTTATTAATGCTTTTCTTTAGTCTATTCGCACAATCTAAATAATAATTTATTTTATTTTCATCGTTACTATAATATTTAGTAATATTTGCCATCTCTATTAAGTTTTTATAGAGGTGGAAACTCGCCATCGACGATACTCCATTACCAAAAGATTCATTTTGGTTAGAGGAACGACCTAAACCATCAATCGCGTCATTCCAATCACCATAAAGAGTTTTTAAACACCCAGTATCTTGATCAATATTTTTTATTAGGTAATTAATAATTTTTTCTAAATGTTTATACACACTGTCGGTGATATTTAATATTTTTCCGCTCTTTAAACCGATAAGTTCACAGTATTTACACTCCTCATCTAAAATGCTCTTATCATTGCTATAGGATAGATAGGTGTATATTGTCGATATAATCCATTGCCCTTGGTCGATAAATTCTCTATTGTCCATGAGCGGATTTTCTTCTCCACTTGGTAAAGAGAATTGTCGAGGGCTTTGTCCACTTGGATCAATAAAATTTAAACATTTTAATATTATCTTTCTCGCACTTTTTAAATCCCATAGCAAAGACGCTTCAACCATTTGGAATACATCTCTTATCCCTAGAAGCATAAGTGATGAGTTTTTTGCATTCGCCCCATAATCTACTTGATATATGACATTTTTTATAAATTGGTTTAATAAAGAATTGTTTAATTTGTTGTCATTTAATGGTCCAAATTCAATACAAAAATCTTTGATGTTTGATGAAGTGTCTTTTAGTTTAATAAATTCAACATCGTTATCTTCATATTTAAAAGATTTATTTTGATAATATTCATTATCTTTTTCATTAAATGAAATATTAATTTTGTAATCAACTTGTAATGATTCATTATTTTTTAATTTGCTTTTAACAATGTCGGAATAGGCAGAAGTTTCAGAAAATAATGTCGTCTTTTTTTCTTCTTTTATCTCTCCCATCTTAAGTGCTTTTGAATGATATAAAGCGATGTGTTTACCCCCGCTAAAACAAGCTTTAGAAGAAGTGGAGGTAACTATAATATCTTTTCTATTTACTGCTCTTTTAATATTTGCGTAATTAGTTAGATGAATATTTCTAGAAACATCTTCAACTCCTAAAAAAGTACAACCGTCATCATTTAGTGTACATTTTTTAAACCATTTACTCTCTTCACTATCACAGGCATTATGCTCCATGATTGGATTCATGTAAGAAGATAAATATATATCTATATCTTTATTAGTATTGTTAAACGCAAATGCTGATATCAATATATCTTTATTAGAATTAATACCTAGTTTTAAAGCAAAAATAACATTGTTAAGTTCTTTTATGTAATATACATATTTTTTACCAAACACGCAGTAGGAATAATCATCTAAATCATTTAAAACACCAGTAATTGAATAAGGTGTATATCCATCATTATTTTTTATCCCCCCAAAAAACATAATCCTAGGTTCTCTTCCTTCAAGAGTAGGAGGAAAAAGGTAAAATGATGATTCATTTATCGATATATATCCAGAAGCGTGAGCCCATAAAGTCAATCCATCGCAGCTATATGGGTAGCGGGAATCTCCATCTTTTCTAGGTAGAGCAAGGATAAAATTGTCATCGAGAAAATAACAAGAACTTGGTAATGTCTTTTCTTTTGGGTTAGTTTTTAAACAACTATGAATTTGCTCTAAAAGATTATATATTTCCGCTTTAGGATTCATTTTTAAATGCCTGCTTGTCGTTTCCAATCTTCCCACTGTCTTTGTGTTTCGTTTTTAATTGTGTCAAAAGCACGATCAACACTAGATGTACCAGATAATATACCATTGAATGGTCTCATTGCTGAAGTACCCCACACATCAACTATATTATTTAAATAAAGTAAACTTGATGAGAAATTGGTGAAAGTAGTGGAAGTTGAATTTTTATAATCCACTAAAGAATCGACAAATGAATTAGGAGCCTCATAATTTTGAGTATCCCAAGAGTACGCCATTAAGCCATTCGCCGTGGTGGTGAAGTTTTCACATCCCCAATTAGACACTAACAATTTAATAAATGATTTTGCTAAATCAGCTTTTGTTGATGTAGCAGGTATAGCGATATATTGGTCTTCACCAACAATATAAGAAATATTTTCATCGACAGCATTAGGCGCAGTAGGTGTCTTCATGATTTTTAAATCAAAAGTTTCAGGTAAAACGCCATCTTCCATATATCTAATTATTTCGTTATAGCACCATTCACCATTAAACATCATCGCACTATATCCGTTTAAAAAATCTTGTTGAGCTTGGTGATTTGTTTTAGATAAAGAACCTTCGACATAATTAGTTGAGTCAGAGAAAATATTATTCCATAGCTCTACAGCTTCTTTTAAATATGAATAAGCGCTGTCAGCGACTGTATAGTCAAAAGCGGTGTAATTTTCATATTTTAAAAATTCACTTATTTTTTCTTTTCCAGCAAGTTGTCCCCACCAAGTAAGAACAGCGTAATCAAAATAGTCAGTGTTTTGTCCGGTATATACAAAAGGTCTAACCGTCGCACTTAAATCACCTTCAACTGGGATTCTATCTTCTTTGATTTTACTAATTAAAGCAGTTAATTGTTCATAAGTTTCTGGCACCCCAGTAGTGTTAGTTGGGTATTGTTCTTTAAGCCAAACATCCCACCCAGCGTCAGTAAACATCGCTGCATTATAATAAATACCACCGACACCACTAGTCCAAGGTAATCGATAAGTATGTGTCTCACCATCCAGATTAGTAAAATATATAGAATCTTGATATTCTTCATTAACTTTATCTTTAATTTTGACACCATCAACTTCTTCTTCAATTAAATCGTCAAGTGGATGTAATGCTCCGCTTGCGGCGTAGGTTCTCCAATCAGTGCCGACGCTTATATATAAGTCATCAGTGTTGTGGCTTGACGCCATATTTCTCGATATTAAACTTTTCGCGTCTTCACTGGCTACTAAATTAACTTTGTAATCAGGATTTTCTTCTTCCCACTTACTAACTGCGTTTTTAATCCAGACATCGCCATAACCTAAATTTAAACAAACAATATTTAAAGTAGTTGGGTCGTTTTCTTGTCCGCCTCCACACCCACTCAAAAGTGAAAGAGATAAAAATAAAGTGCCACCTAAGAGGCAAAATAAAGATTTTTTCATGAAAATTACTCCTTTTTTAAGTTTGTAAAATAAATCATTAATTTCATTATAATATAATTAATCGTGAAAACAACGGAAAAATGTGAAATTGATAAACAAATTTTTTCATAAAACAAAAAAATGCTTTATTTTTTAAAAAATCATTTATAATTATTAATGTGAAGGAACAAATTTATGAATAATTTTAAATTTTCTAACATTTTATTTATTTTTGCTTGTTGTCTACCTCTTTTTGGATGTGGTAATGATTCATCTAGTGAAGAAGATACATTAGACACTATTGAAGTTGGTGAACAAATAAGAATTTTAAATAATGTAAAATTTGATGAAGACAATTTATTTTTTGATGATTTTACTAATGGTGTCGATTACGACAATTGGATAATCGGTAGTGGTGCGTGGGGCAACGGTAATGGTGGCGTCGTACCCGACAATGTTTTTTATACCGATGATGGTGTATTACTCCTAAGAGGTAATGGTCTACATTACACCAAAGGAGAAGTAAAAGGATTAGGCATGCTTAAAGACGGTAGAAATACTGGGGCTGCCCTCATATCAAAATTTTTAACAGGTCCAGGTCGATATGAAATAAAGATGAAACCATTAGGTCGGCTTGGCGCGTGTACTGCTTTTTGGACATATAACAATATCACAGATCCTAACGGCGGAGAAAATTTAAACCACGAAATTGATATTGAAATGCCGGGCGGGAAAAACGATGGCATCATATCTTTTAAAAATGTTTTAAATACTAATTATATTACTGAATCATTTTCAACTTCTAAGGATGTTAATTATGAGTCAATTACAAGTGACGCAATTTATTTTAATGATGGCAATTTCCATACATTTGGATTCGATTGGTATACAAATCCTGGCTTAATTGTTTATTTTTGTGATGGAATTGTAACCGCGGTAAGCGATGTATTTATCCCTGATTTATTATCTAGACTTTGGCTTGGTGTATGGTTTCCAAATAACGCTGGATTTGTTGGCGAATCTTTGTTTGAAACTGATTATATGCAAGTCGATTGGGTAAAATATTTACCATTTGATGAATCGCAACCATTTACTGAGCAAGATGCATCCATATCGGTAAATGCCGCACTAGAAAGAGAATATCCTTCTTCCCCTGTTTCTTATCCAGAAATCAATTTAATTTCTAATGGTGATTTTGAATACGTCAGTTCTCATCCTCAAGATGGATACGGGTGGAATTATTCGAGATTAAATACTGAAGATAAAGAAGTTAGTGAAGTTTGCTACGCCAGTCACGATGGATATCAAGATTCCTATGGGGCGAGTATTAAAGAAGGCGGATACTTAACGATGAATATCGATTCTTGTTATGAAGGATATGAATATACTTTATCTTTTAAAGCAAAATCTAGTGGAAGTGATTCAAACGCTGTTATAAATTTCGTCGGAGCCTCTTCTTCAAGAGCGATCGAATCAAAGACTATTAATATTACTTCAAGTGAATGGGAAACTTATACACTAGACGTAAAAGCACCTATCGATTCTTATTCTATTCGTCTTGAATTTTATAACAAAGAAAGTATCAGCACACTTCAAGTTGATAATGTCGAATTGGTGAGAAAATAAAATGGAAGAAAATGTATTGCAACCAACTGAAGAAATAATAGATAAAAATTTAACTCCTAGTGAGAGAGCTAAATCTTTTAAACCTGAGCAAAAAAAGCATTTGAGTAGAAGAACTAGAGACTATATTTTTGTCATCATCATGCTTTTATATCCAGTCTTGCAGTTTGTTATAACTTGGGCTTTCGTCAATATTAATTCATTGATACACGCTTTTCAGTATGGAAGAATTGATGGGACTTATGAATGGGCTGGATTTGACCAATTTATTAAAATATTTGATGACTTTTTTAATTCGTCATTAAATACGACTGGTGTCAGTTGGCTAAATAATACATCTGTAATACTACTCAATTCTTTAGGTTTTGCGTTTATTACTATTTTTATATCTTTACCATTATCTTTATTATTTTCTTATTTTTTATCAAAGAAAATGCCATTAGCCAATGTCTTTAGAGCGATATTTTTCTTACCTAATATCATCCCAGTAGTCGCACTTACATTCGCATTTGCTATGGGGTTTGATTCAACATATGGTTATTTATATGATTTTATGATTTGGTTAGGATTTAACGACAATTTCTTCTCGGTTTGGCCTACTTCTCAAATAATGGTGTATATTTACTGTATTTGGGCTGGATTAGGATATAACATCATTCTTCTTTCTGGGGCGATTGGAAGAATCCCTAAAGAATTATTTGAATCAGCTAAACTAGATCACGCTGGATATTTTAAAGAATTTATCCACGTTGTCATTCCTTGCAT
Source organism: uncultured bacterium (assembly GCA_949285325.1). Taxonomy (GTDB): domain Bacteria; phylum Bacillota_I; class Bacilli_A; order RFN20; family CAG-826; genus CASEYK01. The sequence goes on from CASDYZ010000007.1 coordinate 179,885, forward strand.
TTGGCCGACGATAGTCACTTTAGTCATATTAGGCATGACAAATGTTTTAACTCTTTATTTACAGCCTCTTCTTTTAACTAATGGAGAAGGAAATACTTATACTATCTCATTAGATATATTCCTAGCGACCGCTTCTTATTCTCCTGCTCAGTATTGCTCCGCCGCGGCAAAAGGTTTACTTTGCTCAGCAATTTGGGCACCAATAATTATGCTAGTAAGAAATTTAATGTCAAAAAAATATCAAGGAGTGGATTATTGATATGGAAGATTTAAAAGTAGCGTTTGAAGGCTCTCCTAAAAAGAAACAAAAAAGAATAGATGTTGGTTACCATTTTGGTAAGTGGTTTGTTTTTGGTCTATTTGTCATATATGCGATCACTCTTTTATTCCCATTTCTTTGGATGCTCATAAATTCATTTAAAACTGGTGAAGAATTTATGACTGGTAATATTTTTGGTTTTCCTAAAGTCTTTTACGGTATGAACTTTATCGAAGTACTCACTTACGAAGTTGAAGGGCAAACAGTTTGGTCGATGATTATTATGTCGATTATCACTACAGTATTAGGCACTGTCATAAATGTATTTTTATCAGCTTGTGCGGCTTACTGCCTTGCTAAATATAAGTTTATTGGTAGAAATATAATTTATGGTTTAGCTATCTTCACCATGGTGGTGCCAATTGTCGGTACCCTTCCTTCTCAAGTCGTCATGCTTGAAACATTTGGTATGGATGAATCATTGTTAGGAGTTTTATTCCTCTATTCTGGATGTTTTGGATTTAATTTCATCCTTCTTTATTCAGCTTTTTCAAGCATATCGACAAGTTATATGGAGGCCGCCCAAATCGACTGCGCTGGTCGATTTAAAACATTTTTTACCATCATGCTTCCAATGGCAAAAGGACCTATTATCGCTTGTTCAATTTTACAAGCAATTACATATTGGAACGATTATTCTACCCCGAGATTATTTATGCCAAGCGACATGACAACCTTGGCGGTCGGATTACAAAAAATACAAGAAAGTTTAGGAAATACAAGTGGAGATTATCCGATGGTATTCGCCTCGATGCTCATCGCCATTTTCCCAATATTGATTTTATATTTATGCTTCCAAAAACGCATTATTGAAAGCACGAATGCTGGAGGATTAAAAGGATGAAAAACAAAAATATTATTTTATCAGTTGCGTTTCTTAGTTTGTCGTTATTGTCAGGTTGTTCAAATAATAAAATAACTTCTTTAACATTCTCTCAAAGCGAGTATGTCATTAAAAATAACGATGCAGTAGTCGTCAAAGAAAAAAGCGATGATATCATCTATTCTTTCGCGGGCGATATACCTAGTGGACTTTCTCTCAACGAGAAAAGTGGTGTCATAACTTTTGACGAGACAATTCCAAATTATACTCAAGTGTTATATTATGCATATTTAAAAAATGGAGATATTAAATCCGACTATGTCGTTTTAACACTAACAAAAGAGATAGAACAATCAGTTTTAAATTTTGTCAATCCTATCGATTATATAAGCAATGGCGATTATATTTTAGCCACTAATTCAAATGGGCTTTCAATAAAATATGAATTAATAGGTGAACCTAACGGTATATCTATCGATTCAGTAACTGGTCGCATAAGCTTTACTGATTCAGTTATAAATGAAGAGATTTTTGAAGTAAAAATATCAAGTCACGACACTTCTTTAACAAAAGAATTTATAGCCGCGACTAAGGAGTTAGCGAGCGTTAAAAATAATGTGCAGTCAAGTGAACTTAATTCAAATTCACCTGTCGCTTATTTCATTGATTTTGATGCGATTGTTTCAAGCCAATATACAAAAGAATTTGTCGGTGTCATGTACAACAAACAAATAGTGGACGCATCAAATTACACATATAGTGATGAAAATAAACAATTAACTCTTCTCCCTTCATTTTTAAATACATTTACTGCGGGCGAGAACGAAATAATAATTATTACATCTAGAAATACAATTTCTGTATCTTTATTAGTCGCGACTAAATTTATCCGCACTGCATCGGACTTAGCAAGTATTGGTGAAAATAGAGATGCGTTGAAAGGGTATTATATATTACTTAACGATATAGACTTGACTTCTTATCTCTCTTTGGGCGGAGAAGGATATAATGACGGCAAGGGATGGGATCCTATCGGTATATATCACGATGTGACAGATGGAACAGCCTTACTCGATACATTCCAAGGAACGTTTGACGGCAATGGTTACACCATCAGTGGACTATATATCAATAGAAGCGATGAATTATCTTATAATTCTGGTTTATTTGGTTATGTCTCTAATCTTGGTGTCATTAAAAATTTAGGTGTCACATCAAGAGAAGGTTTTACTAATTCTGTTCGCTCCTATAGCGGTGGTCTAGTTGGATTTAACGCGGGGAACATTTCAAACTGTTGGGCAGACGTCGATTTAACTAATTATTCAGGTGAAAATATATTTAGAATCATCGGCGGGCTAGTTGGAAGAAATGAAGGCACGATTACTAACTGTTTTGCTTATGGAAGTGTAAGTGGCGATGAGTCAGTAGGCTCCTTTGCTGGATATAATTCTGGGACGATTGAAAATTGTTTTGCCTCAATTGAAGGAAGTGAAAAATTTATTGGAGATGGATTAGAATCATCTACTTCTATCCAATTTAATTCATTAACAGAACTTTATAATTACAATTATTCAGATATTTTAGATGTAACTTATTGGACACATAATCAAGGAGAAAAACCAAAATTAAACCAATATTTGCAGTATTATTTCTTATTTGACATTGAAATTGCAAATGCTGATCTAACCATTGATAAAGGTGATGTGCTTTCTATTGAAGTAACTATTAATCCAATGAATTTGTATGAAAAGTACATTGACCAAATTATATATACAATTGATGGAGAAGGATACGTTTTAGAAGGTAATAAGATTTATACTTCTAGTGCGAGTGAATATGAATTGATAGTAACTATCTCTCTCACTGTAGAAGAAACAACATTTACCGATACAAAAACATTTACGTTATACGATAAAGTTGAAAGCGTCACTATTTCTAGTGAAGTGTCTTCGACAATGGAAGCAGGACAAACTTATCAATTAATTTGTGATATTGTTCCACTCAGTGCTAGACAAGATGTTGAATGGCACACCGCACCATCGAATATTGAAGGGATTGTTATCGATGGGGATATGTTAACTATTACCGACGAGGTGGAGGTTGATTCGTTTAATCTTTATGCTTCGGCAAGTGGAATTAACTCTAATATGGTTACTATCACAGTTAAAAGATTTATATATTTAGAAAATATTTACACTTATAACCAAAATACTTTACCATCGAACATAAAAATTAATATACCTTCTTCTAACAACGTATTAGACGCATTAGTGCTAGTTGATGGAGAAGAAGCAAATTATGAAACTGAAGAAAATAATATCGTTTTATCATCTAGTTTATTTACATCTAAACCAAATGAATCAATTTTAGTTAGTGTAAAAACTAATGATGGTGGTATGTATAAGACATACGTGACATATTTTGATCATCCTCGATACGATGAAGAATATTTAAAATCAAATTCTAGTGAATATATAACTCTTTCTACAAAAGAAGATTTCTATAAATATTTCAATATGAAAGATTACGATGAATCTAGATTTGACAATTATTATTCAAAGACATTCATCCTAACTGCAGATATCGATTTTGGCGGTGAGACAATATATGGTATCGGCTATGAAGGTAGTAGTTTTAGTGGAAAAATTTATGGAAATGGACATAAAATAAGTAATGCAAACATTAACGAAAATGAACAATATTTCACCTTTGATGAAGCTGGTAAACAAGATAACTACCGTTCATCAAAATACGCGGTTGGTTTCTTTGGGGCATTCAATGGCGAAATATACGATGTCGTTTTTGAAAATATTGATGTTTATGCCAATAACTGGGTTGGTACTTTCGCGTGTACGATTGAAACAAATGCAGTGCTAGAAAATATCAGTTTTATAAACTGTTCATCTATTGCTGATGGGGGTTCTCAAGGTGATGTTGCCCCGACAATCTACGGTGAACTACGCGCGGTATATTACGATTATAGATTAGTTAAATAGGAGCTGATTTTATGGACAAAAAATTAGGTAAAGATCAAACATATTCAAGATTATTAAATAATCAGCTCGTCATTTCTAAGCTACAACAAAATGATTACTCTGCGACTGATTTAGCAAAAAAATTATCCCTTTCTAATGCGACGATGTCCTCAATTATTAAAGAACTTTTAAGTGAAGGCCTTATTAAAGTGTCTTCTACTTCTTCAATAAAAGGATGCGGAAGAAAGCAAGTATTTTACACAATTAATGAAAAATATGGACTTATACTCGCGGTTAATATATCTAATTTTCAAGCTAAAATCTCAGTATCTAACGTTAAAGAAGAAATACTCGCGACTGAGATAATCGACGTCGATAAATACAATATTGAAACTATTTATTTAATACTGTTAAAAGCGTCACAAATATTGATGGACGAACAATTTAGAAACACCCCATTAAAAGATATTATTATTTCTTTACCTGGTCGAGTCAATCGCTCCACAGGTGAACTTGTGTTATCTAAACAATTTGATCCAGAATTATTTAAAGAACAAAATTTTATATCTAATTTATTTGCTAAACAATTTCCTTCCGTGCCTATCCATCTCGCAAACGATGTCAATGTATCAGCACGTGGGGAGATGAAAAAAGGCGCCTTGGTCGATGAGAAAAACGCCCTATATATTTCTCTTGACACTGGTATTGGTGGGTCATTAATCGTCGACTCTATGTTGTTTGAAGGTGATCAAGGCTACGCTGGTGAGTTCGGTTTAATGAAAATATATTACGATGGCCGTTATGAATGTCTAGATGAATTTTCTTCCCTTAGAGTGCTCATTGAAAAGGCTGAAAAAATAAGTGGACAAAATTTAAATATGTCGAGGACAAAATTAATTGAATTATATAAAAATAATGAGCAAATTAAACAAGAAGTGCTTAAAAGTGCCTCGGTTTTAGGGAAATGTATCGCAAATTTAGTTGAAATGTTTGATATTTCTACTATCGTAATCGCAGGTAGGGCAATCGAATTTGGTGATGAATATTTAGAAGCAGTTAAAAAAGAAACATCTCACCTGATTTACGCCCCATCAATTAAATTTTCTACTCTTGGAAGAAATAGCAAAATAATCGGTGCGACTGTCATGGGAGTCGACTATGTATTAAGTCGCGACGCGAAGAAAAATTAGATGAGAGGTAATATAGATGGAACTCAAATTAATTAATGTTTCAAAAATATATAAAGGTAAGAAGAAAAACGACGATGTAGTCGCGGTCGATAATTTTAATTTAACTATCGATAAAAAGGAATTCGTCGTCTTTGTAGGCCCCAGTGGATGTGGTAAATCAACCACTCTAAGGATGATTGCAGGACTCGAGGACATTTCTAAAGGTGAACTTTATATGGACGGTGAACTAATGAATAAAGTTGAACCAAAGTTTCGCAATGTGGCGATGGTATTTCAAAACTACGCTCTTTATCCTCACATGACTGCCTATCAAAATATGGCGTTTGGTCTTAAAAATATGCACATCCCAAAAGATGAAATCGATAAGAGAATAAATGAGGCAGTTAAAATATTAGATATAGAGCATCTATTACACCGTAAACCTAAAGCAATGAGTGGTGGTGAAAGGCAAAGAGTCGCTCTTGGTAGGGCGATTGTTAGAACTCCTCGATTATTTTTACTTGATGAACCTCTTTCTAATTTAGACGCCAAACTACGAGCCCAGATGCGTGTTGAAATTACTAAATTATACGACAAATTAGATACACCATTTATCTATGTTACCCACGACCAAGTAGAAGCGATGACCATGGGTACGATTATTGTCGTCATGAGAAAAGGTGTCATTCAGCAAATTGATAGACCTGAAAATTTATACGATTTTCCTAAAAATAGATTTGTCGCTGGATTTATTGGTACACCGCAAATGAATTTTTATGAAGTTAGTATAAAAAGAGTATTAAATTCTATTGAAATAACTCTCCCCGAAAATAATAAATTGAAGGTTGGATTAGTAAAACTTAGAAAAATTAAAGATGAATATTTAGATGGAAATGAACATAAAGTTATTTTAGGTATTAGACCTGAACATGTTCATATAGTTAGTAAAAAACAAGATGATAGTTTTCAAGTCGAGACAACAATTTGTGAAAACTTAGGAAGTGAGACGCTCGTATACGCTGATTTTGCGTTAGGTAAAGATAAAAATATACGTGAATCTACTTCATCTATTGTTATTAAAAAATATGATAGGAATTTATATTCTCCTAAATCAAACATTTTTGTCGAATTTGAAAAAGATAAAATCCATCTATTTTCTAGCGATGAAAAAGAAGAGACTATTTACCAAATAGATGATAAATAATTTAAAGAAAGGACAGATATGATAAAACCAATCGATATTAAAAAGCTCCACATGTATGAAGAGATACATGAGCAAGCAGACGCTGTCAAAAAGACAAAAGAAATCAATTTAGAAAAAATCAAATTGATCGCATCAAAAATCAAAGAAAAAAATATTACTAATGTCGTCCTTTCAGCGCGTGGTTCTAGCGACAATGTATGCGTATATTTTAAATATATGTGTGAAATATTTGCTGACATACCTTGTGGATTTGCTGCCCCTAGCGTATCGACAATATATGGCGGGAAATTAAAATATAAAAACACTTTAGTTATCGGCGTTTCTCAATCAGGCGCAGGATTAGATATTTTAAATGTCATAGAAGAAGCTAAAAAGAGCGGGGCCCTAACAGTGGCAATTACTAATTATGAATCATCTTTATTAGCCCAAGCCGCTGATTATTCTTTATTCTTAGGTTGTGGGGATGAAAAAAGTGTCGCCGCGACAAAGACTTTTATTACAGAGATGTATTTATTAGGTTTGATGTGTGCAGAAATAAGCGACAGCAATTATTTAAGACACAATCTTGATTTAGTGCCATCACTATTAATAGAAGCATTAAATGAAGAAGATAAAGTATTTGAACTAGCAAAAAAATGTACGTCATTTTACGATTGTTATTTCTTGTCGAGAGGTATTAACTATGTCTCAGTATTAGAGTCCGCCCTCAAATTACAAGAAACGACATATATTAAATCAAAGGCATATTCTGTCTCTGATTTTTATCACGGTCCATTTGCGGTGGTTGATTCCACACAAAACATTTTCCTTCTCCACGGACAAGGATTATGCAATATGGACTTGTACGAAATGTTTGAAAAATTGATGGATGCAAACGCGAACGTTATTGTCATAAGTAACGATCCTTATTTCACCGATTATTCAAAGACATTTTTTGTTCCAAAATGCGAGGAGTGTGTCTCGCCTTTTGTCATCATTGAAATTATGCAACTTTTCTCTTGTGCATTATCGGTTTATAAAGGAAATAATCCAGATATACCAAGAGGATTAAAAAAAGTAACTGTAACAAGGTAGTAGGAGGTTAGAATGTATGCAGTTAAAGAAAGGTTTTATTTACGTTCCTAAAAATGCAAATAAAGGAAAAGTAAAATATATGTGTATCGCTGCCCATCCTGACGATGTCGAGATAATGGCGTACCATGGTATTTTAAGAGGATACAGAAGTAAAAAGTATTCTTTTGTCGCAGTCGTGAGTGCTGATGGGGCCAATTCCGCAAGAAAAGGTCCATATAAAGATTACACCAACGACATGATGAAAGAGACAAGAATCAAAGAGCAAGAAGCTGCTGGTGAGGCAGGGCATTACAATCAAGTTATCATGTTAAATTATTCATCCGATGAATTAAAAGATAAAAACAATACCGATCCTGTTGAAGATTATTACAACATCATTAAAGAATTAAAACCAAAAACCATTTATACTCACTCTTTGTTAGATAGACATCAAACCCATCTTGCGGTGGCGATCAAAGTACTTCTTGCCTTAAGAAAATTAAATAAAGAAGATAGACCAAAATTAGTTCTTGGATGTGAAGTTTGGAGAGACTTAGACTGGGTAAATGACGACATGAAAGTATTTTTAGATGTCTCTGGCAAACCAAAACTTGCAAGAAGAGTATTAAATGTCTATAAATCGCAAATCATCGGCGGTAAACGTTATGATAAAGCAGTCATGGGTAGAAGAAAAGGACACGCGACCTTCTCATCTTCTCACAAAGTCGATAAATCTAAATTTATGAGCTACGCGATAAATATGACAAAATTGATGAAAAAGCCAAAGATTGATATCAAAGAATGGACGCTTAATTTCATCGATGAATTTTATAAGACTGTCAGTAATCAATTTGATGAATTGATGTAAACAAATTAATGTATTACTTAAAAAGGGGTTAGAGTTATCTAACTTCTTTTTTAATTATTAAATGGTGATTTAAATAGTTTTTGATTTAAATTATTAAAAATTAACAAAAATAATAGACACCATGTCAATTAAAATATTGCTCTTTAATTAAAATTAAATATAATTTAAAGGTATGAAACAATTAAAAGATTTAATTACCGACCAAGAACGTTTTGGCTACAATTTAGAAAATTATGAAATAATTAATATCCATACCGTCGGGCTTAAAGACGGTGAAAGTGCGTTTAAAGAATGTAAAAATTTAATCGTTACTAATTCAATGTTTGAACTTCGTTATCCGTTTTGGCACGACCACGATGTCAAGGTATCTAATTGTGTTTTTACTAAATCTTGTCGTGGTCCATTTTGGTATTCTTCTTCTATTGAACTCAGCCAAATATACGCCCAATCGGACAAGGCGTTTAGAGAGTGTGAAAATATTGTTTTGACCGATAGTGTATATCAATCTGATGAATGCTTTTGGAAGAGCAAAGATATTAAAATTAACAATTTAAATTTTACTGGCGAATATGCTTTCTTTTTAAGTGAAGACCTCGACATAAATAACTTAATGCTCAAAGGTCACTATTCATTTCAATATGTTAATAAAGGCGTCATTAAAAATTCTAAAATCGACACTAAAGATGCGTTTTGGCACGCGAAAGATTTAACTGTCTACGATAGCGAACTTATCGGAGAATATTTAGGCTGGTATAGTGAAAATTTAACACTAGTTAGATGTAAAATCGTCTCGCATCAACCTCTGTGCTATTGCAAAAATTTAAAATTGATTGACTGCGAGGTTATAGACTGCGATGACGCTTTTGAAAAAAGTGAAGTAAATGGAAATATAATTTCTTCAAATTTATCTATCTACAATCCGTCTAAAGGAACCCTTGAAATACAAGGCGAATATCAATTAAATGAGGACCAATATCAAGATAAAAACAATAAAATAAATATAGTAAAAAAATAATTTTGTTCGATTTAACCGCCTAAAATGTGTATATTATATATTTGCAAGGGGGTTAGATATGAACCACGACGAAATTAGAAAGATTTGTAAAGAAAAAAATGTCCAATACATACGCTTACAATTTTGCGATATGCTCGGGACAATAAAAGCGGTTGAAATACCAGTATCAAAATTAGATGATGCATTAAATAATGAAATAGGATTTGACGGTTCTTCTGTTGAAGGATTTGTCCGTATTAAAGAAGCGGATATGGTGCTTCACCCTGATTTAGACACATTTTTAATATTAACTTTTGAAAATAATAAATATGGTAATGTCGCTCGTTTCATCTGCGATATTTATCGTTCAGATGGTAAACCTTTTGAAGGTGATCCTCGATACATATTAAAAAAAGAAATTGAAGTATTTAAAAAACACGGAATTTATTCTGTAAATGTTGGATTTGAACCTGAATTTTATTTATTTAAATTAGATCAAAACGGCGAGCCTACTTTAGATTTTTCCGATAGGGCGTCATATTTTGATTTAACCCCACTAGATGGGGCGGAGTATGTCAGAAGAGATATTGCCCTAGAATTAGAATCATTAGGATTTACAGTTCAAACATCCCATCATGAAGTGGGACCTGGACAAAACGAAATCAATTATAAATACGATGATGTTTTAAAGACGTGTGACCGTGTATTAACATTTAAACAAGTCGTTAAAGTTATCGCTAGAAAACATGGCTATTTAGCAACTTTTATGCCTAAACCAATATTTGGGCAGGCAGGAAGCGGGATGCACACCAACTGTTCGATAATGGACGAGAATGGACATAATTTATTTTATGATGAAAAAGATGAATTAAGTCTTTCACTTTTATGTCGTAAATGGATAAGTGGTATTTTAAAACATGCGAGAGAATTATCGTTATTAACTAACCCGACTGTCAATTCTTACAAGCGTTTAATTAGTGGGTATGAAGCACCTGTCTATGCTTGTTGGAGTGATTCTAATCGTTCATCTTTGATTAGAATACCTGCCGCTAAAGGGCAAGCGACAAGAACTGAAGTGAGAAATGTCGATCCTTACGCCAATCCATATTTAGCGCTTGCTGGCATAATGGCGGCTGGTCTTGACGGCATATTGAACATAAAAGATGAAAAAGATTTAATTAAACCAGTGTATGACAATATATTTGCCCTCTCTTTAGATGAGATTGAAAAGCTCGGCATCATTCATATGCCTGAAACTTTACATGAAGCAATTTTAGAATTTAGAAAATCGAAATTGTTAAAAGATACGCTTGGTGAACATACTTATAATAAATATTTGCATGCGAAAACTGTCGAGTGGAAATCGTATCACAATTCCATTTCTCAGTGGGAAATAGACCATTATTTAAATTAAAGGAGATTTTGTATAATGTGTGGCATTGTTGGTAGTGTAGGATTTAAAAATACAAAAGATTACATAATAAATGGATTAAAAGATTTAGATTACCGGGGATATGATTCTGCTGGGCTTGCTTTTATGGAAGGTAAAAATATCAATCTATATAAAGCGGTTGGCCCAGTGAGTAATTTGGAAAAGATTATTCCCTCACTTAAACAAAATCCTTATTTAGGTGTTGGGCATACACGCTGGGCGACACATGGTAAACCAAGCGAGACAAACTGTCATCCTCATCAATCTATGCACGGGCTATTTACTATTGTCCACAATGGAGTAATAGAAAACTTCTTAGAACTTAAAACTAAACTCCAATCAAAAGGATTTAAATTTGTTTCTGACACCGATACTGAAGTTATCGCCAATTTGCTTGAAGACAAATATTTTGAAAATCGTAACATCATCAAAGCGATTGAAGATACGATGGGTGAACTAAGTGGTTCGTTCGCTGTTGTAATTATTGCGGATATAGATAATAAGCATCTATATTTTATGAAAAGACACTCTCCTTTGATGATTGGTAGGGGTGAAGATTTTTCTCTTGTCGCATCCGACGCTTCTCCAATGATTAGATATACTGATAAATATATCGATTTAGATGATGAAACATATGGATTTATTTCCGCCAGCGACGTTGAAATTTATAAAGATAAACATCCAATTAAATTTGAATATACACCTAAATCTCCTGATTTGACGGTTAAAGATTTAAATGGTTATCCTCACTACATGTTAAAAGAAATCGAAGAGATTGAAAGAGTAGTGAGAAGGTTAATGGTGGAATATTACGACAAGGGAGAATTTGTTTTTGATAACAATTTGATGAACCAACTTCACCAATCAGACCACATTATTTTTGTCGCCTGTGGGACGAGTTATCACGCATCCTTAGTCGGGGCGAGATACTTTGATATGTTAGGTAAATCAACTTCAACATACATCGCTTCTGAATTTGCTTATTATCCTAAATTCCCAGGTCGTAAACCATTCTTTATCTTCCTTTCTCAATCAGGTGAAACCGCTGATGTGATCCACTGCATGAATATCGTCAAAGAACATGATATCCCTTGTTTAGTTTTAACTAATAAAAAAGGTTCTAGCCTTGAAAGAGGATGTGATTATTCTTTGCTTTTATACGCTGGATTAGAGGTGAGTGTTGCTTCCACTAAAGCGTATGCCGCGCAGGTATGCGTGCTTGCTTTACTCGCTAATGCATACTCGAATAGAAAAGAAGTTATTAAAGATTTAGAAGAGTGCTGTGGAGTAATCGCAGATATCGACCACAACTTAAAAGATAAAGTCTATGAAATTGCTACTCAATTAAAAGACGCGAAAGATATTTATTTTTTAGGTAGAGGCTTCGACTATGACATGTCTCTTGAAGCATCTTTAAAATTGAAAGAAATTACATATATACACTCGGAAGCAGTTGCTGGTGGTGAACTTAAACACGGCCCAATCGCTTTAATTGAACAAGATACACCTGTCATTGTCACTATTTCTGACAATGTCACTGCCTCTTCAATGCGTAATAATATTCAAGAAGTAAAAGCGAGAGGTGCGAAAGTTTTTACATTTGTTACTAATCCTTTATCAAACGAACATGATACAATAGTAGTGAAGTCACATAAGAGATATTTATCTCCTGTCGTTATGTCTTCTCTAGCGTTCTATTTTGCTTACTACGTCGCAGTGCTAAATAACCGTGAAGTAGATAAGCCTAGAAACCTAGCTAAATCTGTTACGGTTGAATAATATGAATGGTGACAAAATCGGTATTGTTGAATTTAATAATTATACTCCTTTCTATAAGAAAGAATTTTTAGATGAAATCAATTTTATAAAATCGAGAATTAAAGGTATACCTTATTCGATTGAGCATATAGGTGCAACCTCTATTCCTGGGGCAGTTGGTAGAGTGTCACTCGACATTTTAATCATGGTGGACTCTATTAATGATGTCGTCACTGCGAAAAACAAATTAATCGGTGGCGACGTATGTTTTATCGTCTCTGAAAGTGGGACTAATTTTCTTAAACTAATTAAAACCGATAAGAAGAAAAATTATGTTTATTATTACATTGCTGGTAAATCTTCTAAGGCCTCAATTTCTTTCTTAAAATTTAAATATTATCTCATGTATAATTACAAGGAATTAGAGAAGTATAACCAATATAAAAACGCTCTTAAAAACAAATATAATAAAGATGTTAAAACATATCAAAAAATGAAAGAAAAATATTTTTATGCAACACTCGAACAAATTGAAAACTTATAGAGGATTATTTATTTCTAATCAAGAAATAGGCCATAACGCTTTTAAAATTGAAAGATTAAAAGAAGAATTTAATAAAGTCGGAATTAAGATGGATATTGTATTTAATGACGGAACTCTTTTTGAAATAAAAGATAATAAGACTGTCTTTCACTTTCCAAAAGCTGATTTTATTATTTATTTAGATAAAGACAAATACTTAGCCACTCTTTTAAAAAGAGCCAATTATTTAGTTTTAAATGACGCGTCATTTTTAAAATTATGTGACGACAAAATGCTTTCTTACACCTATTTAGTCGATAGTGGCATACCAGTAGTGGATACGATTGCCTCTCCACTTGTCTATCATCATCTAGTGGATGAAAACTGTGCATTTTTAGATGTGGTTGCTAGTAGGCTTGGTTTACCTTTCATCATAAAAAAAGTGTATGGTTCTTTAGGAGAGGGAGTATATTTAGCCTACGACTTAAAGCAAGCAAAAGAAATCTATAAAAAAATATATATGCATCCTTTAGTGTTTCAATCATTTATTGATGCTTCAAGTGGTAAATCTTTAAGAGTGCTCGTTGTTGATAAAAAGATTCTTGGCGCAATTTTAAGAATTAACGATATCGATTTTAGAAGCAACGCCCCAAGAGGCACTAGAAGCGAGAAATATGAACTAGATGAAAAGCAAATAGAAATAGTGAATAAAATTATTGATTTATTCGACATAGATTACGCTGGGCTAGATTTTGTCTTTAACCGCGATGGGGAGATTAAATTGTTAGAGATGAACGCGAATGCTTTTTTTGAGCAATTTGAGAAAACAACTAATATAAACGTCGCCTATTCTATAGTTCAAATGATTTTAAAAAGGTTGGAAAAAAATGAAAAATAACGGACTTTTAAAGCATATTTTAGTATATTTACCTATTTTTTCTTTACTTTTTTCTTGTTCAAATATTCAAAATCCTCCGCTTGATGAATATGTTAATGAGGTTGAATATAAACAAGATTTTAAAATTTTAAATTTAACTGATATACATTTAACTACCCTTACTGACATCGATAGAGAATTTAATTATCTTGAAGATGTAATAAATTCACCTAGTAAATTAAATTTAATCGATAATAACCTTAAACCCGATTTAATAGTGTTAAATGGAGATATTTTTCTAGGCGCGAATAAAGATATTGTTAAATCTTTCTTTAGATTTATTGATTCTTTTGATATACCATTTGCTTATACTTATGGTAATCACGACATTGAAGGAAGTTATAGCGAGTCATATATCGATAGTGTCTTAAAAGATTGTAAAAATTCTTTACTACTTAATCCTAAAGATAATATTGAAGGTAACTGCAATTACGTCGTCAATTTAGTTGACGCGAATGACAAGATTAAGTGGCAACTTTATTTCTTTGATTCTCATTCTTATTATCCTGGTGGATATAATGTTATAAGCGACAATCAAATACAGTGGTATGAATCACAAGTTAATGCAGCGGGAAACGATATTCCTTCCCTTGCTTTCTTTCACATCCCATTTGAAGAATTTGATGAAGTTTGGAGAGAAAAAGATAAAACATTGAATGGTTATGACGGAGAAAGCTATTGGCACATGGGTGATAAAGAAGTGTCATATGGATATCGTGAAAACGAACTATTTGAAAAGATGGATGAATTAGGTAGCACCAAAGGTGTAATAGTTGGGCACAATCACGAGAATGCGACCAATTTTTATTATTCTAAAAATGGAGGGAATACCATCCGTCTCATATTTGCTTTAAAAACAGGCGATCAGTTATATAACGATGATGATTTTATGGGCGGGACGCTTCTCACTTTACATGACGGGGATACATTTTCTCTTAATTTTATCCATCAGGGGTATGGAGATGAACCATATCTATTAAATAAAGAAAATTTTAAGGATGGTGATTTTAGATGAAAAACAAATTCATTTATCCGTTTGAAAATAAACTTGAATTTATAAGTTATATACTTTTGATTTTACTTTCTAGTTTTGCCTTCCACCGCATCATTATGATTTTTAATCCTCTTATATCAATATATGGGAGGGATATACATCTATACATCCCGACATTTGTTGTTTTATTTACTCCTTTAATTGTTTTAATAATGTTTTATTTTTTAAAAAGAAGTATAAATCAACAAAGACAACTTACCCATTTATCTTTATATTTGATGATAAGTGGTTCAATTTGCTTTATATATCAACTATTTTTGATGATTTTTAAATTTGGTTTTACTTCTTTAAATCAAAATATCACAACCTTTTTCCCTTATGATATATTGCTTTATTCGTTGATATTTATAGCTGTGGGCGCCTTTCTCCACTTTGTTAAATTAGAAAATAGAGACATTATCAATATTACAAAAAAAGAGAAAACAATGGTGGTGTTTTTATTTTTCTTCGCCTCATTTTTCACTTCCTATATCTTGATATCTTTAACGGGTTTAGATGGGATTAATATCAATAATTTCTTCTTGCTTTTACCATTTTATTTATCGCTTTTTATTCCAATTTTTATCGTTTTCTTATATCACGCTTATAATACAAATAATTTAAAAATTATTCTTCCGTTCGCATTTACTTTTTTTGGCTATATGATTGTTTGTTACGTTTGGATATGTATGGTGCTTATCTTTAATCCAGTTTTCTTATATAGCACAATTAGGCATGTGTATTGCACCCCAATACTCGCTGGCATTTCTTTTGATTTCACTGTTCAGACAATATATACAATTGTCATGTTAATAATTTTCTTAGTTAAAATTCTTAAAATGATCAATAACGATAGAGAATATTTTACCGATTGATTTAGTTAAGTTGAAAATCAGTAGTGAGTGAACTATCATATATTAATATATGAAACAAATAATCGTCTCACATTTATCTAAAATATATAATCAAAATCAACTCAATGAAGTAAGGGCAATTGACGATATTTCTTTTGAAGTTGATAAAGGTGAATTTATCGTTATTTTAGGTGCTTCAGGTGCGGGCAAAACAACTTTATTAAATCTATTAGGTGGGATGGATACCCCCACTAGTGGAGTGTATAAAATTGAAAATATAGAAGTTAATAAATTAAAAGATAGTGAACTGACAAAATTTAGAAAAAATGATATTGGTTTCGTCTTTCAATTTTATAATTTAATGCCTAATTTAACCGCGTTAGAAAATATATCTATCGCCGAAGCGATAAGCGAGAAGAAAGAAAATAAGTCACTAGAAGTATTAGAAGCAGTAGAATTAAAAAATAGAATGAATAATTTCCCATCGGAATTAAGTGGGGGAGAACAGCAAAGAATCGCAATCGCAAGAGCAATTGTTAAAAATCCTAAGCTTTTGCTATGTGATGAGCCTACCGGCGCGCTTGACTCTAAGACAGGCGCGAGCATTATCAAATTGCTAAAAAAGATAAATAAAGAAAATAACACCACTGTCATAATTGTTACCCATAACGCAAAAATAGCCTCAATTGCCTCTAGGGTGATACATATTCAAGATGGTAAGATTTTTAAAGATGAAATAAATAAAGATATTAAAGACCCGGGTGAAATAGAGTGGTAAGATTATCGACTTTATTGTTTAAAAAAACGATGCGAAGCATGAAACAAAACTGGGGGCAATTTTTAGCTATTGTTTCAATCGCTTTAATCGCGGTTACATTGTTTTTAGGGTTAAGCGCGAACGCTTTATCTTTTGATGAGCGTGTCGATAGATTTTATGAGCAAGGTAATGTCAGCGATATTTTTATTACCACAAATGGCAATAATGATGAGATATTAAATACATTGACATCTAATTTAAAAGACGATGTTTATATTGAAGAGAGAGGATATATACCTTCTTTATTTAATAACCGCGACGCCTTTATGGGCGTATCTCCTTCATATCCGACTATTTGTAAACCTATTATTGTCGAAGGTGGAGTGGATGAAAACAATGATTTTTTAATATTTGATAATACCCTTACAAGCGTTGAGGTATTTAATAACACTGTCGCGGTTGGAGAGGCTGTTTCAATTGGCATACCTACTTCTATTATCCCCTCGCCTTACGATAGCTTTTTCCCTTCTAACGATAGTGGTGTCTTTACATTAAATTTCAAGACGACTGGCTCGATGATGTTTAATGAAAATATTGAAAATGGTGCGTACACTCCCCCTACGTTTCTTATAAGTGAAACATATTTAAAAAATAAAATTATCGATAAATTAGTTTTGTTATTTCCTACTATAGAAAATCAAATTGTAGACATCGTCAACAATTTTTCATTTACTAATCAATATTTAATTAAATTAAAAGATAGTAGACAGCTTAATCAAATTAAAAATAATTTAGTCGATATTTTTAAAAATAACAGCGACATTCTTTCCATCAACACAATCGATGAAATGCCTTTCAATATGATTATCCAATCAGATATACAACAAGCGACACAGCTTACATATGTCTTCCCATTTTTCTTTTTCTTTGTCGCCATATTAGTTATATTGACTACAATATCACAGCTCATAATAAAAGAAAGAACTGACATAGGAACATTAAAAGCGCTTGGTGTGCCATCTAAAACTATATTTCTTTCATATTTAATCTTAATGCTCTCACTCGTCGGCGTCGGTTTTATTCTAGGTGCGATAATTGGCCCGTTATTAATCCCTTATGTCATGAACATAAAATATGAAATATTATATATTCTCCCTCGCATTAGATATGTCTTCCCAATTCTATATTTTTTCATCACTTTCTTTATCTTATCTATCTTAACGACATTGGTAGTGTTTCTCGCCTGCAAAGAGGAATTAAAATTATCACCAGCAGCGAGCATGCGACCTAAAAAATATAAAGCGATAAAATCAAAAAATAAAAATGTTTCAAAACCACCTAAATTTTTATCTCTTAAAATGGCGTTTAGAAATATAAGATTAAATATTGTTAAATCTTTAATGGTGGTCATTGGTGTGACTGGTTGCACCGCTTTATTGGTATGTGGGTTTGGGATTGATGACACAATTACATATAGTATAAATCATACGATGGATCATTTTTTCTCTACCGATATAAGACTAACTTATACGCAAGACACTCAATCGATTAAATATACCCTTTTAAATATTGATGGAGTAAAAGAAGTAGAGGAGATGAGAAATGCCTCGATAACTATCATAGGAGAAAATAATATCGACACAAAATTATATGTCGTTGACGGAGAGCATCCTTTCAATAAAGTAGATTTTGATTACGACAAAATCGCTATTTCACAAAAAGTTGCTCAAGATGCACATATAGGAGTAGGAGATGAAATTACTTTTTCACTTTTAGGTATTAATTATCAAGGAGAAGTAGGAACGGTATATGACACTTTTTTACAGCACGGCATATACGTAAACGCAAGTTATGAACCTTATGCGTCTTTATATGAGGTTGTCAACAGTGCGTTAATTAATGTCGAGGATGGATACGATATCGATGAAGTCGCAAATAATATTAAAAATAATGTGAGTCAAGTCGGTCTAGCACAAACTAAAGAATACACCATTAATTATGTAGGTGACGTCGCTGGCTCAATTAAATATATGACCCTTACTGTCAAAGTGTTTGCCATACTTCTTGCTGTTGTCGTATTATATAATCTCGCGTATTTAAATTTTAAAGAGAGGATACGTCAAATGGCTACTCTTAAAGTACTTGGATTTTCTAATTTTAACATCGCTAAATCTTTAATTTATGAAACGATGCTACTGGTGTTTGTTGGGACAATATTTGGATTACTATTAGGCTTTCCAACTGAATTTTTAGTGCTTTACATCAATAGAAATTCAATTGTTGAATTTTTATATACAGTTACTCCTTTAACATATTTTATTAGCTTTTTAATTTCGTTCGTCACTGGTCTATTAATTAATATTTTATTATCTTTATATATTAAGAATGTTAAAATGGTTGAGTCGCTTAAGAGCATTGAATAATTTATGAATAAAAATAAAATAAGAACTAAAAAATCAAATTATAAAAATAATAAAGATAAAGATTTTATCGTAAAAAATAATGACGAATTGCTGTCTTTTTTATTTAAATGTTTTCCTTCTCAATCGAGAAATTCTATTAAATCGCTTCTATCTTCTCATCAAGTTTTAGTCAATGGTGCGAGCATTACTCAGTTCAATTTTAAACTTTATCCAAAAGATGTTGTCACTATTTGCTACTCTAGACCTAAAATTAAAAAAGATAATTCATTACCTTTTAAAATCATTTACGAAGACGATGAATTTATCGTCATCGATAAACCAACTAGACTCCTATCTATCGCCACCGACAAAGAAAAAGGACAGACAGTCTATAGATATTTGACCGACTATGTACAAAGAAAAGATAAACATAACCGTGTATTTATCGTCCACCGTCTCGACGAGGACACAAGTGGAGTGATGATGGTGGTAAAAGACGCAAAACTCAAAGAATTATTCACATCAAATTGGAATGAACTAGTGTCTAAACGAGGGTATTACGCACTGGTGGATGGAGTGATGAAAGAAAAAGAAGGGACATATTCTTCTTATTTAAAAAAGAACGCACAGACAATGATGTATTCATCTAAGGATAAAAAAGGACAATATGCGGTTACGCATTTTAAACAAATTAAGGCAAGTAATTTATATACTTTACTCGATGTCAATATCGATACTGGAAGAAAAAATCAAATAAGAGTTCATCTATTTGAACACGGCTATCCTGTCGTTGGTGACGATAAATATGGCGAGCCTTCTAACCCTCTTAATAGACTTGGTCTACATGCATATGAGCTCGATATTAAACATCCAATCACTGGCAAATTGTTTAAATTTAAATCAGATATTCCCCAGTCATTTTTATCATTATTTAAAAGTAAATAATTCTATTAATTGATGCGATTTTTTTATATAATAAAAAGGTATGAAAAACCGCATCTTAAACTCTTTATACACAAGTTCAATGTCTATCATCCCAGTGATAGTCATTATTATAATATTATCTTTTGTTGGACTTAGCCCTTTAAAAGGTAATGATTATTTATTGTTAGGTGTTGGGACTTTTATATTGATACTTGGTTTATCCCTTTTCCAACTGGGCGCGTCTCGTGGACTTACTAAAGTTGGTGAATATATGGGTTCGTCTCTTTCTAAACAATCAAACATTTGGATAATAATATTATTTGCTTTTATCCTAGGGACACTTATAACATGCGCTGAACCATCAATTATGATTGTCTCCACACAAGTGTCTATACCTAAATGGATACTGATAGGCGCGATTGCGATTGGCGTTGGTATATTTGTCGCGTTAGGTGTAGTAAGAATCTTACTTAGAAAATCTTTAAAAGTTTGGTATTTATTTTTATACGCGATTGTCTTCATGCTTTTATGTTTGATTGAAGATGGGCAGTTCTTACCATTTATTTTCGACGCGGGAGGAATTACAACTGGCTCTGCAACCGTGCCATTTATTCTTGCTTTAGGTGCGGGTGTAGCGACCGTTGGTGGTGGCAAAAACGCTTCTAAAGATTCATTTGGTCTAGTCGGTATTGCCTCTATTGGGCCTATTCTTACAATGACTCTACTTATTTTGTTATATAAAAGTGGCTTTCAAGAATATATTTATAATTCCCCAATTATGAATGAGAGCAATATTTTTTCTAAATTTATAGCGGCGATGCTACCATCTAGTTCTGTATCTTTCGGTTCTTTAATTGAAGTAGCGATGGCCCTCATCCCAATACTATTAGTGTTCT
The DNA here is from genome assembly GCA_949285325.1 of uncultured bacterium. GTDB lineage: Bacteria > Bacillota_I > Bacilli_A > RFN20 > CAG-826 > CASEYK01. Next base: position 200,806 of record CASDYZ010000007.1, read on the forward strand.
TCATTTATAACGGATTATATATCCATTTATCTAAAGCCAAAATTTTAAAATTATTGATTGGATTTTTATATTCTTATGTCGGTTTAGTTTTATTTTTAACCGCAGTAAACGCCGTTATGAACCCGATGGGTACATATATTGGTGAACAGTTAGCACTTCAACCAAATTTTGTCATCGTTATCATCTGTTTGATATTAGGTTTAGTGACAATTTTATGTGAGCCAGCTGTACATGTTTTAACAGGGCAAATTGAAGCCATCTCCGACGGCAGAATTAAAAAGACAACAGTTTTATTAACTTTATCAATTGGTGTAGGTTTAGCTATCATGCTAGCGGCCATACGTGCAATTTATGGTTTTTCTATCATGTATTATATTGTACCTGGGTACGCAATTTCTCTGGCATTGATGTTTATATGTAACGACACATACACCGCGATTGCGTTTGATAGCGGGGGGACCGCAAGCGGGCCTATGTCAGTTTCCTTTATTTTGCCTATGATTATTGGATTGACTGTCGGTTTAGGGAATGGCGATAAAATTTATGAACTTGCTTTCGGTGTCGTCGGTTTAATTGCTCTAACTCCAATCATTGGGATTCAATTTCTTGGTGTTTATGAGAAAATTAAAGCATACCGCTCACTTGTTTTTATGCGACGACAAAAATACGCTGAAGACGATGCACAAATTATACATTTTAAGGAGGATCAGTAGTGGCGAGAATTAGAAAAGCAAAAAAACAAACTCAAACTGCTTTTGAAGACTCAAAAGAACTTAAAAAAATATCGATGTACGTCGTTATTGTTAATCATGGACAAGGAGAAGCAGTACTAAAATTATTACAATCTTTAAAAATAAGTCTTCAATTTGTTCAGTACGGGCAAGGTACTGCATCAAAGCAAGTCTACGATATTTTAAGCATGGAAGATAATTCTAAAGATGTAATTGTCTGCCTTTCATCTACCGATAAACTCCCATATATAAGAATTGAATTAGAAGCATTTTTTGCCGCCTCAAGAGCAAATAAAGGCATAGGTTTTGCTATCCCTCTTACAAGCATTATTGGAGTTGCGATATATAAATTTATAACAAATACGATTTAAGGAGAAAAAATAATGGAGAAAGATTTTGAATTAATTTTAGTATTAGTAAATGCTGGATATACTGACCAAGTCATGGATGCGGCAAGAAAAGAAGGTGCTAGAGGTGGAACAATTTTGCACGCGCGTGGCACGGCGACAAAAGAGATGCAGTCAAAATATGGTATTATTATTACTCCTGAAAAAGAATTAGTTTTAATATTGGTATCTAAGGATATCAAAGATAATATTTTAAAAGCGGTTTATGAATCCGCTGGTCTTCAAACCGATGGGCAAGGAATTGCTTTCTCTCTTCCTGTTACTGATGTTGTTGGAATGAAGTTTTAAAAAAAGTTTATAAATAAATTGATAGCATTAAAACTTAGTGATTATCATAAGTAGAAACTATTTTTTTAATCTTCTAGATTTTCTTTATTGTAATCAACAATAAAATGGCGTAAATCATCATTTATATTGAAAATAAAATCACTAAAATTTTTATTTTAGTCATAATTATTTCTTAAAATACTTGTATTTTGCACTGAATTTGAATAAAAATCATTAATTTTTCACTATCTATTAAATTTTTGAAGATAGTCTAGTCTCGTATTCTTCTATATTTTATTCGTTTTCGTTTTCTCTTCTTTTATGTGCGTCATATTTTTTTCTTTCACTCGTATTCAATATCATTTTTCTCATACGGTAAGTCTTAGGTGTTATCTCAACTAGTTCATCCAGGTTAATGTAATCTAAACATGCCTCAAGACTCATTTTTCTCGGCGTTTTTAATACGACAGTATTATCTTTTGTTGAACTTCTAACATTAGTTAGATTCTTTTTAGTGACTACATTGACCGCTAAATCGATATCGTATCTATTTTCACCGACAATCATACCTTCATATACTTGAGTATTTGGTTCAATAAATAGAGTACCTCTCTCTTCGACATGTTCAATCGCATAAGGGGTAGCCATCCCGCCTTCTGTCGCTACTAAAACGCCTAATTTTCTTTCACCTAATTCCATTTTCTTATATGGACGATATTCTCTAAACGTATGTGATATAATGCCATATCCTTTTGTCAATGTTAGAAAATTATTAGTGAAACCAATCAAACCTCTAGACGGGATAACATAATCTAATCTAGTCGTGGTGGAAGAAGCGTCCATATTAATTAATTCAGCTTGTCTAGAGCCAATTGACGTCATGATGTCACCAACATATTCATTAGGTGCATCAATCATTAAATCTTCATATGGTTCTGATTTGACACCATCGATTTCTTTTATAATGACGCGGGGTTTGGATACTTGCAATTCAAATCCCTCTCTACGCATATTTTCAATTAAGATGGATAGGTGTAATTCACCCCTACCGCTTACAATCCAAGATTCGCTGTTAGGGATTCTTTCAATTCTTAAAGCGACATCTTTTTGTGCTTCTTTAAATAATCTTTCATCAATCTTTCTAGCGGTTAAGAGTTTACCGTCTTTACCAGAAAGTGGAGAAGAATTAACCCCAAAGGTCATCTGCAAAGTAGGTTCATCTAATTTAATTTTAGGGAGTGGTTCTAGATGATTAATATCGCATATAGTTTCTCCAACATTGATGTCAGATAACCCCGCGACAGCGACAATATCGCCCGCGCTGGCGCTCTCTATCTCAATTCTTTTAATCCCAACAAATCCATATAATTTTAATATTCTAAATTGTCTATTTGTCCCATCATTTCTAACGACACTGACATTGTCATTAACTCTTATTGTCCCGCGATGTATCGTCCCAATTCCAATTCTTCCAACAAAATCGTTATAATCTAATAAAGCGACTTGTAATTGAAGAGGTCCTTCTACACATACGTTTGGTTCAGGTATTTCTTTTATGATTGTGTCAAATAGACAATCCATCCCCTCTTTTTGCGTTGATAAATCTGGATCTAATGAACTAGTTCCTTTTATCGCAGAAGTATAGACAACCTTAAAATCTAACAATTCATCAGGTGCACCTAATTCAATAAATAAAGTTAAAACTTCATCTAATGTTTTTTGTATATTTATATTTGGTCTATCTATTTTATTTATGACAACGATTGGTTTTATATGTGCCTCTAATGCTTTTTTTAAAACAAATCGAGTTTGAGGCATCGTTCCTTCAAAAGCGTCAACTAAGAGCAAAACCCCATCAACCATATTCATTATTCTTTCAACTTCACCACCAAAATCAGCGTGCCCTGGTGTGTCTAAAATATTGATTTTGTTATCTTTATAATGAATTGAAGTAGTTTTAGCTAATATAGTTATGCCTCTTTCTCTTTCAATATCATTGCTGTCCATTACTCGTTCATTGACATCTTCATTAGTTCGAAATGTCCCTGAACATTTCAATAATTGGTCTATCAATGTTGTTTTTCCATGATCGACGTGTGCGATAATTGCAATATTTCTAGTTTTCATTGTTTCCCTTCCAATCTTTTCTATATTAGAAAAGAAAGAAAATATTTTCAAGAAAAAATCAATACTTTAGTCTCAAATCTATTTACTTTTTTGTCTTTATGTTTAATTGTTATTTAATTATTTTGCTTTTAATTATAAAATAAAAGCACGATTTAACAAAGGCAACTAATGGACGTTATATTTCAAAAAGATAAGAAAAAAAATGAATCAAATAAAATAAAAGAATGGTTTGGTAAAACCTTTGCTTTTTTAAAAGACAAAAATTCTTTATTTTATTATTTTCTAATATTATTAGGCATTGGTTTGCTTTTCTTTTTGTCTTTATTAGTTTTTAATTTATTTACCACCCCCTACAGTGGCGATTACTGTGCTCAACAATTTTCTTTTTATACGAACGGATATGATGATTGGTGGCATTTTTTAAGAACTGGTCAATTTGTTTTATATGACACAAATACATATTTAGGTGTAAATAATATTGGCTCAAATGCTTTCTATTATTTATTTGATCCATTTTTCTTACCAATTTTAATATTCCCTAGGCAGTTAGTGCCTCAAGGAATGGCAATTTTAACAATATTTAAACTTGCCTTTGGCGGTCTTGCGTTCTATGGCTATATTCGTTATTTAGGCGCATCTAAATCAAGTGCGAAAATCGCTGGCATAGCTTATTCTTTCTGCGGTTGGGTTACTTGGTATTTATGGTTTAATCATTTTGCTGAAATAATTATTTGTTTACCTCTTATTTTATGGGGTGTTGAAAAAGTTTTAAAAGAAAAGAAACCATTTTTATTGATGGGTTCTTTGTTCTTAATGGGGCTTGTTAATTTTTTCTTTTTAATTTGTTTTACAATGTGTGCTTTTTTATATGCGATGTTTAGATTTTTTCAGCACGTTAAAGATAGAAGTTGTAAAGAAAATTTTACTATTTTAGGAATTGGTTTTATTGGCTTTTTTGCTGGCTTATTGATGTCTTTAGTTATCGTTTTGCCCGCGGCCATGGTCGCAGTAAATTCCGATAGGGCAACTAACGCGACATATTTAGATGGACTTGTAGACGCATTTAAAAACTTTGACATATTAAAAGTATTAAAATTTTTATTTTCATGGGGTGATGTCGATAATGGTAGAGATTACCGCACCGCATATCCTATTATTGATTTTTTCTTCCCAGTTATGAGTGATAGAGGCACACCATTAACTAAATTAGGTAATGAGACATACGATAATGTTGCTGGTTCATTATTTTGTTATTCCCCTATAATCATTTTATTTGTTCCCGCTCTTATAAGGTCGGTAAAAGAAAAACATTATTCACCTTTAATCGCTACTGGATTATTTATCTTAATGTTGACGACACCATTCTTCTATTATCTATTTCACGGTTTTACTGTCGCATATTCAAGATGGACGTTATTCGTGACGATAAGTTTAATTGCTTATGTTGGATTATATTTAGACAAGATAAAAACCGACAATAAAAAGAATATATTGTGGGGATATTTATTTGCGTTGGGTGGTGGAGTATTATCTATTGTCCTAGCAAGCGCGATTGTGTCTAACAATTCCGATATGGCGGAGAGATTTGGAAATTTTACTCTTTTGATTTGTGGTATAGTCTACGTCATTTACGCAAGTATTGTCGCGGGCCTTATTTATTCTTATTTTGATAAAAGTTATTTAAATAATTTATTGACAGGAATATTAGTATTTGAATCAACAATCATGGGTGCACTTACTACTTTTGGGCACGGCTATACTCCTTATACAACTGTTAACAATGGACTTAATGAAAATAACGCACTTGCATCGATTGTAAAGCGTATAAATAATGATGACGACACTTATTTTAGAGCCTATTCATCTCTTGCTGATGACAACGCAAAAAATGATGGGATGAGAAATGGATATAACGGGATGGGCTTTTTCCATTCTATTTATAATTTTAATATTTTAGATTTTTTAAGATGGTCGAGGATGACTCAAAATATCGGCGGTTGGAGTGGTTCATATGTCGAAAAAAGACAAAATCTCGACACCTTTTTGGGCGTTAAATATTATTTTATTGAGAAAGATAAAGTTCCAGATATTGAAGGTATAGTTCCTAACGTACCTCTTGGCTATAAAGATGTAAGTGATGAATATTCTAATGATTATTTTTATGTTTTTGAAAATGAACATTGGATTAATTTTACTTTCGCGTTTGATGAAATTTTTTCCCACCAAAATGAAGAGGGAACCAGTGTTATGTCGAGTGGCAATTTTGCAACTCTTAGAAACGAAGATATGTATTTAAAATATGGGATATTAAGCCATGAAGATACACTAGAAGTACTCGAAGAAACCGGTGGCGAAATTGAACTTGAAGAAAATTTGCCTGGTAATTCATCATCTAATAATGATTATTCTCAGTTATCTATATCAAACTATTCATATGAAGGCAATTCTACTCAATATGTACGATATTTTTATTCGACAGAAGAAACCGCCTCAAATATGGATCCAAATGAATTGGCAAAATATTTAAGAGATAAAGAAAGTGAAGAATATCCAGGAAATGACAAGGGCGGAAAAAAAGTTATTTTTATCGCGCCTCGCGATTTAAATAATAACTTACCTTACGATGAAGATGGTGTCATATTTTATCTAAATTCAACCTTCCAAAATTCATATAAGATTAACGCTTATTTAATCGACGAAGATTATAATGTTATAACTTACGACAACCACAGCGATAATGCGACTACTTCAACGAGTAAAAGTATTAGGGGGCTATATTCTCGCCCGGATGAAAGTGGTAAGGCAAAACAGTTAAAAGCAGTAATGATCGTGCCTCGTTATTTTGGTATAAACTCTTATTCTCTCGCCTATGAGCTTGCTACCGATTATTACGATACAATTGAGAAAATCTTGCAAAACCCTATTGAAAATATTGAATATACAACAAATAAATTTACTTTTGATACAAATTATGATGAGTATAAATTTATCGTGACCCAGCTTCCTTATGAAGATGGGTGGCAAGTTAAAGCAAGTGATGAAGGAGGTAATAAACAAGATTTAAAAGTATATAAAGCACAGGGCGGGTTTGTCAGCTTTATCGCTCAAAAAGGACTAACTCATTACGTATTAGAATTTTATCCACCTTACCTTCAAATAGGTTCATATTTGTCTATTGTTGGTATGTTTATGTTTTATACTTATTTTATTTCTTATTACTATGTCGCTTTTAATTTAGTCGGTAAAGACGAAATTAAAAAATATAATAAATTTAATTATTAATTTTATTGACGATTTTATATATCTCTTTTTTATTGATTTTATATTTATCTGCGATATATTTAACCGCATCTTTTTTACTCATATTTTTATTTAAGTAATCATTTATCTCACTTATTATTTTTTCATCACTAATTTCTTCTTTTTCAATATTTTTAAATCCTTCAACAATTAAAACCATCTCACCTTTAAGGGTTGTTTCATCAATATCTTTAAGTTCATATGTTGAGCCAAAAATATATTCTTCATTTATCTTGGTTAATTCTCTTGCTATAACCATATCTCTATTACCAAACACATCATAAATATCATTTATTGTTTTTAATATACGGTGTATAGATTCATAAAAAATTATAGTGTATGGTATATTTTTAAGTTCTTCTAATTCCTTAAGGCGTGATGATTGTTTACTTTTTAAAAATCCATAAAATAAAAAATGATTAGTATCTAATCCTGATGAAGATAAAGCGTTGATTAGAGCGCATGGTCCAGATACTGATGACACGCATATGTCATTATCTAAACACAATTTGACTAATATTTGTCCTGGATCAGATATCGCGGGATAACCAGCATCGGACATATAAATTACGTTTTTGCCTGACTTTATATGTTCAATAATTTGATACGCTCTTTCTTTTTCGTTATGGAGTTCCATTGAAATAAAATTCTTTTTATGAATATTAAATAAAGATAAAAGTTTTGATGCGACACGCGTATCTTCACATGCGATAATATCAGCGTTTTTTATAATGTCTATCGCCCTTTGGTTCATCTCGTTTAGATTACCGATAGGTGTTGCGACTAGATATAAAATTAAATTATTTTCAAAATTTTTATTTCTCTTCATTTTCTATTCTTTTATTTTTTGTTAATTTAGTTTGTTTATAAAATTCATCAAGTGGGATAGTTTGGGCTGTTTCTTCATTCCTTAGTTCAACCATCTTTGATATGACGTTGATTGAAGTAACAGTAAATTCTTGTTTATCGATAAATACTTTTTTACCTAATTCTGGAAAACTTTGTTTTAATTCAGTATAAGTATCATCTTCATATTTTAAACAGCAAAATAATTTACCGCACGCGCCGGATAGTTTAGGGATATTGATTGTCAACATTTGGTTTTTTGCCCTGTTGATTGAAATACCATCAAATTCATTTAAAAAAGTAGAACAGCATAAAGGTAGTCCGCATACTCCTAGCCCGCCGATAGCTTTAGCTTTATCTCTCGCCCCGATTTGTCTAAGTTCAATCCTGGCGTGTAATCGAGAAGCAAGCACTTTGAGCAGTTCTCTAAAATCAACTCTTTCATCGGCAAGATAAGAAAAAATAACTTTTGTTTTATCTAGAGTATATTCACAGCTAGTTAGACGCATATCTAAACCTAAATTTTTAATTTCATTTTCACAAATTTGAAGTGCGTATTTAGCGTCTTTTAAATTGTTTTGAAATTGTTTGATATCGCTTTCACTTGCTTTTCTTATAACAGGCTTTAATCCTAATTCACTCTTATAATTATCGATTAAAACTGGTTCGATGGTAATTTCTCCTATTTCAACCCCTCTTACTGTCTCAACAACAACCTTGTCACTAAGTTTTAAATCTAATTCTTTAAATCCAAAAAAATATGAACGTAGGCCACTGTGAAACTTTACTCCAACAAAGTGTGAATAATTGTTATTAGAATAATTTTTATTATCGTCATTAATATTCATTTTCTTGCTTTTCCTCTCCACAAATAGAAATTATTAAATTATCTAAAAGCAAGGATGTATTAACATTTAAGTTAAGCATTGTTCTAGCTTTTGATATTTGTAATATACTCTCTTCAACATTGTTTAATTGCTTTGAAAGTTCACTAATTATTGTAGCACAACTAGTTAAAATTATATTCTTTTCATTTTTTATATTTAATATATCGTGAAACAAATATAAGAGCATATCTAGAAAAAACCTTGCAGATTCCTTCTCTTTTAAAAGAGGTTCAATGTCTTTTTGCATAATATATATAGCTTCTCTTTTATCTTTTTTAATTGCTTCTAGTAATGAAAATAAAGCTTGTTTAGCGTTTAAATATTCATTTTTAGTTTCTTTGTTGTCTAGTACTTGTTTTAATAAATCAGCGTCTGAATAAAAGCTCGATAATAATTCTGCATCTATTCTTTCTACACCAAGCTGTAATGCGTCGTTAACTATATCAATTTGATTAACTTTCTTTAGATGGATAAGCTGACATCTAGAAATAATAGTAGGAAGGACTAGGCTCTCATTATTAGTTGTTAAAAGTGCATATATATTATCTTCTGGCTCTTCTAAAAATTTTAATAACGAATTGATTGCTTCAATCGTCATATTTTCCACTAGATGGAGTATGTATATTCTTATACCTTTTCTTTCAAGTGGTGTCTTTTCAAATCTATTTTCAATATCGTATACTGCTTCTTTTTTAATGGAGCTTTTAGCCCCATCATACACAATTAAATCTGGATAATTATCACTTTCAACTCTTAGGCAAGTAATACAGCTATTGCACGCCCAAGGAGAGGGGTCATCGCACAATATGCTTTTAGCTAAAAATTTAGCAGTTTCTAGTAGAGGCACACCCCCTTCACCAGAAATTAAATAAGCATGAGAAAGAGATTTATTCTTTAATGCTGAATAAAATGTCTTATAAACAATTGGTTGATATTTTTCTAAATATTTTTCAATTTGCATAATTTATCTAGTATTACTTTTAAGACCATCTCTCCAACTTCTTGTTGCGATTTAGATGCATCAATTATTACAAATCTTTCAGGAAATCTTTTAGCTAATTCTAAAAATGTCGAGCGAACTTTATGGTGAAATTTAAGTGATTCTAAATCGAGCCTATTTACTTCTCTATTTGAATTAGCTTGGATTCTAGCTAGTCCTAATTCTGGTTCTATATCAAATAAAAGTGTCAAGTCAGGCCAAGTGCTTTCAGTAGCAAATAAATTGATGTTTAATACATTATCAATCCCTAATCCTCTAGCCCCGCCTTGGTACGCCAAAGAGGAATCTAAAAAGCGGTCGCATATTACTATTTTACCCATCTTTAAACTAGGCCATACTTTTTCTACAAGATGTTGTCTTCTACTAGCGGCATATAAAAGCGCTTCAGTTCTTGCGTCCATCGCTTTATTGTTTTTATCCAAGATAATATTTCTTATTTGTTCAGCGATAGGCGTACCACCTGGTTCTCTAGTTTCAACAATTTCATAACCCATTTCTTTTAGTTTACTGACCGCGAATTTTGTTGCACTTGTTTTTCCTGAACCTTCAGGCCCTTCTAGTGTAATAAACATAATTTTCCCCTTATATTTTTATTCTACCTTCTAAGGCACGAGTTAATGTCAATGAATCAGCGTAATCTAGGCTTGCACCAATTTGAAGACCATAAGCAAGGCGGGTGACAGCGACATTATATTCTTCTAATTTCTTTGCCAAATATAAGCCGGTTGTTTCTCCCTCGATTGTTGGATTAGTCGCAATAATTACTTCTTTAATGTCGTTAGATTTAATTCTTTCAATTAATGAACTAATATTTAAATCTTCAATCGATACTCCCTTGTTTGGGGCAATCACGCCACCTAGGACATGATAGACACCACTGTATTCACCTATTTTTTCAAATGCGAGGACATCCTTAGGATAAGAGACGACCATAATTTGAGAGTGATCTCTTTCATTGTTTTTACATATTGGACAAAGTTCATCCTCACTTAAATTAAAGCATATTTTACATTGGTGAATGACTTTGTGTAGGTCGCTTATAGAAGACAGTAATTCTTCAACATCTTCTTCCTTCATTGAAAGAAGGGCGTACGTAAGTCTTTCCGCACTTTTCTTACCAATTGAAGGTAATTTTGATATATTTTCAACCGCTCTTTCGATCGCCTTTAATTGCTCCATTAAAAGCCAAATCCTCCAGCTCTTCCAGTGATTGATTCTTCTATATCTTCTTCAGCTTTTTTAATTTTTTCAATTAATTCGTTAATTGCCATACTAATCATTTCTTCAACCATTTCTTTATTCTCTTTATCAAAAGCATCTTCATCGATGGAAATGGTCGATACTTTAAAATCACCTTTCATTGTGACAGAAACTGCCCCACCGACAGTTGTGATGAAATCTTTGTTTCTCAATTCATCTTTTGCTTTTTTAAGCTCTCTTTGTAATTTTTGAGCTTGAATCATCATTTGTTGCATGTTCATAATTTTATTCTCCTATAAACTCTAAATTAATTGTGTCTTCCTTAGGAAGCTTTTTTATTTGTAAAAGGTTCATGTATAGTCCTTGGAAAGAAATTGAATCACTTCTTGAAAGAGCATATACAAACATCTTTTTTTTGAATATGTTAAAGATTACGTTTTGTAAATCAGCTTGATTGCTTACTAAATTGACTTTTTCAGCGAGAGTTGGTGATTGATATTCTAACACAAGCATCTTCTTAGATACAACAAGTGGACGTCCGTCTGCTAGTAGTGTCGCAGCCTTGCCAAGTTTAGGGTTAGGTATATATTTTTTAATGTCGTTCCAAGAAGATAACATTTGGTTTTTTAAATCTTTTTTAGAAACGACCATAACCTCAACTAATTTCTCTTTTTCAACAAAAAAGTGGTCGTTTTGCATTGAATTTGCTAAATAAATATATTTATCATTGATAATTGGTTGAGGTATATCAACGATAATTTTCTCTTCTTCTTCAAATAAAGAAGCTTGCTCTTTCTTAACATCTTCTTTAGCTTTTTCTTGCTTTATTTTTTCTATTTTCTCTTCTTTTGTTTCTACTACATTTATTTTCTCTTCTCTTCTAATTTCTTTTGTCTCTGATATTGAGCATAATTTTAATAGACAAATTTCAAATAAAGTCGATATAGAAGAAACAGATTTATAATCTTTTAAAGTTGTCAATAATGCATCTATCATTTCAATAATTTTTTTAGATTTAATTTGTTTAGATAATTCACGAGCGTCTTGCGCGCTTAATATTTCGAGTTGATCGACAAAACCAGTATTTTGATAGATCAATATATCTTTAAGAATGTTAAGTAAATCACTAGTTAATCTTTTTATATCTGAACCCTTGTTGATGTAATTGTGGAGTCGATTTAAAACATCACTTACATCGTTATCAACAATAGATAGGAGAAGGGCTATTTTTTCTTCTTTTGATTCAAGAGCAAAAATGTCTAAAATATCTTCAACGTCTAAACTATTAGAAGAATAAGCTAGCACTTGATCTAAAATAGATAGAGCGTCTCTCATCCCTCCATCACACAATGAGACAATTAAATCAACAGCGTCTTGATTATATTCCACATTTTCTTTTTCTAACACTACTTTAAGTCTAGATGATATTTCATTATTTGATAGTTTAGAAAAATCATATCTTTGACATCTAGACAAAATGGTAGGAAGAATTTTATGAGGTTCAGTTGTCGCAAGTATAAATATTACATGTTCTGGAGGTTCTTCAAGCGTTTTTAATAAAGCATTAAATGCACCGGGAGTCATCATGTGAACTTCATCAATAATATAAACTTTATATTTTCCTAGTATGGTGCCATACTTAACTTTTTCAATTAAATCTCTTACCTCATCAACGCCATTATTGCTCGCCGCATCGATTTCAATAACATCTGGATGTGAGCCCTCGTTAATTGCGACGCAGTTCTCGCAGTGATTACATTGATGCCCAACGCCTTCGTCACAGTTAAGTGCCTTAGCAAGCAATTTAGCCATTGTAGTTTTACCAGTGCCACGTGGGCCAGCAAAAAGATATGCGTGGGCTATCTTTCCACTCGCAAGTGCATTTTTTAAAGTTTTGACGATGTGAGTTTGTCCAGCAACTTCGTCAAAGGTTGTCGGACGATAAGTTCGATAAAGTGCTTTGTACGCCATAAAATATACCTATTAATGATTATACTCAAATATCGTTGAAATGAGAATAAATTAATATTAATTTAAACTAAAATTCTTGCTATCTTTTGTTAAAATGTTTTATGTGGTATCATACATAAGCAACTTAGAGGCTAATAAAGGAGAAAAGCGAATATGGACGAAAA
>CASDYZ010000008.1 GCA_949285325.1 uncultured bacterium
AAATGTATAAACGAGATGGGACTCATGACTTTTATCTAGTGAAAGGTATTACTGATTTTAGATGTGGTATCAATAGATTGTCAGAAATAATTAGGGACAAGCAAACAGTAAATGTGTTTGATAATGCTGCATTTATATTTACTTGCAAAAATAAACAGGGAGTTGCAAGCGCATCACAATTGGTATTTATTGCCATATTAGAACGACATGTCTGATACATTCTTAGTCGATGACTAGGGATGTGCAGACTTTTTTGATTTTAGGCTTAAATAGCCACTTTTTAAATTTACGCCGTTGTGATAGTGGGAGCCGAAATCTCTAAAAAACACTAAAAAACCATCATTTTTAAGGCTCACTTTGAAACGGCAGGTGTGCACTTTTAAACGGCAACCCTTATTTTGCACACCCTTGCACACCCCTAAATACGATAGCTGCACACCCTATATCTTTTATTAATAATGATTGACCACCTGGTTCTTATTGAGCTAGGTGCTTTTTTATATTCATAAATAATACTTATGTCGTATATAGCGAACAATTAATTATTAATTAGACTTTATTTTTTTGCTAAATATTGTTATTTTAAAAGCATGAGAAACCTATTTAAAAGCAAATTTACTCCCATAGGAATGATTTTAGACATTTTCGCCGCAAGTGGGAAAAGAAGAATATTTTACGCTGTTCAAACTTTAATTATGCTAGCCATTTTGGTTTTAGCGATCTATGGTCTTAAAGTAATGTTTAATTCTACTATCGAAGAAAATTTTATTCTTTTTATCGTCGGAACAGCGCTTTGTATCATCACTTTAATTATCATTACTCTGCCAGTCGTCATTGCCTCAATTATGCTTTTTATCGCTAGTTTAAAAGGAACGATTAAAAGTGACGAACGCGGCGCGAACGCTGTAAGTCTAATTATTATTATCATTGCTATTATCTTAACAATTATTTTTTATCTATTTAGTGCTTGCTGTATTTTAATTTTTATTAAAAAAGTCTTAAAACCACTAAAAAATCTTATTTAGTATGCAAAAAATCATCTCGAGCGTTGTTACATTAAATTGTATCCCTAAAAGATTTCTATCTAGATGTGTACAAATATTTGAATAGTTATTTTAAATATTACTTAATTGATAGTGATTTAGGTAGTTTCTCTAAAGATCATCAACATTTAACTTATCAATTTCAAGATATTTATTTATAAATAGTTAATGGTATCGTGATTAAGTTTTGATATTGACTATTGAATAATTTCTAGTAAAATAAAATCGGACTTTATATTTCTCGGAGGAATTAGCATGTATATCAACAGAAATATCGAAAAAATAATTATAGAAAATAGTAAAAACTATCCTGTTGTAATGGTTTGTGGGCAACGCCAAGTTGGCAAATCTACTTTGTTAAATCATATCAAAGAACCGAATAGAAAATATGTCAGTTTTGATGATAGATTAGCAAGAAAATTAGCGATAGAAGATCCTTCTTTATTTTTCGAAACATACAGCCCTCCTATCTTAATCGATGAATTTCAAAAAGCTCCTTCCATCCTAGAAAAAATAAAAGATATAGTTGATAAATTATCATATGAAGGTAAAAATCCTAATGGTTTATTTTGGCTCACAGGCTCTCAAAAATTTTTGATGATGAAAGATATTTCCGACTCTTTAGCGGGAAGAGTGGCTATTTTTGAATTGTCCTCTTTATCTAAACAAGAAATAGAAAAAAGAAATTACGGCACGTTTAATCCTGATATAGATTTTCTTAAAAAAGTTACATATAAATATCGTAGCACGAACGAGATATATGAATTAATCTTCAAAGGCGGAATGCCTAAAATTAACGCTAGCGATGTGGATAGAGATAAATATTACAGCGATTACATAAATACCTATCTCGAACGTGATATTAAAGATTTATCACAAGTTGGAAAACTAAATGAGTTTTATGATTTTTTAGTTTTTATTGCCGCTAGAACTGGTCAAGAACTTAAGTATGATGAGATTTCAAAACAAATCGGTGTTTCTTCCCCTACGATTAAGTCTTGGATAACTATCTTAGAAAGAAGTGGAGTTATATTCATACTTCATCCATATCATTCAAATATTACTAATAGGCTCGTAAAAACTCCCAAACTATATTTCATGGATACAGGGCTTGTTAGTTATTTATGCCGTTGGCCTAATGCTCAAACATTAGAGTCTGGGAACATGGATGGCGCTATTTTAGAAACTTACGTCATAAGTGAAATAGTTAAAAGTTACTATAATAGTGGGAAGCCTATTAATAACTTGTACTATTACCGAGACATAGATAAAAAAGAGATTGATTTATTGATCGTTACTGCCGATGCAATTTATCCGATTGAAATTAAAAAGAGCAAAGAACCAAATAAACCAGATAAAAATTTCTCCGCTTTAAATAAATTTAAATTGAAAGTCAAGCCTGGCTTAGTCATATGTATGAGTGATTCTATCACCCCAATTAATAGAGACTGCTATTTAATCCCAGTATCGTTATTGTAGATTGTGATGATGTTTGATGAAATTGCTTCTTATAGCGATGAGACAGGCACAAATAACGATGCCAATTTAGATATTGAAGAAACGCCACAAAGCGAAATTGCTAGCGGTGATGATAGTTTAGAAGACAAAATAGTTTCTTTACTAAAATCTAATCCAAAAGGGATGAGCGCTAAAAAGATTTCTAAAGTTTTAGGAGTTTCTAAAAAAGAAGTGAATAAGATTCTTTATAAAAATAGGAACAGATTTACACAAAATTTATTATCTTGGAAATTAAAGTGAGGACAACTAACTATGGAAACTAAACCACAAGGCGTAATCTATATACTTACCAACCCATCGTTCCCTAACTATGTGAAGATAGGCTATGCAGATGATATTAACAAAAGATTAAAAGAACTTAATAGAAGTGAATGTATCCCATTTGCGTTTAGATTATATGCATATTATGAAGTACCTAAAAGACTTACTGATATGAAGCTTCATCAAATGATAGATAAACTTAATCCTAATTTAAGGAGTATAGAAAAATTTAATGATAAGACTAGAAAAAGAGAATTTTATAATATGAGTCCTGTTGATGCTTATTCAATATTAGAAACTATCGCTCAAATTAATGGATTAGAAGAACATTTAGTGCTAGTGGAACCTTCTGCTAAACAATTAAAAGATGAAGAAGAAGCAGAAGAGATAAGAACTAAAAGAACTCAAACAAAGCTTCCTAAACTTGATTGGATGATAGAGCAAAATTTAATTAAAATAGGTGATAAGATTTGTGTTATATCTCATCCTAATGAAGTTGCAACAATTATTGATGATAATCATGTTGAATATAATGGTGAACTTATGTCTGCAAATGTATTTGGATGTAAAGTGACTGGATGGAAATCTATTCAAATATATTCAACTATGAGATTAATCGATAGTAAGAAAACTCTTGGGGAACTTAGAGAAGAGAAGATGAGAGAGTTGGGGATGATAGAATGAAAAAATATAAATATGAGACAGTGACATTAAGTTATGAATTTAGTAAGAAATCATTAACAAAAAAGTTACAAAATACTCTCGACGAAAAAGCTAATGAAGGTTGGAGACTTGTTAAATATGACTTTTCTGATTGGCTTGGCGCTTGTGTTGTCGTATTTGAAAAAGAAGCAGATGATTTATAAATCAAGTTATAATCTAAGTGTTAAAAATTAATATATACAACTAATAAGGAACAATTAAATATGCTTGATTTTGAAATTTTAACTAAGTTAGAAACTTGTCTTAAAAATGCTGGTTTTAATTATGATTTTTCAATTGATTACAACCATTTTTTTAATGGACCATATGGGAAATACGCTTCTTTAACTTTAAGAAGTATTACCGGTTTAACTAATAATGCTATTTTAAATAATGATGGCGAGCATTCTTCTTATGATATTGAACTAATCAATAAAATAACAAAGTGTTTAATCGATTCAAATGATGAAGAACTGAAATCAATCGCGTGGAATTCCTTTATAGACTGTACTTATGATAAAAGATTTATTCTTTTTAAAGAAATGAAAGAAGCTAGAGATTCTTTCTTTAATCAAATTAGAGAAGATTGTTGTACAAATCACACTAAAATACTTGAAAGTGAAAGATTGTATATTAAGCCTAATAATAAAGAAGATGGTCATTCTATTTATGAATATGTAAATAAATATGATAAAGACGAATATCTATTTGCTATGATGGCTCGAAATTGTGGATCAGAAGATTATTTTATATTTTGTTTATGTTTAAAAGAAACAAATGAGATAATTGGCGATATTGGTTTAGCTTTCGAACCTAATCAGCAAAACACTTTTAATCTTTCTTATTACATTAAAAAAGAACATCGTGGAAATAGATATATTAAGGAAGCTTTTAAAAGAATTTTAGAAGCGATAGAGAAAAATGAAATTGTTCTTTATGGTCAATGGCACAGGGAATATGTTTTAGAAGAAACAAAGCCTGTCATTAAACTAATAAGAATAGAACTAGATGAGAATAATATCGCCTCTTTTAATACCGCAAAATCATTAGGATTTGAATATGAAGGTAAAATCATTAAATATAAAAAAATAAATGGCGAAGATAGATATATTGCTGAACACCATTTTGTTAAAAAGATAATTTAGAAAGTAATTAGACTTTAATTTCAACTTTAAGTTGGAAAAGGAAAAAATAATCGTGTGCTACTCATACTAAATACGAGCAAGTTTTTTAATGTTCTATTGACCAAAATTGTATAAACTTGCAAAAATAGTCAATAAGGAATCACATTATGGAAATTAAAAGAGAATTATATTTAAAAAAAATCATTAGGAAAATGAATAATTCAATGATTAAAGTAATTACTGGTATTAGAAGATGCGGAAAATCTTATTTGTTAAATAAAATTTTTTATGATTATTTAATACAAAATGGAGTTAGTAAAGACCATATAATTTCTATCGCACTTGATAATTTAGAAAATCTTGAATTACACGATCCTTATAAACTTGACAAATATATAAAAAACAAAATAGTTGATGAAGAAATGTATTATATTTTTTTAGATGAGATTCAAGAAGTAGATAAATTTGTTTATTTATTAAATGGACTTATGCAAATCAAGAATGTTGATATTTATATAACTGGTTCAAATTCAAAATTTTTATCAAAAGATATCATCACTGAATTTAGAGGGAGGGGTGACCAAATTCATGTCAACCCTTTGTCATTTAAGGAGTTTTATGATGCATATAATAAAGATTTTGATGACGCTTTAAATGAATATTTAATTTATGGCGGAATGCCTTTTATATTAAATTTAGATAACGATAAAGAAAAGAATGAATATCTTTTCAACCTTTACAAAGAAATTTATCTAAAAGATATCAAAGAAAGATATAAAATTAGAAACGATAAAAAAATGAGTGAATTATTGGATATTATTTCTTCTTCTATTGGTTCACTTACTAATGCGAGTAAACTTTCAAATACTTTTAAAAGTGTCAAAAATATTGATTTATCCAAAAACACCATATCTTCATATTTAGACATTTTTGAAGAATCTTTCTTAATACAATGTGCAAGTAGATATGATATCAAAGGTAAAAAATATATTGATAGTCCGAAAAAATATTATTTTAGTGATTTAGGTTTAAGAAATGCTAGACTCAATTTTCGACAATTTGAATTTAATCATTTAATGGAAAATCTAATTTACAACGAATTAAAAATTAGAGGTTATTCTATAGATGTCGGTGTAGTTTCAATAAATGAAAAAAATAACAACGGAAACTATATTAAAAAACAAACAGAAGTCGATTTTGTCGTCAATAGTGGAAACAATAGATATTACATTCAATCAGCATATAGACTTCCAAATATTATGAAAGAAAATCAAGAACTTAAATCCTTAATAAATATCCACGATTCTTTTAAAAAGATTATCGTTGTTGGGGATAACATTAAACTTAATAGAGATGATAATGGCATCCTCACTATGAGTTTAAAACAATTTCTTTTAGATGATAATGCACTAGATAAGAAGTTTTAAAATTAAAATATATATAAAAAAACATTTTTAAAATGTTAAAATAAAGAAAGTGAAAAGAATTTATTATGAACTATTAGATGGACAAGCGCGACAAGTTTACGATGCGATTAGAACATGCATTAAAAATAGAGAAAATTCTTTAAATCTAAGTCAAGAACTTGTACAGGCGTTAAATAAAAATAATGAAATTTTTAGCCTTGTCTTTTTTGAAAATTACGATTTATTTATTTTTGATTTATTTAAATTTTTTGCTCGACAACAAACTAACGGTAACATTTTATCGTCACTAAATGAATGTTATCTAGATAACGAGAAAATTGAAGAAATAACTAATATAGTAAGAAAGAATATTATAGAAATTAAAAAAGCGACTACCGACATGGATGAATACGAAAAAGTAGCGTTTGTTCACGATTATTTAGCCAGTAATGTTCAATACGATTTAAGTGAAATAAATCAAAATAAAGAGATAAATAATACCGACAATTTTAATATTATTGGTCCTTTTATCAATCACAAAAGCGTATGTCAAGGAATATGTCAAGCCGCCAATGCGATATTTGATAATTTAGGAATAGAATCATCGATAATTTATGCGATGCATAATGGTAATCTCCATTCACTTAATATAGTGTATTTAAAGGAACTAACTCTCTTATTAGATATTACAAACGATATGAAAAATGACAATGTAAAATTTAAAAGAAATGGGAGAGAAATTTATCCTATTTTTCATTCAGGCATTGGCGTAAATTACGATGATTATACATCAGAAATCGACCTTAAAATTTTTAAAAATGAAACAAATAATCAATTAACTAAAAGACTGTTTGAATTTAATAATGTTATATTTAATGATGAATTCATAAAACAATTAAACAACATTCAAAACGATTATTTTTATAGAAACAATTTATTATTTGAAGGTGCTTTTGATGCGTGTAACTACATACGTTCACTTTGTAATTATCACGACTTTTTAGAATTTAAAATTTTAAAATTTAAAAATGAAGATAAAACTTTAAAAGATTTTGCTTCTACCCTTTCTAGACACGAAATAATGTGCTATTACAATAAGCCAATTTATAAAAATATTTTTAGATTTTATGGAGGAGATTTATATGGCAAAAAACGATGAAAAAACTAAATTTTTAACTAAGTTTCAAAAGGATTTTGATTGTTATTTAAGAACTTTTTCTACTATTCAAGTCGATGGAGAAATTAATGATTTACAAGTTTATGTCTCTAATCAAGATGGTGATATCGTCAATAAATTTGACACGATTGAAAATTACATCAGCGATAAATACGGGGGCGAAAACCGCCTTGTTATTGCCTACGATTTTTCTAAGTCGAGCGAGCATCGTTTTTCTATATTAAATAAAGAAGAAGAATTTAAAAAACTTTTCCCAAAAGAAAAAGATCGCGAGATAATTAATAAAATTTTATTTACCGATTATAACGATAAAGAAGAGGAAGATAACGACAAAGAAAATGATGACGTGGAAACTAGTAAAGATATAGAAAACGCTAAAGAGAAAAGGAATAATTTTAATTATGATGACTTTGTATCAAATTTAACCTATACTCACACAAATGATGGTGCCAGTGCGGACATTGCAAAAATGTGTACTCTTCTCGATTTAGATTCGGATATTTTAACTATTGAAAATAATACGAGAAGTCCATTTGTTTTTGTATTAACGACCACATCTTTAAGTGCCTTAACTCCTGGTAATATCGGTAATGATGGAGAACTAGCACTTTATAGCAACCTTTTTGCTTTAGAAAAACAGCTTGATTACAATTCTCGTACGACTGACATTAAAGACAAATTAATTATTTTAGTTAATAAAGCAAATGACGTCCCCGCGTGGCTTGGTTCTGACCAAATGAATGAATTTATTAAAAACATTCATGTCTCTTATCCTGACGCCTCTTTACGTCACGATGTTTTAAGTAGTTATTTTTCTTCTTATAAGGATGATGAAGACAGTTTCTTTGCTAAATATAAATTAGGTGGAAACGATGATAAACTTATTTCTTTAACCGCCGGGTACGGTGTCAATTTATTGTTGAAATTGATTGATTTTATTAAAAATAATAAAGACTTAGTCGTGATTGATAACGAACCGATAAAGATTGATAAATTAATATTCCTTTTTGAAAGTGGTAATCCTGATGTCAATCCGTGGGAAGATGGATCAATATTTAAAAAAATTGAGAATTTTAAAATTGAATTTAAAAAACAATTAAAAGGACAGGATAGATCATTAGACAAAATTGCCTCGATTTTATCGATGGCGGCAACTGGTGTCAATAAAATTCAAAATGAACACGCCCCACAGGTTTTCCTCTTTTTAGCGGGACCAACTGGTACAGGAAAAACTGAAACATGTAAAATTCTTGCTGATGTCATATTTGGATCAAGAGAAAAGATGTTTAGATTCGATATGAGCGAATATAGCGATGAGTCGAGTGCGGTTAAATTAATTGGTTCTGCCCCTGGATATGTCGGATATGAAGAAGGAGGACAACTGACTAACGCAGCGAGAAATAATCCATTTTCTTTATTTTTATTTGATGAAATAGAAAAAGCACATCCATCAATATTTGATAAATTTTTACAAATTCTTTCTGATGGAAGACTAACAGACGGACAAGGTAGAACGGTGTCATTTGAAAATTCTATTATCGTCATGACATCTAATGAAGGGATAAAAATGCCCACTGTCAGTCCAAATAATCCAAGTATTATTAATGAATTAATTAACGATTATAGAAAACATTTAATTAATCCTATTTATGCCTCTAACGATGGATATTTAAAAATAGAAAATGGAGAAAAAATAGTTTTTAATTTCGATGAAAACGGAAATATTAATTATAAAGATTATTCGCAAATTAATGAGAATGATAAGAAGAATTGTCGTTTTATTACTAACGACGATGAATTTTATTCTCATCTTTCCGACTTTGTAAACGACAATTTAAATTTCTTCTTCACTTATAAATTAAATAGAAAAGAGATTTTTGGTCGACTATTTGACTCTATTGTTTGTTACAACTATATTTGTAAAGACGCCGCTAAAGAAATCATTGATAATAATATTGATAAATATGAGAAATATTTTAAAGATAAATATTATATATTTATTGATAACGATTTAAACGATGTTAAAAAACACTTATATGAAATCATAAATCAAAGTGAAAATCGAAGTTTAGGCGGAAGAGGCATCATCAAAGAAGTAAATATTAATTTTGTTCGAAAAATTACATCTTATATTTCTACTCATCAAGAAGAAATTATTAAAAATAAAAATGAGAAAAAACAAAATTATATTCAATTTATTTTTGACGACAATAATGTTAAAGTAGAAAAGAGTGAAAAATAATGAAATTGAATGATGAGCAGTTAAATATATTGAC
>CASDYZ010000009.1 GCA_949285325.1 uncultured bacterium
TGAGACTTCCCATTCGCAAGAAGTAAGACCCCTAGTAAGTGACTAGGTTGATAGGTCAGAAGTGTAAGTGTCGTGAGGCATTCAGCTGACTGATACTAATAGGTCGAGGACTTAATTTCTAAGATTTTTACTTCGAGTAAAATTAAAAATAAAATTTAAGTTTCACCTTAACGAGAAAGAATAATTATGAATATCCAGTTTTGAGAGAACAATGTAGTCTCTCTAAAAAAAGTCTGGTGGTGATGGCGCGGTGGACACACCTGTTCCCATCCCGAACACAGAAGTTAAGCACCGTAGTGGCGACAATATCTATTTTAGACAAGATAGCGAGCTGCCGGGCTTTTTTTATTTATAAAAAAATTAAATTTTGATAAAATATGTACGTATGAAAATTAAATTATATCGATTAGGTAATTATCTTTCTAATGAAGATAATAAAAAGCGCGAAGCGGATGATTTTATAAATGATATTAATTCATCGTTATTCGATGATGATATCCAACTAGATGAGAAAGTTAAAGAAAGTGACATCGACTTAGATGTCGTCTTTGTCGAGACTGGTGGGGCCGAAATATTATTTTTAAAAATATTTAATGAATTAAAAGATAATATTCTCTTACTTACTCATCAAAAAAATAATTCTCTTCCTGCTTGTTTAGAAATTAAAACATATATTGTTGATAACAATAAAAAACCTTATTTTGTCTTCGCCCCAAAAGAAGATATATGTGTGAGACAAATCGTCTCTTTTGTCTCGACTTTCTCCGCGAAAAGAGAGATGGATGGGGCAAATCTAGGGGTGCTTGGTAAACCATCTGATTGGCTTATCGCCTCACATGTCGATTATAAAAAAGTAAAAGATATTTTTAATTTTAATTTAATTGACATCCCTTACGAAGAAGTTAAAGAAGAAATTGATTTACATAAAATAGATCGGGTACCACATAGAAGAGAATTAGAAAATAAATGGAAAGGTAAAAAAGAAGATTTATTGTTATCTTTTGAAATTTATTGTGCGATTAAACGTATCATCAATAAATACAATTTAAAAGGGCTGACTATCCGTTGCTTTGAATTATTAAAAGATTATTCTTCGACGGCTTGCCTTGCCCTCGGATTATTAAATGATGAAGGTATTGTCGCGACGTGTGAAGGGGATATACCGACATTACTCACTATGTTTTTAATTAAACATATTAATAACACTAGTTCATTTCAAGTTAATTTATCTAAAATGAATTTTGATAACAACAATTACGAATGCTTATTTGCCCACTGCACATGTCCTCTGAACATGTTGGCTAATTATAATTTAACTACCCATTTTGAAAGCTTATTGGGTGTAGCGATACAAGGTGAACTATCTTTAATTGATTGTTCAATTATTAAGATTAATCCTGCTTTAGATTCCTTTTTTGCTATACCAGGCGAAATAATACGTAACGGTAAAGAAAGTGATGCTTGCCGCACACAAGTGGTGGTGAGAATAGAAGAAGAATATGTCGCTGATATATTTAATTATGAGAAGGCAAATCACTTAGTAATTGCCTATGGAAATATACTTTATCAATTTTATGAATTATTTGATTCTTACTACTCAAAATACCAAAAAACATTACAAATGAAGGCGAATGAGGATAAGCACTAGTCCTGCCTTACTTGACAACATTGATTTTACTTTGTAAAATACAAACACCCGCGAGGATAATAAAATGGACAACAAAGATACATCTAAAAAAAATCTTAATAACATAAACATAATCGACATCGCAAAATTAGTTAGTCAGACCGCACTTAATTGTTATGGAGTTGTGTCTATTTTAAAAAAGACTTCTTCTTTTGCCATTACTACTTTTAAAAAATTAAGTGATGACAATGCTTATCATGGTGTTGAAATTAAAAAAGATTTAAATGGAAAAATAAGTGTATCTATATATATCAACATCGCGCATGGAGTAAAAATATCAGAAGTATTATCTGAATGCCAAAAAGTTATTATTTTTACATTGGATAGAAAATATGGCAGTTCTTTTTGCAAACATGTCAACATATTTGCCGAAGGAGTAAGCGAAAAATAAGACGAAAGACTAGGACATAAAAATGAAAACAATAGATGGACAAACATTAAAGACGATGCTCATATCAGCATCAAACAATTTATACAACCATTATCCAGAAGTGGATGCGCTTAATGTTTTCCCTGTCCCTGATGGCGACACGGGGATGAACATGAACTTAACATTAACGTCTGGTTCAAAAGAAATCCAAAATAAAGGAGACAATAGTTGCGTTGAAATCGCAAAAGCGTTCTCTAGAGGTTTACTCATGGGGGCGCGTGGTAATTCAGGCGTCATTACCTCCCAAATATTTAGAGGATTTTACATGGGCCTTGAAGGTAAGGATGAAATCAATGCGATCGATTTTTCTAACGCCTTACAAAAAGGTGTTGAAGTTAGTTATAAGGCCGTTATTAAACCAGTTGAAGGGACAATTTTAACTGTTGTAAGAGAGGCTAGCCAGTTTTTAGCGGACAACGTCACTGATGGGATGAGTGTCAACAAAGCGATTAAATTGTTTTTAGATGAAGCGGAGCAATCACTAAATAGAACTCCTGAATTACTCCCTATTTTAAAAGAAGTCGGTGTCGTCGATTCTGGAGGAGCGGGATTAATTAAAATATTTGAAGGGATGGAGCTCGCATTAAACGGGAATCCAGTTGAAAGAAATCAAGCCACCGCGACAGAAGAAAACCCACTTATCGCCGCTGGAGCGAAGATGGAGAATGAGGAATTTGGTTACTGTACTGAATTTATTATGTCTATCGGCCCTGACACGATTAAAAAACCGTTTGATGAAAAGCGCTTTACCAATCACTTACTAGCGATAGGCAATTCACTAGTCGTCGTTAAAGATGAAGAGATAGTTAAAGTTCATGTCCACACTTTAAACCCTGGTAATATATTAAATTACGCCCAACAATTTGGTGAATTCTTAAAAATTAAGATTGAGAACATGACAGAACAACACCACGCATTAGAGACAGGTGCTTTAAAAGAAGAAGATATCACTCCTGATTTAGTCGAAGAAGAAAAACCATTAGAAAAATACGCTTTAATCGCCGTCAGCAGTGGTGAAGGTATCGACCAAAGATTTAAAGATTTAGGGGTAAATGAAATAGTTAAAGGTGGGCAGACTATGAATCCGAGTGCGGAGGACTTTGTCGATGCGATTAAAAAAGTCCACGCTGAAACGGTATTTATCTTACCAAATAATTCCAACATCTTAATGGCGGCAGCCCAGGCGGCTGAAGTAATTGAAGATAAGAATATCAACGTCTTAGTCATACCATCTAAAACTATACCGCAAGGTATGACCGCGGCGATGAATTTTAATCCCGACGACAGTCCAGAAGATAACTTTAAAACGATGAAAGGAGCTTTAAAGGGTGTTAAATCCGGTGAAGTGACTTTTGCAATTAGAGATACAGAAATGAATGGCGTTGAAGTTAAAAAAGATGATTACATCGCCATTAGTAATAAAACTATTATATGCGCGAGCAAAAATAAGATTGAATCATTACTTGCTTTATTAGAATCGATGATTAATGATGAAAATTATTTAATAACATTAATTGTCGGGCAAGATGTAAATGAAAAAGAATTAGAAGAAGTTAAAACAAAAATCAATGACGTTTATGGCGATTTAGACTGCGAATATATAAGCGGTCAGCAACCTGTATACTCATTTATTGTCGGTATAGAATAAATTAACTTAAATACATGAGCACTTTAAATTAACTAAAGTGCTTTTTGTTTATAAAAGATATATGTATTTTGGCAAAAAATAATATAAATGTTTTTACTATTATTTAAAAATGGTTAAGATATAAATATTAAAGGAGAAAAAATTATGCGTATTTTTAAATTTTTGTTATTAATTTCAACCCTATTAGTTGGCGCTAACGGGGAAAGCACTTTTTCAAATGTTGCAAAAAATCGAGTCCATATCCAGCCAGAAGGACCTATGCCACAATCCAATTTTGGAGGTTTTTATTTTGATTCTGCTATTTATCAAAATGTTTACACATATGGAGTGTATAATGTTGACGCATATAGTACCAGAAATGAAGTAATGGGTAAAACCTCGTCTGAAATTGAAGCTTATTATGCTGGACAAAACGAAAACGACTTGCATAATTTTTTGATTTTATATCAAACAACTATGGAACCTCAAGACAATGTTGCCTACGCCAACGGATTAGGTAACATGTTCACTGATAGATCTGATGCGACTATTGAATATTCTGAATTTAGATGCAATTTATCTAATTTAAATAATATTACTTTATTTAATAATGATCTTGAGGAAGATGAAATAGTTGGTTATCAAACAAGAGTTACTTTTCAAATTGTTTACGGTGACTTTGTAGAATACACCATGAGATACACACATTTTGGTTATACTTATGATTATGATTTAATGACAATGTTAAATGATACTAATTATTCTCAAAAAAGTATAAATATACGACATAGTTGTTGGACGGAAGAAGAAGCAACACAAAGTACAATGTATATGGCACAATTTATGATGTTCACAACATCTAGTACAGTGTTTGACATAGATTATGAAATTGAAAGCCAGTATAGCATTGCTTTAGGCGGCGTGTGGGGTGGATGTGTTGGTTATGCTTCGTTCAACTCACATTTTGAAGTGGATATAACTAATATACTTATCTAAATGGAGTTTTTATGCTCACCATATCTCATGTAACTAAGACATATAAAAACAAAGGTAACGATAGACAAACTGCATTGAAAGATGTATCTATTTCTTTTAAAGATAAAGGTCTAGTTTATATTAAAGGGCCTAATGGTTCAGGTAAGACTACATTATTAAATATGATAGGTTTACTCGACACCCCTAATAAAGGTAAAGTTATCATTGATAATATAGATGTAACTAAGAACAATAAATATAGAAATAAGATGAGAGGAGAAAAG
>CASDYZ010000010.1 GCA_949285325.1 uncultured bacterium
GAAATTAGAGATATTATTAGAGATCAGATTCTACCATCTATAGAAGGATTATGTGAAATAGGTTCATTACTTGAAGATGATAAAACTATTATTACTGTTAAAGTGACTAAAGGCACTAAACTCTATTACATTAAAAAAGAAGGAAGAAGTGCCACTGGTTGTTTTTATAGAGATGGAACATCCTCAACTCCAATGAGTGAAGAAGAGATTGAAAGAAGACTTATCGCTTCTTTAAATTATAAGCGTACTTTGTTAAGTGAAATACCTACTAATAGAACAGATTTAAAATTCGAAACTTTAAGGGATAAACTTCGTTCAAATGCTGTTCACATTAATGATGACACATTTCTTAATAATTTTAATCTCATAACAAACGATGGAAGGTTCAACCTATTAGCAGACTTATTATCAGATGAAAATAGAATCTCAATAGCGGTTTGTGTTTTTGAAGGTAAAGATAAGACTAAATATTTGATGCGTAATGAATACGGCAATAAGTCACTTATACAAGCATACAAGGATGCGATAAGTTATTGTGAAGCAATTAACCCAACTCATGTTGACGTTAGTAGTAGACCCCGTAAAGAAAAGAGGATGTTTGACAACAAAGCGTTCGAGGAAGCTTGGATTAACGCTTGTGTCCACAACTTATGGGACACACATATTTCGCCACAAATCTATATTTTTGAAGATAGGATGGAAATTGAGTCTCAAGGCGGGATTCCTTTTGGTCTATCTGAAGAAGAATTTTTAGCAGGCATTTCTAAACCGGTCAATCCTGATTTGATGGACATATTTAAATCATGCCATATCGTTGAACGTTCAGGACATGGTGTTCCTGAAGTAGTGAAAGTTTACGGCAAGAGTGCTTATAAATTTTCCGCCAATACAATAACTGTGACAATCCCATTTGATAAGATCGGTTTTAACAAAGATGGCAAGATAAATGGCAAGATAAATGGCAATATAAACTATAGTGAGCTGTCTCATATCGAAGCCTCTGTTTTAAATACCATTATAGAAAACAATCAGCTTACTATACCTCTAATTAGCGAACAAACGGGATTATCACAAAGAAATGTTTCAAGAGCTTTAGATTTGCTCAAAAATAAAGGAATAATAGAACGCGTTGGTTCGAGGAAAACTGGCCATTGGAAAATAGTAAAAAAAGACAAAGAAAATTAGAATATCGCATACTGAAAAATCTTTAATATTGCCGATAGTTTTATATTGATGAATTTACCATATTATCCCGATGTAGTATCCAAATTAAATCATAATGAGCACCTAGATGAGCACCTAGAAATGAAGGTTTCTGATAGAGAAAACTAACACAATAAGTAAACATTAAAAAATTGATAATTTATTAGTGTCATTTAAATAGAGAAGACATTTTTTGCTATTATTAAGATGTAGAACATCAACCAGATTTTTATATTCATATTTATTTAGTATAGTTTAGATACAATAATAGCTCGCTGACAATCAAAATGAACTCCAAAATGAACCTTAAAAATTACACACTTTATTTCTAATAAAGTCATGTTTATAATTTTACTTATGCAAGATAAAAATAAATCAATCGGGTATGAATTATTAAGATTTGTCATTACAGGCGCGGTATGTGCTGTATTAGATTACTTAGTATGCCAAATATTTTTAGAGATATGTTCATCATTATCTAAAGAGTGGTCTCAAGTGATATCAACTGCCATGGGATTCATTTTTGGCGTTGTTTTAAATTTTATTCTCTCAACTTTTTGGGTATATAAAAATGTTTCTGATGAAACTAATAAAAAAAGCAAGACGCCATTGTTTATAACTATATTTGTTACCCTTTCTTTTGTCGCTTTACTTTTGTCAATTGGCACAATGTCATTATGCACATATTTATGTGATGTGTGGTGGGGCATTGATATATCTGAAAGTTCTTTAAAAGAAATATTTACTTTTAACTTTTGGGGAGATGTAGTGTTTTGGGCATATTTTATAAGTTTTTGTCTAAGAACATTAATTGGTTTAATTTGGAATTACTTCACTAGAAAATTTATTTTATATAAAGCACCTAAACAAGATACAGACACTAAAGAAAATATATAATAAATTCAGGAGGAATTATTATGAAATATGTTGTCATAGGAGGAGTGGCAGGAGGAGCGTCTTTCGCATGTCGACTTAGAAGGCTTGATGAATTTTGTAGCATCACTATTTATGAAAAAACAAATTTTGTCAGTTATGCAAATTGTGGGCTACCATATTACATATCATCAGTCATAGATAATAAACAAAATCTTGTACTACAGACAAAAGAATCATTAAAAAAGAGATTTAATATCGATGTTTACACCAACTGCGAAGTTGTTGAAATATTAAAAGATGAACACAAAATAAAAATTAAAAATTTAAATACAAAAGAAGAATTTTTTGATACATATGACAAATTAATTATCTCCACAGGGGCTGAAGCGATTAAACTTGCACCAATAGAAGATAATATATTTGAATTGAAAACTGTTGAAGATACATTAAAAATAAAACACTATATCGATACGCATCAAGTTAAAAATGCGGTGGTAATAGGTGGAGGTTTTATTGGATTAGAAATACTTGAAAATTTAAATTTATTAAATATACAAACAACATTGATTGAAGGCAAGAGTCACTGCTTAAACAATATCGATGCCGAGATGGCGGTTTTGCTTCACGACGAACTCATTTCACATAATGTTAATCTTAAACTCAATACAATAGTTAAAAATATTACAAAAAAAGATAATAAAATTTATGTTAAGACAGACGACGATATATTTGAAGTTGATTTACTCATCATCGCGGTTGGAGTTAAACCAGCCAGTAAACTCGCTTACAACAAACTAGATCTATCAATTAAAAACACTATTAAGGTTGATAATAATTTTAAAACGAGTGACGACGATATATACGCGGTTGGTGATGTAACCGCAATCGTTTCTCAAATTGATGATGATATAACTTATATCCCACTCGCGGGCAACGCGAATAAGGAAGGAAGAGAACTTGCTAACCATTTAATAAATCAAGAAGAAATAAACATAAAAGCAATTGGTACATCCATCCTTAAAATATTTGATTTAAATATTGCTTCTACTGGTTTGAGTGAAGAGGCATTACAAGCCAAACATATACCTTATCAAAAAATATATTTAACCCCATCTAATCATGCTTCATACTATCCAAATAGTCATCCTTTAACTATGAAAGTCATGTTTAATAATAAATATGAAATACTAGGGGCACAAATAATTGGTAAAGAAGGAGTGGATAAAAGAATCGACCTTCTTGCAGTGGCAATCAAGTTCCATATTAAAGGATATGATTTAAAACAATTAGAACTTGCTTATGCCCCTCCTTTTTCTTCTGCTAAAGATCCTATAAATATGGTTGGTTACATGATTGAAAATATTAAAAATGGTTTAGTTAAACAATTTTATGCGGAGCAAATAGAAGATATTAAAAAAGACAATAATAATTCATTGGTAGATGTTAGAACTAGATATGAATACGACATGTACCATATCGAAGACAGTATAAATATTCCTATTGACGAACTGAGAGAAAACACTGCAAAACTTGATTCAAATAAGCAAATTTGTTTAATTTGTCTAAGTGCGATTAGAAGTTATATAGGATGTAGAATCCTATCTCAAAAAGGATATAATTGTGCTCATCTTGCTGGCGGGATGAGAATATATTCTCTTTACGAAAGGGCAAAAGCAAAATGAAAGAATTATATTATCAAAACATTTATTTAGAAATAATTAAATTCGATAAAGATTTAGTTATTCATTTGTACAAAGGTAACGATTTAGAACTACTTAAAAAAGAAAGTTTATTTTTCCCATATAAAAGAAGACAAAAAAGAAAAGATTTTACCTATGAAACTCTTTTTGATAGTGTATCAATCAATTTCTCTTCTTTTTCTTTAAAAATTAAAAATAATGATTTAAAGACATTACAAATATATAAAAAAGATAAACTAGTTTTTAATTTTGATAACGTTGATAATTTCTTAAATTCTGGTGAACTACCAGATGAGACTAATTGTCCGTATATTTTCCCTCTTTTTGACAATCCTAAAGTAGTGTTATCTAAAAAAGGATATAAAGTTAATAAAGATGGATTTCAATACTTTGAAAATAATGAAGAAATGTTTCTTTTAATTTGTAAAAAAGACATCAATATTTTAAGAAAATTATATGTTAATTTAACTGGGAGAGTTAATCTAATACCATTTTCTGCATTTGGTGTTTGGGACTCTAAATTTTATGAATATAATGATGAATTAATTGAAGAGGAATTAAATAATTTTAAGAAATATCAATTAGCTATCGATAATTTTGTAATTGATACCGATTGGCGTAAGCCATCTAAGAAAAAAGGGGCAGGATATAAAATTAACACCATCGACTTCCCACTTATTGAAAAGACATTTAACAATCTTCATAAACAAAATATTTTTGTCATGTTTAATGATCACCCTGAGCCTATCAAAGATGCTTCAAATGCCTTTTCTAATATTGAAATAAAATATAGAAGAAACAATTTAATAAAAATCTTAGATATGGGATTAGATTACTGGTGGTACGACAGAAACTGGTGGACTAGACTTAAAAGTCTTGGACAACACCTCTCAGTAGAAACATGTGGATTATATTTATATAGTGATATCGCTTCTCAAGTAAATAAAAATAGGGCAAAAAACGAATTAGGATATACTCCTAGAACGCTGATAATGGGTAATATTGATAACATCGCGAATGGTAGATATTTAGGTATATCTAACAGTGCGTCTCATAGATATCCAATTCAGTGGAGCGGGGATACATGGATGACTTCCATCGCCTTAGAAGAAGAATTTAAAAACATGATTAAATCAAACAATAATTTAATTACTTATTATAGTTCTGATTTAACTGGTCATATGGGTGATGGCGACACAGATTTATATTGCCGTTTTATAGAATATGGTGCATTTTCTCCTATATTTAGACTCCATTCAACCAAAGGACAAAAACGATACCGTCAACCTTGGTTTTATGGAGATAGGGCAGTAGAAATTTATAAAAAATATGTATCGTTAAGATACCGCCTACTACCAATATTTTATTCTTTTAGTTATGTTAATTATTTAAACGGTACACCACTGATTAGACCTGCAATATATAAAAAACAAGTATCAGACAATTCATGTTTTTTAGGGGATAGTCTTCTTTTTGGTGTCGTTTTACCTATAGGAAATAATCAAACTCTTCCTCAAGAAAATTATTTATCTAAAGTAGAAGCCTGTTATTATGATAATCCATTTCTAAAAGGTGAGATAAAACATAAGGATGTCTACGACAAGATTGA
>CASDYZ010000011.1 GCA_949285325.1 uncultured bacterium
TAAATCAAAATAAAATTCTTTATCCATGACCGTATAATCAGTAATAAAGTCACCAGAATAAATAATGTTACCTTTGTCGGTTTCTATAGCCACGCCAAAAGAGAGAGGGGCGTTGTGACAAGTTTGAAAAAAGTGAACGATATGCCCAGCGATATTATGCGTCGAGGTCGGTTTAACTTCTTTAAATTCAAAATTGACATCTTTAATCCCATTCATCTCACACTGCCCGATGATTGTGAGCCTTGTCGCATAGGTGCAGTATATAGGCGCTGGGGCGAACTTATATAAATATTTAATCCCACCCATGACTTCATCGTGTCCGTGGGTGAGAATATACGCTTTAACTCTATCTTTATTTTCAACTATATAATCGTTATTAGGTAAAAGATAATCGATACCAGGTATCGTCTTATCAGCGAACGATAAACCAAAATCTAATACAAATATATCATCATTAATTTCTAATACATAGCAATCGCGGCCAAGTTCATCAAGGCCACCTAAAGGCAAAATTCTAATTCGATCTGCCATCTTGACTCTCCTTTCACATACATATGAACAGCAAACTATATTTATTATAAATATAAAAGCAAAATTCTTAAAGACTCTATCTTATTTTTTTAGTTACAACTAAAGAAGCACCACAAGAGCATATGTCTTCGACTAATATTTGTCCGACTTCTAGTGGGGCATCTACTCTTATTTTATTAATTTCTTCCATGACTATAAAAATCTTTTCTTTTGGAATCGGGCTAGAAGTTTTGACACTGACTAATAAATTGTCTCTATTTGTCACTCTCACTGAACTAGTCAACGTCCTAAGAGGATGGATCATTTCTTCTCTTCCATATTTTTCTCCTCTTAAACATTTATTGCCACTTACTTTTAAACTATCGTCGACACTTAAAAGACAACCTCTAGGACAACATATACATACGAATTGTTTACTTCCCATCTATCTTATTTCTCCACTAATTCAACAATTAAATCTTCGTGTTTCATATTCATCATCTTCTCTTTTTTAATGTCGATGATAACCATTTCTGAAGGTAAAAGAGCAAGATAATAATTTTTTTGAACGATATCTTCTCCATTTTTTATCAATATAAAACAGTCTTTAACTGGATTTTTAACTCTAAGTTTGATATTTATATCATCTTTAATAGATAAATCGATAATTTGAGGCAGACAATATGATATGTTAGATGAACATTTGACATCGATATAATCTTTTTTGAATTTGTTATTTAAATATAAATATGCCCCAAGGGAAGATTGTCTAGCCTCTTTTACCACATAGTCGACGACATCGTGAACATGTAGGCAGTTGCCGGCGAGGAAAAATCCATCGACACTCGATAAATTGTACTGATTTACTTTAATTTTACCTAAATTGTCTTTATCTAATTTTAAATTTCTTATCAGTCCGACATAAGGGAGTAGTCCAATCGATAAAATTAAAGTGTCACATTCTATTTCTTTTTCCGTGTTAGGGATAATGTTACCTTTATCATCAACTTTAGATAATATGACTTTCTCCACCCTATCTTTACCTTTGACTTCTTTGACAGTAGTCGATAGATAAAGCGGGATATCAAAATCATTTAAACACTGGACGATATTGCGATTTAAACCATTTGAATAAGGCATAATTTCAGCAACACATATGACTTTTGCCCCTTCTAGAGTTAGTCTTCTCGCCATTATTAGACCGATATCTCCACTACCTAATATGACCACACTTTTACCAACTAAATATCCATATATGTTCAAATATTTTTGCGCCACCCCAGCGGTAGTAATCCCACTGACTCTATCACCACTTAATTTAATCATACCAGCAGTTCTTTCAAAACATCCGGCCGCATATATTAAAGCCTTTGCTTTTATAGTTTTTATACCTTCTATAGAATTAGAATAAGTTAGAGATAAATCTCTATCAATTTTAATTACCGCGGTACTTAGTTTATATTCGATATGTAGTTCATCTATTTTTTCTTCTAATCGAGATAAAAATTCTGGTCCAGTCAACTCTTCATTATATTCAATTAGACCAAACCCGTTATGGATACACTGATTTAAAATACCACCTAAACAATCATCTTTCTCAATGATTAAAATATCTTTTATACCGAGTTTATAAGCCTCTAGTGCGCTAGATAGTCCCGCACTTCCTCCACCGATGATAACTAAATCTTTCCTAGTCATTTTTATCTACCTTTATTTTCTTTTTGACTATCGATGAACAAACGTTATCGTAAAGGATTTTATCGAAGTCAATTTTATAATGTTTAGCTAATATCTCGCTTACAAGAGGTTGACAAAAGCCACCTTGACACTTGCCAAACCCCATCCTCGTCCTTCTTTTGACAGCCTTTATAGACATAGGAGGCACACTCCTATTTAGTTCATCTAAAAGTTCGCCTAAACTAATTTTTTCACAGCTACAAATAATTCTTCCATATTCAGGATAATCTTTAATAAATTTAGTCGCTTCTAATTCATCCATCTTGTTCGGATGTATTCTTTTTTTCACATATGGATTAAAATTATTTTTCTTCTTTAATTTTATTAAAGGGGCAATATATTTATCAATCACATATAAGGCGATTGCTGGCGAGGCACTTAACCCAGGAGAATCGATCCCTAGACAATTGATAAAAGTGTTAAAGGAAGAGCAAGGCGAAAGGATAAAATCACCTTCATCAATAGATGAACGATTACCAGCAAAAACTCTTATACACTCATTAAAAGGTATATTGTCAATCATGTTAGATACTTGTTCTTTAATGTTTAGTAAAGTTAAAGAATCAGTCGAGACATCTTCTTTTTTATCGACATATTCACTCGACGGTCCAATCAAGTAGTTACCACTTGTAGTTGGGGTAATTAGTATACCTTTACCTTTGTTAGAAGGGAGAGGGAAAATACAGTGATTAACTAGTCCTAAACCAAAATGGTCGAGTACATAATATTGTCCTTTACGTGGTTTTATCTCATATGGACACTCTTCTATCATCCCCCAAATCTCACCAGCGTTTACACCCGCGCAGTTGAGAACTATTTTTGACTTAATTAGTTGTTTATTAGTAGTTATATAGTATATTTTTTCGTAATATTTTATATTCTTAACTTCTTCATTTAGGTTTAGTTTAACTCCATTATCCACCGCGTTTTCAAAGGCGTGTACGACTAAATTAAATGGGTCGATAATCCCACACTGCGTCGCTAAAAGTCCCGCTTTAACGCTTTTAGATAGATTAGGCTCTAACGCTTTTAATTCTTCCCCTTTAATTAAGGAGGTAGGTACGCCATTTTCCTCCCCTCTTTTCATTAAAGATTTTAATATTTCTACTTCTTCTAAACTTTTTGCTATAGTAATCGAGCCAATACGTTTAAAGGCGACATCTAATTCATTTGCTATATCGTCATACATTTTATTACCTAAAACATTTAATTTAGCTTTTAAAGTATTTGGCTTAGGGTCGTATCCTGAATGGATGAGGGCACTATTGGCGGACGAAGTCTCATCCCCGACATCGCTATTTCTTTCAATGACTAAAACATCTAGTTCATACTTAGCAAGTTCTCTTGCTAAAAAGGCGCCTATAACACCTCCACCAATTATGACAATATCGTATACCATCTATTAATATTATACATGAATAAGCCAAAATAAAAACCTCGCTTATTAGTTAAAAAGATTAAATAGATAAGCGAGGAATAAAATTATATTGAATTATATTTTATTTTTTAAATTTTTTAGATCCTTTGATTGAATTATCTAACTTTTTGGAGTGGAACATCTTTGAATTAGATTCTTCTTGATAATCGTCAGGTTTTTCACAAAATTCTTTATGAGAAACTTTCACTTTGCCTTTTTCATCAATTTCTATAACTCTAACTCTAAGAATGTCTCCGACCTTAACGACATCAGAAGCACTGTTGATATAACCATATCCGAGGCGAGAAACATGACACAAGCCTTCTACATCCCCAAATAAATGGACGAAAGCCCCATAATCTTCAACACGTGTCACTTTGCCTTCAAATACTTCTCCCACTTTCGCTTCTCTTACGATGTCATCGATAATTTTATGAGCTTTATCGATAGTTTCTCTATCCATGTGATAAATAGTGACTCGTCCATCGTCTTCAATATCTATCTTCACATTATCACATTTAGCGATGATGTCGTTGATGACTTTACCGCCTGTACCTATAACTTCTCTAATTTTATCAGGATCGATATAGAAGCTCTCCATCTTAGGGGCGTATTTAGATACGTCACTTCGAGGTTCACTAATCACTTCTTTCATCACTTCTCTTATCTTAGCTCTTGCTTGGTGCGCTTGAGTTAGTGCTTCTTTAAGCACTTCTTTTGTCACACCTTTGATTTTTATATCCATCTGCAAGGCAGTAATACCTTTTTCAGTACCAGCAACTTTAAAATCCATGTCGCCAAAATGGTCTTCTAATCCTTGTATATCGGTCAATATTGTATATGGATGTTTGCCGTCTAGTGGTCCTGAACTAATAAGCCCCATGGCGATACCACTTACCATAGCCTTAATAGGGACACCGGCCGCCATTAAGGACATACAAGATGCACATATAGAAGCTTGCGATGAACTACCATTAGATTCAACTACTTCAGCGACTGTTCTAATGGTGTATGGGAATTCTTCTTCACTTGGTATAACGTAAGAGAGGGCTCTTTCTCCAAGTGCGCCGTGGCCGATTTCTCTTCTTCCAGGTGAACCAAGACGTCCTACTTCACCAACTGAGAAAGGCGGGAAGTTATAATGATGCATCCATCTTTTTGAATCTTCTTCAGTTAAATTGTCGATTATTTGCTCGTCGCTAAGAGGTCCTAATGTCGTGACGGATATAACTTGTGTTTGTCCTCTTGTAAACATCGCCGAGCCGTGCGTTCTAGGTAAGATATCTACCTGTGCGTCTAGTGGTCTAATTTCATCAACTTTACGTCCGTCAGGTCTAATCTTTTCATCAGTGATCAGTCTTCTAACTTCGTTAGCCACTAGTTTTTCAAGTGTTTCTTTCACCATCGACACACATTTTTTATGTGTCTTTTCATCTTCGTATTTACGGCTATCATAATCGTCAATAATCTCATTTTCAATCGCATCAATCGCGTCTTGTCTTTCTAATTTGTCAAAGATAGATATGGCTTTAATCAATCTATCTTTTGCTCTTGATGTGACATCCTCTTCAATGATTGGATCGACTTTATATAGTTCAATTTCTCTTTTTTCTTTACCGACTTCTTTAATTATTTCTTCTTGCCACAAGCATAATTTTTTAATTGCTTCATGTCCAAACATAAGGGCGTCGAGCATGTCGTCTTCACTCACTTGGTCAGCACCCGCTTCAACCATGTTAATCGCCTCTTTTGTCCCAGCGACAGCAAGGTGAATATCGCTCTTCTCATTTTCTTCAACACTCGGATTGATAATAAATTTACCATCTACTCTACCGACATACACCCCAGCGATAGGCCCATCGAATGGGATGTCAGAAATACCTAACGCTAGTGAGGAGCCAAACATCGCGCTCATCTCAGGTGTGCAGTTAGGATCGACACTCATGACGGTGTTAATTATTTGGACTTCGTTTCTAAATCCTTCGGAAAACATAGGTCTAATCGGTCTATCGATTAGTCTTGCAGTCAAGGTGGCGTGTTCTCCAGCGCGACCTTCTCTTCTTAAAAACGAGCCTGGTATTTTTCCAACCGCGTACTGCTTTTCTTCATAAGCGACAGTAAGTGGGAAAAAATCGCCTTCTTTAGGTTCACTAGAGGCACAGGCTGTGGAAAGAACTACTGTATCATTTAATCTGACGAGCACCGCACCATCGGCTTGTTTAGCAATTTCGCCCGTCTCAATGACAAATTTCTTTCCTTCGAATTCTAATTCGAATACTCTTTTCATTACTTTTCTCTCTTTCTTAAAATCTTAACGTTAAAAATTATATCATCAATAAATTTTATATTCATTAATTTTATAAAATTAAAAGCACAGGTTTTGCCCTGTGCTTTATAAATTTAATAACAATTTTATTTTCTTAAGCCAAGTTCAGCGATGAGGCGGATGTAATTATCTCTATCAGTACGAGCAAGATAATCGAGAAGTCCTCTTCTTTGGCCAACTAGTTTTAAAAGTCCTCTTTTACTCGCCGCATCTTTTTTGTTGTTTTTAAGATGCGTAGTCAATCTAGCGATTTGTTCACTTAAAAGTGCGATTTGGACTTCGACAGAACCAGTATCTTTTTCATTTTTTCCAAAACGTTTGACGAGTTCGGCTTTTTTGTCTTTTGTAAGTGCCATTAATTTTCCCCTTTCTTTTTAATCTTAACTTAACCCCGGCTATACGTTAAGGGAAGCGTCATAGCTGAGAAAAAGTCGCTGGATATATTTTATATATATATATGTAGTTTGTAAATGTTTTTTATTTAAATTCTTTAAGCGCGTCGTATGGAGCAATCTTACTTATCTTATTAAAGAATATCAAAGATATTACAATCGGGAAGACAATAGCGAAGATTATTGGGAAGATAAATGAAAATACATTGTAGGTAAATATAGAACTAAGTGAAGAGTACGCATAAGCGGAAATGATAAGTTCTTCAATTAATACTGTCGAGATGCTCCCTAATATTATACCAAGTATCGAGGAAGCAAAAGAAAGAATACTTATCATTCCTAAAAAAGAAAAATATATTTGCTTGTTATTTAATCCTAAACATTTCATAATGGCGATTTCTCTAAATTTATCTTTGATAACATTAGTTATCCATACGAGTAATACAAGTGAAGCAACGACGATAAATACCAATGACAATATAGCGAGAAGAATATATCCTTGCCCGGCGAATATATCACCAAAAACATACACTTCATTAAAATCAAATTCACTATTCATCAGCCTGACATCGACGTCGTATAGATGATTGATTTTATTTTGGGCGTGTGAAACTTCGATAAAGACACTCAAATTATTAATGACAAATTGGTCAAATATATTTTTGTAGTCATTATAAGAACAATATATTTTATATTCGTCGACCACTCCAACTACTTTGACAGAGTCTTCCCACACCAAAGAAAAATCGACATATTCACCAAAAATTTCTTCCTTTTCAAAAGATGATAATGATGATATCTCTATCACGTCGCCGACATTTACTTTACCATCATCGATACATTCTTGAGAGACTTTAATCTCATTATCATTAATTGTTCTATCTACATCAAATTTGTCTAACAAATTAAATTGAGGATTGTTGTTAGAGGATATATCTAAAACAGTATCATCTAAAGTTAAATATTTCTCAAATATAGTGTTTAAAAATAATTGTTTAGAAATAAAACCAATACTAAATCTATCATTTTTTGGATAATAAAGGTCATCTCCTTGCAGATTAGAATTATATTCTTCAGCGTGGGTTTTGATTGTTTCTTCCGCTAAAGGGAAGTTGATATCTTCAATCTGATTAGAAAAACCTTCGACTTTAAAAGCTGGTATCGTTAAGCTCTCACTAGATGAATCTTTAAGGTAATCGGTGACGAGCACGCTGTCGGAAGGGACTAGGTATTCCTTTCCGTCAAATTCAACTGTCTTGTTATCGGTTATTAATAAATCAAATCTCTTATCATCAAGCATTATTGAAGAGCGTGGAACTGCCGGATAGTAATTATCATCAGTTGATACATATCGGTGAAGAGTAATACCATCGTAATAAGACGATGAATTATATAATTCAACTACTTGGGTATAATTTACAAAATCATTTCTCGCGTTTTGTTCGATGTGATATCCGACGTTATAAAAACTAAAATTAGTAGTTAAAAATAATAGCCCAGTCGATAAGCCAATTGCGATAAAAGAACTGATAGTTCTACCAACTTTACTCAAAATATTTTTTGTCGTGTATTTAGTTAAAAATTTAGAATTATTGACTTTATTTGTTTGTTTAATAACACTATCTCTTTCGATAATTTCTTGCTTTTTAATAACTAAATCAATATTTTTAGTTTTATTTTTATCGTAAATTTTATCGGTTAATTCAATATAATTTTCTTCATTTAAATTAATCTCTTCGCCATCGACAATAACATCGAGACTTTTAAAAGTACCAATGAGATTAAGCAATGGTTTTAAAGCATTTTTACCATTTGACTTAAAATCGAGATTAAGTTTAGAAACATTGTTAGTAATATTTGTCAATGTCCCATCTTTTAAATTTATTATTTCATCACCATATTCGAACGCTAGTTGTTCATTGTGAGAGACGATGATAACTAATTTATCTTTGCTTATCGATTTGATTAAATTCATGATGGCGAAAGAATTTTCTTTATCGAGATTGCCAGTCGGTTCATCTAATAAAAATATATCTCCACCCTTTATATAACTTCTAAGGATAGCTAATCTTTGTTTTTCTCCTCCAGAAAGATATTTGACTTTAATATCGAGAGGGATATTGCAGTTAAATTCTTCTAAATATTGGCTAATCTTATTCTTATCGTTTTCATATAGACATAAATTGTCGTATACACTTAAATCTTCAAACAAATTATATTCTTGAAATACAAATGAGATATGTTCAGCTATAAAAGATTGGACATCTTCTATTTTTTTATCATTGAAAAGTATCTCACCACTCGAAGGGGTGTCTAATAGACCTAATATACTAAGGAGGGTAGATTTACCACTTCCACTGACACCTAAAAGAAAATAAGTCTTAGGTCCTTCAAAGGTAAAAGTGATAGTCTTAGAACATGTTTGAAATTATTGTCTTTTTTAGATATTTTAAAGTATTTAACAATGTGTTTAATTTTCAAATTTTATATGCGTATTATATAAATTTTATTCAATTTTAAGTGCATTTTTTGTTAAATTTTCATCTTTTTCTATCTGTGTTTTAAGTTCATCTAAGTCGTTGAATTTATATATCGGTCTAATGTAATCAATAAATTCAACTTCGATATATCTACCATATAAATCTCCATCAAAATTGATGATGTGCACTTCTATTATCGGCTTTTGTAAAATATCTATCGTCGGATGAGTAGAAATAGATGTAATTGCTAGATATTTAACATCATTTATATATGCATATGACATATATACACCTTCTTTTGGAAATGTGTAATCATAATCTAATTTGATATTCGCAGTGGGAAAATTGATTTTGTGTCCATTACCTAAACCTTTTTCAACTGTCCCGCCGATAAGATATGGATGCCCTAATAATTTATTTGCCTCTTTTATATCCCCATCTTTTATCAATAAAGATATATCTCTAGACGATACTTTTTTATCTCCTATTTTTAAAATAGGCACTACTTCAATCGGATAAAATTGTCTTAAGAAGCCTGGTCCGCCTTCCTTACTAAAACCAAATCGATAATCTTCGCCCATGATTAAACAGATAGGTTTAAATCTATCGATGACCAATTCTTTAAATTGTAATTTTGATAGTTTTGACAATCGTTCATCAAATTCTAAAACAAACAAATATTCAACACCTAATTTATCAAAATAATTTGCTTTGTCGCTTAAAGAAGTTACGCCTTCTTCTCTCCTACCTAATAAATATGCTTTAGGAGATTTATCAAAAGTTAAAATGCCGACATGCTCGCCTTTTGTTTTCGCGCGTTCAATCAATGTTTTATGCCCTAAGTGCACTCCATCAAAAAAGCCTAAGCAAAGCACTACTCCATTAGGTAAAACAATGTCATCATCATATTTAAATATTATAATTTTCATTTTACCACAGCCCCCTAGAACATCTATATTCATCGTTTTGTTTTTCATATATAGCGATTGGATTATTTTCTCTATCGATAATCAATATTAGTTCATCTTCTATATCTTTTAATTTTAAACTGACACCATTTCTGACCTTTTTGATTAAATTATCATCTACTTTATATTTTTTAATCAAATATAATGCATCTTTAATGTCTATTAAATCTTTTTCACTTACATCTTCAATTGATACACTTTTCACTACATTAAATTCACCTATCGCTTCTCTTCTTAAAGATGTCAAATATCCAATTGTATTAAGTCTATTGGCAATGTCTTTACCAAGTGTTCTTATGTATGTACCTTTAGATACCTCTACTCTAAAAATAATATTGTCAACATTAAAATCTAATAGATATATGTTATAAATATTAACTTTTTGTGTCGGGGTATCTATTTCTTCATTGTTATGGGCGTATTCGTACAACCTTTTCCCTCCCACTCTTTTCGCGGAAGTAAGAGGCACTTTTTGCACTATTTCACCTTTAAATGAATTTAATACATCGAGTATTTTATCTTTATTTAATAAAGGGATATCTTTTTTTAAAATTATTTCGCTTTCGGTATCTAATGTAGGAGTTGTTTCTCCTAATTTTAAACAAGCGCAATAAGTTTTATTTAAGTTTTCTAAATATTTTAATATTTTGCACGCTTTACCGATAGCGATTAAAAGTAGGCCGCTAGCGAATGGATCTAATGTGCCTAGATGTCCAACTTTTTTCATGTGAAATTTTTTTTGAATTTTATCGCAAATAAATCGGCTAGTGACACCGACTGGTTTATCAATTAATAAAATACCGCTTAAATCTTTCATGTTTATATTATAATATAAAAGACATATGAAAGCGATTAGACAACTTTTAGCAGCCCTTCGTAGAGGCGATGAAACATTTAATTTAATTGAAAATAACGATAGGATTGTCGTCGGTGTTTCTGGCGGTAAAGATTCGCTCGCTCTTTTATATACATTAAATTTATATAAAAAATTTTCTAAAAAAAATTTTTTAATCCAGCCAGTCATTCTCGATTTAGGCTTCCCCGCCTTCGATGTGACTATCATAAAAGAATACACTAAATCACTAGGATTAGATTTAATAATAAATGATAGTAAAGAAGTATATAAAATATTATTATCCCACACCAAAGAAGAAAAACACCTACCTTGTTCGATATGTTCGAGGATGAAAAAGGCAGCGATTAACAAAGTAGCGAATGACTTAAAATATAACAAAGTCGCCTTTGCCCATCACATGGATGATGCGATTGAAACATTGTTGATGAATGAAATATATGGGGGTAGAATTGCGACTTTTGCCCCTAAACTGCATCTAGAAAAGGCTAATATCACATTTATTAGACCACTCATATACGCTAGAGAAAGGCAAATTGAAAGATTGATAAAAGAAGAAAATATACCGACCATTGGATCGTTTTGTCCTGCTGATAAACACACCACGAGAGAAGATATTAAATTATATTTAAATAATTTGTATAAAAAATTTAATTCTAGTTACGATAATTTTGCCTACATGTTAGATAATGGTAAACAACTCGATTTATTTTTCAATAAAACAGCGTATCAATTAGACCAAGACGGTTTAACACTTAACCCTGCTTTTAATAAAGAAGATATATTACAAATTTACGATATACGTCATAAAGTGTTTGTCGAAGAACAAAATATAAAATATAGCAAGGAATTTAAAATACAAGAAGAAAAAGACGCTTATTCTTTTTTAATAAAAAAGAAAAATAAAGTAATAGGCACTATTAGATATAGGATATTGGATGGGTACATTAAAATTGAACGCCTCGCCATTTATAAACAATATAGAAACAAAGGATACGCCAGTAAAGCGTTGATATTTTTAATAGAATATTTAAAAAAGAAATACACTCCCACTACTCTATTAGTCCACGCTCAATATACATCGAGAAAATTATATGAAAATCTAGGATTTGCACAAGTTGGTAAACCATTTATTGAGGCAAAAATAAAACATATTAAGTTAATTAAAAAAGTATGATGTTTAGCCCGCTCTTGCGAGTCCATACTGAAGTGAAAATAAAATTAAAACGATTATCAATATGATATTTATTACAAATAATAAA
Organism: uncultured bacterium; assembly: GCA_949285325.1. GTDB lineage: Bacteria > Bacillota_I > Bacilli_A > RFN20 > CAG-826 > CASEYK01. The sequence continues at coordinate 11,946 of CASDYZ010000011.1, forward strand.
TGAGCCAATATTTTAATAACCATTTGATTTTTAAATTCAATCTTATACTGAATAGCGATTAAAGCGATATTAGCTAGGCATAACGCAAAGACAAAAATGCCTATATAGTACGCGACACCATCAATACTATAATTTAATAAACTATAGTAAGAGTTATCTTGACCGTTTGAAAAAGGCATAATTGGGATAAAAAATAATATAACAAAGATAGAAATTAACACTAATTCGACTGAATAAATTATTTTAGAAACAAGACTATTTTTCATAAGTATTTACCTCTTTCTTTCTATTTTTATTTTAAGCAAAATTTTTAAAAAAACAATATAATAAAAATTAAAAAATCCTAACAAAGTTAGGATTAATTCTTTTTCTTTTTATCACTTAATAAAATAGAAGTTATTCTCTCTTCGTTTTTATATCCTTCATCTAAGACAAAGATTAATTCCGGCACTCTTCGCGTATCCATTCTTTTAGCTAGTTCTGTCCTTATATAGCCTTTAGAGTGATTTAATATTTCAATTCCCTGCTTCTCATCTTTCGCGTTTATAAATGAAACAAATATTTTTGCGTACGAGAAGTCTTTACTCACTTTAATAGAAGGGATACTAATAAAACCTAAATGTGGATTTTTAACGTTAAACTGAATTATTTCCATTAAATTTTTCTTAATCAAGGCTTCGACTCTAAGTGCTTTTTCTTTCATTGAGCTTTTTCCTCCACCATCTCGTAAGATTCAATGATATCTTTTTCTTTTAAATCATTAAAATTTTCCACTAACATCCCACATTCAAATCCACTTCTCACTTCTTTAACCGCGTCCTTTTCTCTTTGTAAAGACGCAAGTTTACCATCGTATACGACAATGCCGTCTCTTATAACTCTCACCTGCGAGTGATTTTTAATAGTCCCATCAACTACCATACATCCAGCGATCGTGCCTAATTTAGATACTTTAAATAATCTTCTAACTTCTGCTTGCCCATTAACTTTCTCCACAAGTATCGGCTTAAGCATACCTTTCATCGCGGCTTGTATTTCTTCAATTAAAGCGTAGATGATACGGTGTAATCTTATTTCTACGTGTTCTTCTTCTGCTTTTAAACGCGTCTTCGCATCAGGTCGGACATTAAATCCATAAATAATCGCATTAGAAGCGTTAGCTAAAAGGACATCGCTTTCAGTAATCGCACCAGAACTCGCTCTTATAATGTTGATTTTAATTTCTTTACTCGATAATTTTTCTAAAGAAGAAGACACTGCTTCA
>CASDYZ010000012.1 GCA_949285325.1 uncultured bacterium
AAAAGTGACGGCTGATATCTTATTTAGATGCAGAGAAGAAAATAAAGTTGAGCATGCTGCAACAGCCGCTAATTACGCCGCAGCTGTGGAAAGCACAATTCTCAAATCTGAAACTGTTCTTCATTCAGGCAAATATTCAAATCATCTCGTTGTTAAAGTCAGCTTTGGTGGTGCTTTGGGTAAAGAAGCTGAAAAGATTAGAAAATCAGAAAATTTCTAATTCATTTAAATCTAACTAATTATCAGTAGGCAAAGTATCATTCGCGCGAACTTGATTTTTTGCTATAGAAGTAAGTAGAATGAATATTTTAATGCGCCTATACTAATTGTTATTTCTTCTGATAAAAAGATTGATTCAAATATCGCTTACGCTAACGCGGGATGTATTTTAGAAAATATGGTACTAGCGGCAAGAGATTTAAATATAGATAGTCTTCTTTGGGGTGGTGGAGCAGGCGCAATTAAGATAAATGAAGAATTAAAAAACAAATTAGATATACCAAGCAATTATGAACCTATCTTATGCGCTTCGTTTGGATACGCTACTAATAAAGAAGAGTCAAACGAACACAAAATTAAAATTAATTATATAAAATAATAAAGGTTTTGCGTGCTTTTTAAAAATATTAAAGCATTTAATTATTTATTTTTGTATATGTCTTTCAAGAGGATCAACTATTTTTTCATCCTCTTTTTCATCAAAAATATTATTTGTATTTTCTTCTACCTTCGTCTTATCAATTAATAACGAATTTATTATGGCTAATATGACGCTGATGATGAATATAGACGAACCTAAAAAATTAAATAAACTTTTATTTATATACATGAAAATACCAAACAAACTAATTAAAAGTATATATGGAATAATTTTTAAAAATTTAAATTTTTTAAGTTTAGAACAAATTCCATATAAACTTAGATAAATAATAACCAATATCGGAATGGCAAAAATAAGAGTTCTAGAATAACTGCTTTGTATATTAGAATTAAAAGAATACATCATCCCGCTTATTAAAAATACGATGCAGATGGAATTAAATACATAATCATATGTCGATTGAATTTTATCAGCGTTATTTTTTTTAAATTGAGCAAACATCGCAACCGTTATCAATAAACTTATCCCGCACATTATTATCATCATGATAGATGGAACATAATTATGATGATCACTACCAAAAGTAGCTAAATTCATAATTGCGTAAGTTAATAATAAGGCCGCTCCAACAAGGACAAAAATTCCTTCAATAGTTACTATTATTTTTTTAGTTTTCTCATGCATTGGTTTATTTCTCTTCCTTATTAATTAATATTGTTTCGCACGCCAGTGCGAGCTGATCTGGACACGATGTTGGTTTAAATCCACATTTGATGCCTTTTAAAATTGTTATTATCTCGTCTAAAGATTTACCAACACATAATTTTGCTACACCTAAAGTATTACCAGGACAACCACCGACAAACATGACATTTTGTACGATATTATGCTCATCGTATTCTATTTTAATTTGTCTAGAACAAGTCCCTTTTGTGTTATATATAAATTCCATCTTTATTTTTCCTTCTTTGTTTTTATTTTAAATCACTAATAAAAAATAATTAATAATTTTAATAAAAATTTAATGAATGTCATTAACGGGCGAATTTGATATTATGTTTATATATGGCAAAGACTAGTTTGATTTTAGGTATTATCGGAGTGGTTTTATCTTTATTATCACCATTTATACCATATTTCTGTTTTGTTTCTCTTACTTTAGGTGTACTTGCTCTCGTGTTTAGTGTCGTCTATAAAACAAATGAAAAGCAGTGGTGTAAACAAAACATCGCCGGATTAGTCTTAGGCATAATTTCAATTGTTTTTTCTGTAGTAGGATTTATTCTTTATGTCTTTATTATCGCAAAAATACTTGAAGCTATATTTAGTGCGATATTTTCTAATATTGGTAGTAATTCTTCTAGTGATGCTTCATCCTTATCATCAATTATTTACTTATCTTCAATTTATTTTTAAAATACAAATATGAAAAAGGTCGATGAAAAATATTTTATAAAAGACGATAACGTCAATTACAATCCTTCCATTGAGTCCGCTCTTTCTGACGATGAGACGATACTATGGAAAGCAAAACCAAAAAAATCCTCATTTATATTGAATTCAATATTTAAATTTTTGCCACTCGCATTAATTTGGTTAGGATTTGATATTTTCTTTATTATTTTGATGGTTGATGTCATTCCATCTGTTCCTTGGTTTGTCATTATATTCTTTGTCATCTTTTTTATTGTTCACTTAATACCAGTTTGGGTGTGGATTGGTAGTGTTGTGAGTGCCTCTAGACGATTAAAATTAGAAGAATACGCTTTTACTGATAGAAGAATATTGATTAAAAGAGGTTTTGTCGGTGCGAATCTCCACAGCGTTTCTTATTCTTGTTTAAACTCTGTCAATCTTCGCATCGGGATAATTGAAAGAATGTGTAAAGTTGGAGATATTTATATTGTCGCCAACAATGAAAAATATGTTTTAGAAGATATATCTGATCCATATTTTATTTATGAAAAATTACAAAAAATCGCATCCGATATTAAAACTGATATTATTTTCCCTAATGCTTATCGCCCTAATGATAACAAAGGATATAAAACCAGTTATAACCCTAAGGACAAAAACAAAAAATAATTTTATATTTTATTTTTAATATTTGTAGTAACATATTAACAATTAAATATTAGACAAGAGGTGATTTTAATGGAAAGAAAATACGCTGTTATTGTTGTAGACATGTTAGATGATTTTGTCTATGGTGCGCTTAAATGCGATAGAGGACTTCAAATTATCCCTAAGACAGTTGAACTCGTTGAAAAAGCAAGAGAAAACGATGTGCCTGTCATCTTCTCTAACGACGCGCACATCAAAGGAGTGGACCATGAATTAAAACTATGGGGTGACCATGCGATTAAAGGCACTCCAGGAGCTAAAGTTATTAAAGAATTAGGTCCAACGGAAAAAGATTACATTGTTGAGAAAAGAAGATATTCTGGCTTTTTCCACACCGATTTAGATTTACTTCTTAAAGAATTAGGAGTTAATACATTAGTTATTTGCGGTCTACATACCCATATGTGTGTTAGACATACATGCGCAGACGCATATTGTTTAGGATTTGATATAGTCATTCCTAAAGATGCGACTAATTCCTTTACCGAAGAAGATTATCAATATGGTCTTAAATATTTAAAAGATGTTTATGATGCGACCATTAGCGATGTTGATGGTGTAATAAAATTATTTAAAAAATAAATATGAATGACGATAATTTATCGACACTAAATGCCTCGAGCATAAAAGATTTGGAAGAACATATTGAATTAACTTTAATATTTTTTGATGCGTTTAAAATTATTTATAAACGGTTTTATATTAAAAATACTTCTCTTCCGTTAAGGCGTCTATCAATAAAAAGATTAAAAGCCTCATGCTTATATTTATTTGAACAAAAAATTATCGATGAACAACTCTATCATCAAATTGATGAACTGTTTTCTAACGTTGAAAAAATAAGAAAAATATCTATCACTTCTCTAAATAAAAATGACTTTGAAGAAATCGCTAAAACTATTGTAAAAATTAGAATAAACATGCAAAACACCTCTAAAAGATTGGAAAATTATGAAAAAATATAGATTTTATTTAACGCTTATATTACCAGTTTTTATCCTTGGCGCTTGTAATATTGATAATATCGATAGTAGTCATACTAGTAGTATAGAAAATTCATCTTCACTAGATTCAACGCTTACTTCAAGCGAAGATTTTTCTTCTTCCTCTTCTATTGAATTTAGTGAAAATACATCTTCTAGCAGCGAAATTATATCTAATCAAATAATTTATGATGACGTCAATTTAACCGCTAGTGAAAACGAAAAAGAAATCGTTTTAGATAAGTCTACTTTTGAACGCGTTATTGGTAAATATTCTACTGGTAATTTTATGGATAATTACGATGGGGATAGAATAAACGCTGACGGAGTTTATGTTGAATTTTACCGTGCGGTTAAAGGTGACTATGATGATATTTTATCCCTCCTCCCATATCAAGCAAACCAAGAGGATGGAAGCATTGGCGGAGCACTATATAACATCGAACACATAAATTATATTTCTCGAGTAGTTATTGAATATGAAAGTAGTGATGATTTTAAAATAAATTTTAGTCTTGATAATATCAATTGGGTTGAATTTGATATACTCCCTTCATCTAATAACTCTAGATATGTTGAAATAGTTTTTTACGACAATAACCCATCTTTATTTTTAATTGAATGCACAAAAGCACAACTAAATATTAAAGATATGAAGATATTTTATGAAGGTGAAATTGGAGACACTATTAGTTATTTAAATGTTAATGATGGGGCGAGTAGATTTAACCCAATCGTCAATGACCCTACTACTTTAATAGATGGACAAACAACTTTAAATATACCAATTTCTATCGATACATCAAATTATCCATATGATGTCACTTACAAAGAATATACCTATTATTCAACTAGTTATGTTTTAAACCATCCAGAAGTAAAAGATAATGCCTCTTTTACCGACCCACTCGATGTGGCAAGATACACCATCGCCTTTGGCGTCGCTCCCGCTAATTATCATATAAAAAATGCATATGATTTAAGCGATATGGTAAGTGTATTTGGAGAAGATACAAGATATTGTTCTTACTATTCACGAACTGATGGATATGTAAACGCCGTCCCCTTTAATGGCGGAGAGTACATCGAATGTGATATCGATATAGGAGGAACATATATCGATGGAAATGATATCGAGAGAGGTGTCGGCCGTATCGTCGTGTTTTTAAATGGCTTTGATGAAATAGGATATAATTCTCCAGTTGCGGTTTATACTGATGACCATTACTGCACATTCCAAGAATATTATAATGATGGGACTTTTGGCGCTAGATTTAACGCATCTTGTAATCGTACCTCTTTTATATATGATAGTGGTATTGAAACACTGAGTATAAATTAATCGTTTTCTTACAAAAATATTTTTTATAAGCAAAGCTTATTACATTTTTTTATTGCAATTTCAGGAAAACGATTTCATAATATATTCAGTTGAAAAAAAGGAGAATATTTTTCATGAAAAAATCTTTATTTATTTTACCGATGTTTTTGCTTCTTTTAGCGGGCTGTGGTCAAAATGATTCTGATCCAAGTTCTGAAGTTGTAACAACATCCGACACAACAAGCGAAACTACTAGCATTGTTGAAGACACTAGTGAAGACACCACTACAAGCGAATCGTCTGAAGATGGCGCCACAAGTGAAACAACAAGTGAAGCAGAAACAACAAGCGAGACTGAATCAACTGGTGGCGACACCACAAGTGAAGAAACCTCAACTTATGAACTCGACTTACCAAATATGGAAGCGGGTGCGTTTGGTGAAGAGAAAGTCGCTGTTGGCACAAGACGTGGTTTAATGACTTACTGGAACGACCAAGAATGGGTTAGTTCGAAAGTTGAAGTAACAACATTTGAATACGTCGAAGACAGTTATAATGTCTCATATAACACCGTCAGTGGTTCTAACTGGTTTGGTATGCAAATTTTCTATAAAGCACCTGAATCTGCTGGATTAGATACTTGGGGAACACTTCCTACCATCTATTTAGATTTCACTTCTGACGTCGCTGGTAATATTACCGTCAACGGTAAGGTCGTAGAAATTGTCGCAGGCGAAAATAATATTGAAGTTGAAAGTAATTATGCACCTGTTCCAACCTTATCAGACCTCTCAATTCAATTCGGTGTCAATGGTGGAGATGTTCCTGAAAACACTACAATGATTAGTGCCGCTAACATTGAATTCACACGCATCGCATTTGAAAAATAATTTAATAAAATAATATTTATTTTAAAGCAACGGTTCGCCGTTGCTTTTTTTATTTTGTTGATAGAAAATAATTATTAAGAAAGAAGGAAAAAATTATGAGCGAGAAAGATAGAATGATAAATGGATTATTATATAATGGTGAAGATGAATCTCTCGTTGAAGATAGAAGCAACTGCGCAAAATTATTAAAACAATATTCTCTTACTTATCCAAATCAAAAAGAGAAGAGAAAAAAGATTTTGGAAGAACTTTTTGGTTCAGTTGGTATCAATCCTAATGTGCAGTGCCCATTTTACTGTGACTATGGTAAAAACATCCATGTTGGTAATAATTTTTACGCTAATTATGACTGCGTGTTTTTAGATGTGTGCCGTATTGATATAGGAGACAATTGTTTGCTTGGACCAAAAGTATGCATTTATACCGCTGCTCATCCAATAGATGCAAATGTAAGAAGTTATTCTTTAGAATACGGTAAACCTATAAAAATTGGTGATGATGTTTGGATTGGTGGTAATGTCGTTATCAACCCAGGTGTCACAATTGGAAATAATGTCGTCATTGGTTCTGGTTCAGTTGTTACTCACGACATCCCTTCCGACAGCGTCGCTGCTGGTAATCCTTGCAAAGTTATAAGAAACATAAATCAACAAGATCACGATTATTGGAATAATCTCGCTAAAGAATATTTTGACAATTTCCACTACGTGGATGACGATGAAAAATAACTCGAGGCATTTTCAATGATATACATGTTCTTATTTTCTTTATTAGGGACAGTTATTGCGACCTTTTTAGGGGCATTTATCGGGATATTTAGCTATAAATTTCCTAAAAAAATTATTTTATTTTTACAAAATTTTTCTGTTGGAGCAATTATCTCATTTCTCTTTCTAGAATTGATAGTGGATGCCTTTGAACATATGAATAGTTCACAAAATAACAATATATTGTCTGTTCTTTATGTTTGTTTAATTATATTCGCTACTGGTCTTTTATTTTTTATACTTCACGAACTCGTCCATCATTTCAGTAAACATCATCACGATGATAATAACGATGAGCATGCGTGTATCGATCACGCCCATACAAAAGAACTATTTGATAAGAATAAGTCGTTATTGATAACTAGTTTTATCTTTTTAGGTGCGATATTTGTTCATAACATTCCAGAAGGACTTGTGTTAGGCTTGTCATTTGTGAGTGAAGAAAGTGTTCCTTTAAATGGAATTATTCTTTCCTCAATAATGTTTATTCACAATTTGATTATAGGATTTTCTATGTCTATATCGTTTATTCAAAATAATGAGACGAAAGGTAAGACTCTTCTTTGGACAACCTTAAGTGCTCTCCCGGCATTTATCTTATCTATAATCGGCTATTTTATAGGTTCAATACAACTTAACGATATTTATATTGCCATCCTTTTATCTATATCTAGTGGTTCGTTATTTTATGTTTTATTTATCGAACTATTTCCTCAAATATATTATCAATATAAAAGTAAATATTCATTTTTATTTGTGCTATTTGGTTTTTGTGTTCTATCGACTATTTTAGCGATATAAAATGTGTAATTTTTATTTAATTTATATTATTATAAATAACGGAGGTTAAATTGAATGAAAAAATATCAATTAGTAATGGTGCGACATGGTGAATCCGAATGGAATAAACTTAATTTATTCACCGGTTGGACTGATGTTGAATTATCTGAAAAAGGAGAAGAAGAAGCAAAAAATGGTGGTCGCTTATTAAAAGAAGAAGGTTTCCATTTTGATGTCGCTTATACTTCATATTTAAAAAGAGCAATTCACACTTTAAATTTTGTTTTAAGAGAACTTGATGAAGAATTTATCCCAGTATATAAATCGTGGAGATTAAATGAGAGACATTATGGTGCGCTTCAAGGACTTAATAAAGCAGAAACCGCTGCTAAATATGGGGATGAGCAAGTTAAAATTTGGAGACGTAGTTATGATATCCAACCACCTGCTCTAGAAGAAGACGATAAAAGAAACCCTGCTCTTCAAGAAGCATATGAAAAGGTCGGTATACAAGATCTACCATTAACCGAATGTTTAAAAGACACAGTAGCTAGAGTCCTTCCTTATTGGGAATGTGAAATTAAACCTGCGATAGTGTCTGGCAAAAGAGTAATTATCGCAGCCCACGGCAATAGTTTACGCGCTCTCGTTAAATATTTAAAAGGCATTTCTGATGAAGATATTGTCGGTTTAAATATCCCGACTGGTGTACCTCTCGTCTTTGATTTTGATGAACACTTCAATGTCATTGGTGAAAGATATTTAGGTGACCAAAATAAAATCAAAGCAGCGATGGAAGCTGTAGCCAATCAAGGAAAAGCAAAATAATTAATATTTAATTAATAAATCAATTTGCCTAAGCCGTTATGCGGTTTAGGCTTTTTGTTTTAAAAAATGATTTATTTATCAATCTATTCAACAACCTCAAGAATAATTGAATCAATTAAAATACGATTGTGATCTAGTTGGTTATAAATCGTAAATGTATTAACTGTTTCTACAAATTCTAATTCTAGTTCAGTTTGTTCGCTCGGCGCATTATTCGCGCTTAATAATTCTTTACTTATCTCATCATCCCCACTTTTAAGATAAGCAGTGACATTTTCATCAAATGAATAAGTATCGCTATATTCGATATATTTGTAATAACTTCTCACATTGAGAGTGACTTTTTTAATATCTAAATTAAAGTTGAATGTAAGCGATCCACTCATGCCTCCGCTTCCAATAGTCAATTGATTGTGTGATTCATTTTCTTTTTCAACTATTTCTTGAATATAGACACCACCTTCAACTTCTAAAGAAGAGACACTGTCAGGTACATATGTATTAAGATAAGTAATTAAATTATTTTTTGGACCATCGTTTGATATATTATCTCCCCCGTGCATGGTGGAGATATTAATTAAATCGTATTCAACTATTTTAGTGGTAATAACATCGCTAGTTGTGATAGATTCTTCACTTGTTGTTTCTTCACTTATACTTGATTGCTCGACACTCGTCTCACTTGTTAATGTCGATGTATCTAGAGTATTTTCACTAGAGGTAATAGATGAATCATCGTTGTTATTGGTGCAAGCAAAAAGCAGTGAAAATAATGGTAATAAAGTTAATGTTTTTAAATTGATTTTCATAAAAATATGTCCTTTCTGCATAGTTTTATTATATTACTTTATTATTTTTAATAATACATTATAATTATAAAT
>CASDYZ010000013.1 GCA_949285325.1 uncultured bacterium
AATCCATCAACTCATGAAAAAATATTAATAGAGAAAAAGAAAATTATTAAATTTAATCCATCGAAACAAAATAAGATGTTATAAACTTGTTTATAATCAAAAACAATATGATATAGAATGTAGATATGATTTACAAAATTAATTCATTTTTAAATTTATCAAAATTATTCAAAAATAATGGATTCAATCTATATTTAGTAGGTGGCACTGTCAGGGATATATTGTTAAAAAGAGATATTAGAGATTTTGATTTAGCCACCGATGCTTATCCTAGCGAGATTATTAAGATATTAACCACATCATCTTATGTTTTTGATGATTCTTTTATTAAATATGGAGTAGTGAGAGTAAGGATTGATGACATAAGACTCGATATTGCCTCTTTTAGAAAAGAAAGTTTATATAAAGATTTTCGTCATCCTAATAAAATTATTTTTGTAAGAAAAATGGAAGTTGATGTAAAAAGAAGAGATTTTACTATAAACGCGATGTATATGGATGATAGGTTTAAAGTTTATGATTTTTATGATGGTAGAGACGATTTAACTAACAAAATAATTAGAATGATTGGAAATCCTATTAAAAGAATAAAAGAAGATCCTTTACGTATACTAAGGGCGTTACGCTTTTCTATCATCAATCGATTTCACATCGATCACAAATTAGATAGAGCGATAAAAAAGACGACTTACTTACTTGAAAAACTTAATCCAGACAAAATAAAAGAAGAAATATTAAAATTAAAAGATGTCGATCAAAATATAGTGTTAAATATGTTTAGTGAATATAACATCGCTTATTTATTAAAAAAAGCGTAAGGAGCAAAATATGATAACAGAAGCAGTGGATTTTAGATATTTACTTTTAGAAAATTATAAGAAGATGAAATTAGATGAAAATCAAGTCGTCGTTATTTTAATGATCGACCACCTACTTTCACAAAATAATCCTTTTATCACCGCTGATTTATTGTCGCTTAAAATGTCGATGGAAATTAAAGACATCGATAATTGTCTTGCTTCTTTGCTCGAACAGGGATTAATTGAATATGTGAGCAGTGGAAGACGCACCATAACATCATTAGAGCCAATAAAAAAGAAACTATATAAAGAATTTCAACTTACTATCGCAAATGAGACGATAAATAAACAAAAAAATATTAAAGACAATAATACCGATAATATATTTTTAAAATTTGAACAACTAAGAGGTAAGCCCCTCTCCCCAGTAGAAGTCTCAAAAATACGTGAATGGATTTCATTTGGTTATGAAGACGATAAGATTCTAGAAGCTTTAAAAGAAGCACTCTCCAAAGGAAGTAAATCGCTAAGAGTGGTGGATAAAATTTTATTAAAGTGGGCTAAAAGAGACGATTTAGAAAGTGAAGGAAAAACTTTCATTGATAAAAACTGGGATAAAAATCTTGAAGAGACAATTAGAATTGTAAAAACCCCGTGGTTAAATGACGATGATAACGATGAATAAAAACGAAAAAGTAAAATTAATTTTAAAAGCATTAGATGAACTTTTTCCAAACGCCAAATGTGTTTTAAATTATAATAATGATTATGAACTTGCTATCGCAGTGATGCTAAGTGCTCAAACTAGCGACAATAAAGTTAATGAGGTGACGCCTATATTATTTAATAAATATAATAGTCTATCTTCTTTAGCTAACGCCGATATTAAAGATGTTGAAAATATAATTAAAAAACTAGGCTTATATAAAAATAAGTCGCAAAACCTCATTCTTTTTAGTCAAAAATTATTAGAAAATTTTAATGGTGCACTACCTAGTGATAAAAAAGAATTAACTTCACTTCCTGGCATTGGAAATAAAAGTGCCGCGGTCATTAGGATCGAAATATTTCACATTCCAGATTTTCCAGTCGACACTCATATAAGTAGAATTAGTAAAAGATTAGGGTTTGTAGCTAAAAGCGACAACCCTGATAAAATAAGTCTTAAACTTAAAAAAATATTTCCTATAGATACTTGGATTAAATTACATCATCAAATGATTTGTTTTGGTCGCAATATTTGTCACGCCCAAAGCCCAAATTGTAGTGTCTGCACACTTAAATCAATATGTAAATTTAAATAAAATACATCTTATCAACCGCGTCTAGATATTTTAATCGTGGGTTAAAACTTTTCTCTATTTCAATCCCTTTTTTAACTATTTGTTCATATGATATCGATTTTTTTTCACCGTTTTCAAATTGGTCTATTATGTAACGTGCGTCGAGTAAAAAACATTGGTCATAATATTGAAACTCGATAATAAAAAATGCGATACCACCTTGTAATATTACATTCTTTAAGTGTTCTATTTGATGCTTATGAATATTCGCTAGTGGGAAAGAGGTTTTACTCTTAGTATTTTTTGCTTCAAAGTCGATATATTTACCCTTATATATACCGTTATAGTCAGTTGTCGACTGCTTTTCAAAATGCGCATCGATAATATGGGCACCGTGCGTGTAGTCAACTTTAACAATATTGATAGGGGTTGGTCTTTTATATATCAAACATCTTTTTTGTTCATTATAAAACTCATTGGACATATTGATGTCATCTTCTAAATTCATGCCTCGATTTGCCAATGAACTTTTTTTAGTCAATGTAATTTTTGTTCTTGGTAATTTATATTCTTTACCGTTTGGATATTTTATCATCTATTTAAGTTCCTTTTTTATTTCTTTTTCAAAATCGCTTGGAGTGACATTTTCATCATTTAATAATTTCTTAATAACTGCCTGTATTGGATTTGGGAGCGAAGAACAATTGGCTAATATTAATTTGTATCTTTCAAAGACGATATCTTTTCTTTTTAAAAATGCATTGTATAAGTTAGCGAGATTTATCGCATCGTTGGTAGGGTCGTGATGTTTTCCTTCACTTAAACAATCAAACATTTCACAAGCGTGGATTAACGACAATGAATTATTTTTATCATCTCTTACGTATTGTTGAAAAACGTTATGAAAATCGCAGTGATTTTTTTGAATATATCTTAAATCTTCAATCGGTGAGTCAATATTATGTTGAATAGATGAATTAATTATCACCATGTCGTGATTGCCATATGTCACATATAACGACGATTTAAAATGAATACCTAAATATTTTTTTAATTCACTTACTGCACTTGAAAAACTTACACCTAATTTACTTATTATTTCTGGAGTAATGCCAGTGAGACCTTCTACATATCTACCTATATTATTTTTTGGTTGAACGTAAATTTTAAATGGCTTTTTTGTCTCTTTAATAAATCCGTCTTTATCAACTTTAGCTAAAAGCGCCCCAATGGCGATGCATTCGTGGGAGAACTGTGTGCCCTCGAGGTCTAAAAAGCATATAGTTTTTCTTTTATTGATGTATTTTTTTATCTTATTCACGTTTTTAATTAAAACATCACTTTTTACAAAAAACAATAAAGATTGAACAAGTTCAATACCTAATATACAATATTTAAGAGGTTTTTATGGCGAGCAAATTCCGTTTTACTTACGACGATGTTCTAAACAAACAATTTAAAGGAGTAACAAACGGATATGATCCACTTGAAGTCGACACTTTCTTAGATGAAGTTTTAAAAGACTACGCACTCATAGAAACAAGTGTCGTCTTATCGGTTAAAGATTATCAAAATTTAAATAATCAAATTAAAGAATTAAATAGCAAAAATGAAAACCTCGAAATCGAATTATCTAAAGCTAAAACTCGTCTACACGGTATTAAAGAAACAGACGTGGTAAGTAAAGATAATATCGATATTTTAAAAAGGATCAATGCTTTAGAAAAATTTTTGTTTGAACACGGCTTTGATCCAAATAAAATCAAATGACATTCGGCCTGGATAATAGCTGGCTTAACGCTAGAGGAAAGTCCATGCTCGCACAAGCTGAGATGCTTGTAGTGATTGTGCTAGCGGAAAAAATAACGCTAGGCATGCGGGAGCGCATGACGGCAAAACGAAACCTAAGGGTAACACTATGGTCAAGTTTTTGAAAGTGCCACAGTGACGTAGCTTATTAGAAATAGTAAGGTGGAACGATAGGCAAACCCCACAAGCGAGAAACCCAAATTTGGTAGGGGAAATCATTTAGGGAATTGAACCGAAGATGATAAGCACTTGCTTAGATAAATTGTTATCCTCGACAGAACATGGCTTATAGGGTCGAAACTCACTAGAAGGAAAGGACTATGAATTTACCAACTAAAATTACATTTTCTCGAATTATCATTATCATTTTACTCATAATCGCGTTGTTTGTTTTATCATTTTTTGATAATTTGAATTTACCAAAACTTGGTAATAGTGCTATTAATTTAATATTTTTAATCGTATTTGTTATATTTTTAATCGCATCTTTAACAGATTTTGTCGATGGGTATTTAGCGAGAAAAAATAATCAAGTGACAGATTTAGGTAAATTTTTAGATCCAGTCGCTGATAAACTTTTAATAAATTCAATGGTTATATTTTTAGTTGCCCCATCGTTATTTGCCCCATATAATATCGAGCAAAATGTCTCTATAAATGTATGGTGTGCAATTATATTTATTGGTCGAGACATCGTCGTAGACGCTCTTAGGTTTATCGCTTCAAATAAAAATGTCGTCATTGCGGCAAATATATTTGGTAAGATGAAAACAGTTTTACAAATGATTGCTATATCACTGGTACTATTAAATGATTGGCCGTTTTCTTATTTTGATAATTCTTGGCCAATTGGATTAAAAATTAGCGATATTTTTGTCTATTTGGCAGCCTTTGTTTCACTTTTATCAGGAATCATTTATGTCATTCAAAATAGAAAAGTTGTTAAATCTAATTAAAAGAAGGAAAGATTAAAATGGACGCAAAAAAAGTTAATGAACATTTTAGACAACTAGGTCTCACTCTCTCTTCTGTTGAATCTTGCACTGGTGGAGCGTTTGCTAGTGCGATTACAAAAATCAGTGGTGCTTCTCATTTTTATAAAGGTGGGATGGTCACTTATTTTACCGAAGAAAAAGTAAGATTGTTAGGTCTAACGTATAGCGAATTAGATAAAAATGGAGTAGTGAGTGAAATAACCGCCCAACAAATGGCCTTTAACGGTAGAAAAGTAATGGCGAGCGATTACTGTGTATCTTTTACTGGTAATGCCGGCCCTGAAACTATGGAAGATAAAAGAGCGGGACTTGTCTATATCGGTATATGTTCTAGAGAAAACTGTCTCGTTTATAAATATGAATTTGATGGTGATAGAGAGCAAGTTATAACGCAAGCAGTACAAGCTGCACTTGATTTATTGATGAAAATTGAAAAATAATTACTAAATTATATAAAAATTCCCTATTTATATAGTAGAGGAGACAAATTATGGCAAAAGAAGAAAGAAAAGATTTAAATGAAACTTTAAAAGAAATCCAAAGACTCTATGGCAAAGGGTCAATAATGAAGTTAGGCGAAAGACCTGCTGTCGATGTCGATGTCATCCCAAGTGGTTCATTACTTTTAGATGAAGCACTCGGCGTAGGTGGATATCCAAAAGGAAGAATTATTGAGATTTTTGGACCTGAAAGTTCAGGTAAGACAACACTAGCACTCCACGCGATAAGCGAGTGTCAAAAAAGAGGTGGTAGGGCTGCCTTTGTCGACGCCGAACACGCGATTGATCCAATATACGCCAAAAACGTTGGGGTAAATATTGATGAATTGATATTGTCGCAACCTGACAGTGGAGAACAAGCGCTTGAAATCGTGCAGATGTTAGCAAAATCTGAAGCGATTGATTTAATCGTTGTCGATAGTGTCGCTGCCCTTGTCCCACAAGCTGAATTAGATGGGGAGATGAGCGATAGCTCTGTCGGTATGCAAGCTCGATTGATGTCGAAAGCGATGAGAAAACTAGTTGGTGTATTAAATAAAGCTGATTGCGCGGTTATTTTCATCAATCAACTTAGAGAGAAAGTTGGAGTGTTGTACGGTAATCCTGAAACAACTTCAGGTGGTAGAGCTCTTAAATTTTATTCATCAATAAGAATTGATATAAGAAGAACTGAAGCAATTAAAAGCGGTGCAGATATCGTCGGAAATACTGTCAAAGTTAAAATTGTTAAAAATAAAGTATCCCCACCATATAAAACTTGTGAACTCGACATTATCTATGGACAAGGCATTTCTAAAAGTGGCGAGATACTCGATTTAGCGGTCCAGTATGGAATCATAAATAAGAGTGGTTCTTGGTTTGAATATAACGGACAAAAGATTGCTCAAGGCAAAGAAAACGCTAAAGATTACATTCAAAACACTGAAGGTTTAATGGATGAATTAATTAGACAAATAAGTGAAAAAAGAAGAGAAATTAAGTAAATTTTATGGAAAGAAAAACAATCGCACTTATAGCCCACGACCACCAAAAGAAAAGTATGGTTGAATGGGCTAAATTTAATAAAGAAACACTATCTAAATTTAATTTGTGTGGCACTGGACATACTGCCGGGCTAGTAAAAGAAGCGACTGGACTAGATGTCAAACAATATTTAAGTGGACCTTTAGGTGGAGACCAACAAATCGGCGCTCACATCGCAGAAGGACTCATCGATATAGTAATATTCTTTTGGGATCCACTTGAAAATCAGCCACATGATCCAGACGTTAAAGCCTTACTTAGAATTGCGACTGTATATAATATCCCAATCGCCACCACAAGAGCAACCGCGGACTGTATCATTGAATATTATTGGCGAAACAACAAATAATTTTAATTCCTTTATTGTGCATACAAAATTATAAATTTATAATATAGATGTGCAAAGGCACTTACCTATAGATTTCTCTTTGTGAGAATTAATTTTCAAGCTATTAGCTTGTTCATAATAGTACTTCTTTAAAATGAAGAATATTTAGGTAATATCACAATGTGATTTTATCATGTAGAAAGGAATTAGTTAAAAATGCCAATTTTAAGCAGCGATGTTACAAACATCATCTTGCCAATTATTTGTGCAGTTTTAGGACTACTTGTCGGTGGGGCAATTGTCTTTTTTGTCCCCGTTTTTAAACAAGCGCAAGCGAAAAAGAAAGCCCAAAAAATTGTTCACGATGCGGAAATTAAAGCAGACCATATCGTTAAAAACGCACAACTAGATGGCAAACAAACAGTTTATGAATTAAAACAAGAATTTGAAAAAGAAATGAAAGAAAAGAAGGGCGAATTAAGCGCGCAGGAAAATAAGTTGTTTCAACGTGAACAAAACATCGATAGAAGAGACGCTGCCCTCACTAGCAAAGAACAAACTCTTGAAGAAAAAAATGAGCTTTTAGTTAGAAGAGGCAAAGAATTTGATAAAAAAGAAGCCATTCTTCAAACAAAACTCGATTCAATTATTGCCGAACTTGAAAAAGTAGCGCAGATGAGCACGCAAGAAGCAAAAGATGAGCTTTTCGCGCGTGTAGAATCTAAAATTTCAAAAGAAATCGCTTCTTTTATTAAAAATAAAGAAGATGAAGCAAAAGAAACCGCCGATGAAAAGGCTAGAGAACTTTTAGGCTTAGCCATTTCTAAATACGCCCAAGAAGTGACAACGGAAAAAACTGTCTCTGTCGTCTCGCTTCCTAACGATGAAATGAAGGGGAGAATAATTGGTAGAGAAGGACGCAATATTCGCGCGTTAGAGCAATTATTAGGTGTCGATTTAATCGTCGATGATACACCTGAAGTTATAACTGTCAGTTGTTTTGATCCAATTAGAAGAGAAATAGCCCACCTTTCATTAGAAGCTTTGATTAAAGATGGAAGAATTCAACCAGGTAGAATTGAAGAAATAGTTGAAAAATGTAAAAAAGAAGTTAATGAAAGCATTAAAAAAGCTGGACAAGAAGTTGTCTTTAAATTAGGTTTACCGCGTATTAACAATGAATTAGTTGAATATATCGGAAGACTTAAATATCGTACAAGTTACGGACAAAATGCATTAGAACATTCTGTCGAAGTCGCTTATCTAGCTGGCGTTATGGCGGCCGAACTTGGATTAGATCAAAACTTAGCCAAACGCGCTGGTCTACTCCATGATATTGGTAAATCTTGCGACTTTGAAATGGATGGTAGCCACGTTGAAATCGGTTCACGATTAGCTAAAAAATACGGTGAATCAGAAGTTGTTATCAACGCGATTGAATCTCACCACGGCGATGTTGAAGCTAAATTTATTATTTCTAATTTAGTGCAAGCTGCCGACACCCTTAGTGCGGCTCGTCCTGGTGCGAGAAGTGAAATACTTGAAAATTACATCAAACGTATTGAAAAACTTGAAGAAATTTGTAATTCATACGAAGGTGTATATCAATCGTACGCGATGCAGTCGGGAAGAGAGCTCCGCGTCATGGTGGTGCCAGATAAAGTTGACGATGTCGGTGCCTTTAAATTAGCGAGAGAAATTAAAGAAAGAATTGAAAACGAGATGACCTATCCTGGTCAAATCAAGGTGAGTGTCATCCGTGAATATCGTGCGGTTGAAACTGCCAAATAGAAAGCAATAGGTCTAATTTGAAAATCTTATTTATCGGCGATATCGTCGGAAAATTAGGACGAGATATAGTTAAAGAGATGATTCCTATTTATGTTAAAAAATATGGGATTGATTTTGTTATTGCCAATGGAGAAAATGCTTCTCATGGAAAAGGACTTACTCGTTCTAATTACGATGAATTAATCGACGCCGGGGTGGACGCTATTACGCTTGGGAATCACTATAAAAATAAAATTGAAATAACACATTATATCGACGAGGTCGATAGATTGGTAAGACCTCTCAATTTAGTTGAAGATTTTCCTGGTGTTGGTTCAATTGTCTTCGATGTAGAGGGAGTTAGTATAAGAGTGACGAACATCTTAGGTCAGGCATTTATGCATGATCAAGTTCAAGTCCCTTACTTTTCTCTACTTTCACTACTAGAAAATCCCGACGAAGAAAAAGCTGATATTCACATCGTTGATTATCACGCAGAAGCAACGGGAGAAAAGCAAGGTTTTGCCTACGCTCTCGATGGTCTTGTCAGTGCAGTTTTATGTACACACACTCACGTTCAAACTAACGACGCTAAAATTTTACCAAATGGCACTGGATTTATAAGCGACGTCGGGATGTGTGGATTTAAGGATGGTGTTCTCGGTTTTGAAAAGGATAGTGTCATAAAAAAGACTGTCTTTAATGAAAATTCTCGATTTGAGATACCTGATGAAGGACTAAGACAGTTTAACGCAGTTGTAATTGATGTTGATCCTAAAAGTGGTCTAACGACAGAAATATTCCCTATAAATTATATTGAGAAATAGAGGTAGAAGTGGATGAAAACGACAATAGATAATGTGCCTAATTTAAATAAAGCAAAAGAAAGAAAAAAGATACCGACGCAGTTTTTATATATTGATGAAAATAAAAGCAATCATGATGAGTATTTTAAAGATAAAAGATTTTTTATCCGCACTTATGGATGTCAGGCTAATGTTAGAGATGAAGAGACTATCGCGGGTATGCTTTGTGGTGTGGGCGCTAAAAGAATCGATAACGAATATGACGCAGATATTATTATCATTAATACCTGTGCGGTTAGAGAGAACGCTGAAGATAAAGTGTATGGACAAATTGGTAACTTAAAAAATATTAAAACAAAAGATAGAAAAATTATTGCCATATGTGGGTGCATGGTAGAAGAACCAGCCATACTTGAAAAAGTTATGTCGATGTTTCCATTTGTCCAACTATATTTTGGGACGCATGAAATATATCGTTGCCTAGATTTAATTTATCAAGCGATGAAATCGAATGAAAGAATCGTATCTATCGAATCTAAACAGGGTGAAGTTATAGAAGGATTACCATGCCAAAGAACTCATCCATATAAAGCGTATGTAAATATCATGTATGGTTGCGATAAATTTTGCACTTACTGCATCGTTCCTTATACACGAGGAAAAGAAAGAAGTAGAAAATTTGACGACATTTTAAAAGAATGTAAACAACTAGTTGATAACAATTATTTAGAAATAACTTTACTAGGACAAAATGTCAATGCTTACGGATTAGATTTAGATGAAGGTAAAGATTTTGCTGACCTATTAGAAGCGGTAGCAAAACTTGGTATCCCACGCCTCCGCTTTATGACATCTCACCCTTGGAATTTCAATAAGAAGATGATTGATGTTATAGCAAAATACGATAACATCATGAAATTTATCCATCTTCCAGTTCAATCTGGTAGCGACGAAATACTAAAAAAGATGGCTAGACGATATACTAGAGAAGATTATATAAAACTTGTTGAATTGATGAGAAAAGAAATACCATCTTTAAATTTATCTACCGATATCATCGTCGGGTTTCCTAATGAAAGTGACGAACAATTTAACGACACTCTCAGCTTAGTTGATATCATACAATATGATAGTGCTTTCACATTTATATATTCTCCTAGACAAGGTACACCAGCCGCTAAAATGGAAGATAAAATTAGTTACGAAGAAAAATCTAAAAGATTTAAAGAATTAGTTAAACATCTTGAAATATCTATTTCTAATTCTTCTAAAAAAATGGTTGGTGGAGTGTATCCTATATTAGTCGATGGAGTGTCTAAGACTGATGTAAATATGCTCTCTGGATACGCTGAAAACAACAAATTAGTGCATTTTAAAGGCGACGTTTCTTTAATTGGTAAAATCGTAAATGTAAAGATTAAAGAATCTCATACATATTCATTAATTGGGGAATTAACAAGTGAATAAAATAGATAAAAAAATTGATGAATATATTCAAAAACTATTTAAAACTCCATTGTTTGAAACATATTTTCAGTTGAAAACATTAATTGAAAATGATGAAAATTTATCGCGTCAAAGAAAAGCGATCGCTCTAGCAAAAAAGAATAATGAAAAGAATTATTCACTTCTTTTAAATGAATACAATTCAAATCCATTAATTAATAATTTTTTAAATGTAAAAGAAGAAGTTAAAATAGTGTTAGAAGAAATAAAACAAATCATTGAAGAAGATAATTAAGTTTATGATTTACTGTATTGTTGGGCCTACTGGTAGTGGTAAGACGGAGTGTGCAAATAAATTAGCCACCCTTTTAAACTGCCCACTGATAAACTGCGACGCATTTCAAATATATATCGACATGGATATTGGGACCGCAAAAATAAGTAGAGAGCATCCTTTATACAGTAAATATCATCTAATTGATTTTGTCTTACCCTCTTCAACTTATAGCGTCGCCCAATACCAAAAAGATTTTAGACAAATTTTTGAAAAATTAATTAAGAAAAATAAAGATATTATTATTGTCGGAGGCACTGGTTTATATTTAAAGGCCGCACTTTATGATTACATATTTCAAGATGAGCATTCATCAAATAAAGATGAACTTGAAAAACTTGATAACACCGAACTTTTTGAAAAACTTAAGACACTAGACCCTAACGCCTCCGAGAAGATACATATCAATAATCGTAAAAGACTAATAAGAGCAATAGATATCGCTCTCAATTCTTCTAAAAATAAATCACAAATAATCGACATGCAAAAGCATAAATTATATTATGATTTACCATTTGAGTTTTTATTCATCAATCCCGATAGAAACAAATTATATGAAAATATTAATAATAGAGTCGATGTGATGATTGAAGAAGGACTAGTGGAAGAAGTTAAAAATCTACTAAATAAATATGAATTGTCTTTGACCGCGAAAGAGGCGATTGGATACAAAGAAATAATATCTTATTTAAGTGGAGATATATCTTTAAATGATGCGATAGAGTTAATTAAAAAAAGAACGAGAAATTATGCAAGGAGACAAATAACATTTTTTAAACATCAATTTGACTGTAAAGAATATTCAACAATCGAACAATTATTAAAGGATATTTATGGATGAAATGTATCGTAGAGTTATAGGTTTAATCGGTGAAGAAAAATTTAATCTAATTCAAGAAAAAACAATTTGCATCATTGGACTTGGTGGAGTTGGAGGAACATTATTTGAAACATTATTTAGAAGCGGATTTACGCACTTTGTTTTAATCGATTTTGATGTCGTTGAAGAAACTAATCTCAATAGACAAATTCTTTTTAATAGAAAAGATTTAGGAAAAGAAAAAGTAGCATGCGCAAAAAATAAAGCTTTATCAATTAATTCTAATTTAGATATAACTATCATCAATGAAAAAATAAATGGTAGTAATATAAATTCTTTATTAGATAACTATGATATAGATTTTATCGTGGATGCAGTTGATGATATAGACGCGAAAAAAGTAATAGTAAAATATTCTTTACAAAATAATATTGATTCGATATGTGCTTTAGGAAGCGCGAATAAATTTAATTCATCCTTAATAGAAATTACTTCACTAGATAAGACAAGTGAAGATCCACTAGCTAGAAAACTAAGAAACGAACTAAGAAAAGAAAAAATTGATATTAGTAAAATTAATGTTGCTTACACAAAAGAAAAAGTAGTGGTGAAAAATCGTAAAGAATTAAATTCAACAATCTTTGTTCCATCAACTATGGGAATAATGATGGGAGAATTTATTTTCAACCATTATAGTAAAAATTAAATATTCAACATTTAAATACAAAATGTTTATTATTTTAATTTATTTATCTTGACAATATATTTTATTAAGAGAATAATTAAGCACAGGAGGAAATTATGAAAACAAAAAGTTTATTAGTTGTAATTCCAATGCTATTGCTCGCTGGATGTTCAAACGGTAAATCCATCGACTCAGAAGCCGCACAAGAAATTGTCAACAATTTCAATGCCGATTTCGAATTAACTTCATTGAAAGGAGAAATGACTTCAACTCAAAACATGAACGTCACCGCTGGTGATTTATTGAGTATGTCAATTAGTTCATCAGCAGAACAAGAAGTGTTATTTGATACTTCAGATGTTGAAAATGTTTACTATTATATGAACACAACATCTTCAAGTTCTCAAAGCATGAATGGTTCAAGTGAATCTGTTGATGCAACTTATGCTGAAGAATTATCAGTTAGTGGTGATGGTTATAAGCTTGAAGTATTAACTGATGGTGAATATTCATCTATGGATTTAGGTGCTTCAGATGTTGAACTATTGCTCCCTGATATTCTTACTCAAACTGGTGCGCTAATTCTCGATCCAGCCGCTAATGAAGATTACATTATAAATTTAATGGCGGACACTCCTGAAGGTGTTGTATTCAAATTCAGCACTAGCGGAAATGATTTAACAATCGAAATGAGTGGCGAATTATCTGGTGACGCTTTATATGACGGAAGTGATACTCCGACTGATATCCCTGTTGATATGAGTGGTGTTTTAATTGATTTCTCATACAATATGCATTTTGACGAAAATGGATGCTTAACAAGTTCTACACAAACTATGAGTCTTGACAATCAAACCATTGAAGTCGATTTAGGCACAGGCGCTATGGATGTGACAATAGACATGACTATGGAAAATTCTATGAACTATGAATTCAATGTTAGTATTGATCATAGCGATAGAATAACTGCTTAATAATCAAAATCAATTAATCAAAAATAAAAAGCGCGTGATAACGTGCTTTTTTTATTGATTTTTTTGTTATACTTAAATTAAAAGAGCAAATAATTTATGAAATTTAAAAAACTTTTTCTTCTTTCTGTCTTGATGCTATCTTCCTGTGGGGGAAGGGGTGCTTCAACAATAAATGAAGAGCAAGCAACCGATTTAGTTGCCAACTTTACTCCAGTGGAAATAGAAACTATAAAGCAGGATACATTTTTAGAAATAGTTGTTGAAGAGAAAACTGATACCGCTAAAGCGTTAATGTCTCTTGGTAATGATGTCTCCCTAATGGCGTACTATTCCGATGATTTATACGCATATGTAGAAGAAACGGTTAAAGAAGAATTATCGGTAGTCGATTCTCATGAAATTTATTCATCGACAACTAAGACCGAATATAGTAAAACCGATGAGAGTGAAGCATTGATTTTAGTTCAAACACTAGAGGACGCGCAATCTTCTAACCCTGTTTATGATCAACAATATTTTACTAGAGAAGACGCTGTTGAGATGATTGAAAGCGATGTCAATTTAATGACACTCGATTCAGCTACTTTTGAAGAAATGAAATTATCTTTTGCCTCTTTTACTGAAACATATGGAAGTGCTCCTATTTATAAACAGAGTGGCGAAAATTTAATCATACAGTTAAGACTCGATAATGTCGAATTTGTTAATAGTAATGACGGCGGCATAACTATTGAAGATTTTGAAGATGGTGTACTTGATTTAAATATGGTAATAGAAGTTAATAATAACGGTATTGTCACCTCTATTAGTGCTGACATCGTTTTAACTGGTAAAGTTAATGATAGTGCAAACGGTGTTATTGATGTTAAATTAGATTTAAACGCTTCTATCAACACCACGGTAAATGGTCAAATCGATAGAGAAGATAGAATACCTTTAAGTTAAAAATAGTATACATTGTATTAAATAAGCACAGTTGTCTGTGCTTTTTTTATTTTGTTGTTCTATAATAAATAATCAAAAAACAAGAGAGGTACAATTTAATGCAAAATATTTATAATATTGCTAAAAAGTTAGATATTGATGAGGAATATGTTATTCCTTATGGTTTAGATAAAGCAAAAATCGACTTAAGAATTAATGAGAAACTTAAAGATAAAAAGAGAGGTAAATTAGTATTAGTTACCGCTATTACTCCTACTAAAGCTGGAGAAGGTAAGACGACAACATCTATCGCTCTATGTGATGGACTTAACGCCATTGGGCAAAAATGTTTACTTTGTCTTAGAGAACCATCTTTAGGCCCAGTATTTGGTATAAAGGGTGGGGCCACTGGCGGAGGAAAGGCGAGTATAATTCCTTCTGAAGATGTTAATCTTCACTTTACTGGTGATATGCACGCTTTAACAAGTTCAATTAATCTAATATCTGCTGTTATAGATAATCACATATTTCAAGGCAATGAACTTAATATCGATTCAGATAAAATCGTCTGGCATAGAGCGCTCGACATGAATGATAGAGCGCTTAGATACATAAGCGTCAACCAAAATCAAAAAACTAAAGAACATAAAGAAGAATTTGTCATAACTGTCGCTTCAGAATTAATGGCGATTTTATGTTTGTGCGAAGATGAAAAAGATTTTAAAAATAAAATCAATAATATCATCGTCGCTTATACGTATGATAATAAACCAGTATATTTAAGAGAGCTAAGAATTTCTAACGCTATTATTAAATTGATGAAGCAAGCCTTCAATCCAAATTTAGTACAAACATTAGAAGAAAATCCTGTTTTAGTTCACGGTGGTCCATTTGCTAATATCGCCCACGGCTGTAATAGTGTCATTGCCACTAAACTTGCTTTAAAATTATCACCAATCGTTATTACTGAGGCAGGGTTTGGTGCTGATCTAGGCGCTGAAAAATTCATGGATATTAAATGTCGATTAGCTGATTTACATCCTGATTTAGTTGTCATGGTTGCGACAATCCGCGCGCTTAAAATGCACGGCGGGGCAAGTATCGATAACATTAAAGAAGAAAATGTCGACGCCTTATTAAATGGGGTAGCTAATTTAAAAGTCCATTTAGAAAATATGAAAAAATATGGAGTTGAAGTAGTGGTGTGCGTCAATCATTTTAAAGATGACACAAAAAAAGAAACTGACGCTTTGATAAAATGGTGTGAAGACAACAATTATAAAGTTGCATTTTCCTCTTCTTTTGAACATGGGGCTAAAGGTGGTATTCAACTTGCACAGTTAGTTAAAAAACAACTTGAAAACACAACTTCACATTATCACCCGTTATATGAATTAGATTTACCATTAAAAGAGAAAATTAAAACTATATGCAAAGAAATATATCGAGCGGACGATGTCGAGTATACTGAAAGAGCAGAAGAAGATATCTTTAGATTAGAAAAGTTAGGTTATAGAAATGTTCCAATATGTATCGCTAAAACTCCTCAATCGTTAACTGATAATCCAAAAATTGTCGGGGCACCTAAAGGATTTAATATTCATATCCGTGAAGTAAGACTTTCAAGTGGGGCCGGATTTGTCGTCCCACTAAGTGGAAATATTATGTGTATGCCAGGTCTACCAAAAGTCCCCGCGGCAGTTAAAATGGAAGATGAATAAAAAAAATCTAAAAATGATAAAACGCCCCTATTTTATATATGGAGGTGTTTTTATTTTTAAGATTAAAAATTTAACAAAAATTTATCCTATAAATGAAAAAGAAAAAGTAGAAGCATTATCTTCTTTTAGTTTTGATTTTCCTAACTGTGGACTATTTTTAATTTATGGAAAATCTGGGTGTGGTAAATCGACGCTTTTATTTTTATTTTCTCTACTTGAAAGCCCGACGAGTGGAGAGATATTTTTTAATAATGAAAACATATTAGAATATAACAAAATAGAACAAGATTATTATTTATCACATGAAATCAGTTTAGTGTTTCAGTCCCATCATCTACTTGAACAGTATAGTGTTTTATTTAACGTTATGCTTCCTTTATTAATTAACGGAGAAAGTTTAGATGCTTCTTTTAAAAAGGCAAAAGAAATATTAAATAAGGTTGGTATAAAGGAAAATCAATACGATTTAGAATGTAAAAAATTAAGCGGAGGAGAAAAGCAAAGAGTCAATATTGCACGCGCATTAATAAAAGAACCAAAAATATTATTGATGGATGAACCAACTGGGGCATTAGATAAGAAAAATTCTATAAATATAATGGAATTTGCTAAGGAGTATTCCAAACAACATTTAGTAATAATCGTTTCTCACGACTTAGAATTATGTAAAGATTATTATGATTACAAAATAGAGTTAGACGAAGGCAAAATAATTGAAAATGATGTAAAATCGCCATTAAATTATCAAAATAGTATTAAAAATAATAAAGAAAAAGTTTTACAAAAATCAAATATTTCTCTATTAAGTAAAAAAAGATTTAAGATGAGAAAAAGCAAAAATATTTTTAATATTTGCTCTATTTGTTTTTGTCTATCAACTTTATTTTTAGTTATTGGTTTTTCTCTTAATTTTAAAAATAGTGTCTCTCAAAGTGCTTATCGTCAGTTTGACTATTCGATTCTAACTATATCAAAAGAAGAGAAACAAGAAGTACATGGGACAAATATTTCTTTGATTAGATCTATTAGACCAGATGAAGGCGACATCAATTATTTAAAAGGTAAATATAGTGATTTTCATCTTGTTAATAATTTAGATTATTTTATAGAAGGAAGTACTTTGATTTATAACGATAAAGAGATAAATGACGTTTCTTTTTCTCCTATTTATTCATTTAATAATTTTATCGATAATTATTCTTTACTTTATAAGGGAGGGTTTCCTCAAACTGACAATTTATTTTTTTGCTTAATCAATAAATCTTGTTATGAGAAATATTTTTCTTTCATAGATAATTTAAGTGAAATTAATATAGAAATAAAATTAGAAAAAGACATAAATTTTATTAACCCACAAACTCTAGAAAAGATGAATGATAAATATATCGTTGATTCTTCCCTATTTATCTATGGTGTAGTGGATGATTTTTCTTTTCTTTCTACCCCTAAAATATATTATTCATATTTAGGTCTTGAATCTTTTTTATATGATTTTTATCTACCTAATTATTCACTAGAGATTTCAAAAGAGCCAACTACAATTTATGATTATTTATATTTAACAAATAATGATGATCCGGTTTTATCTTATTCAATTAGAATGTTCCCTGCATCAAATAAAAGTGGTGAACAAATTGATTATCTCGTCAACAATTTTGATAAAACTTTTAGCGTCAATTGTCTTGGCTTAACGCGTAAACAAGCTCTATTAGATTTCTTACAAATTTTAAGTTACGCCTTAATCGCCTTTCTTTCTATATCTATTATTGGTTCTTTGATATTGATTGGGATGATAAGTTTATCAAGTTTTATTGAAGATCAAAAAAGCAATGCGATTTTACTTTCTTTAGGTACTGGAAGTAAATCTTTATTTTCTCTTTATTTTAAAGAATCTTTTTATTGTTTTATTTTTGGATTTATTTCTTCTATTTGTTTTTCTTTTATTTTTCAATTAATCATTAATTTAATAATAGAAAACACTATCGGATTACATTCACTTATCAACATCCCGTTTTTAACATTATTTGATATCCCGCTTCTATTTCCTATATTGATATTCTTCTTTGGATTATTACTTATATCTTTATTTGTTTATATTCCTATCTTCATCAATAAGAATATCCCACTTAGAAAGGAGCTTAGTTGCAATGATTAATATCAAAAATTTAGATTTAAAAATTGATAATAATCACATTTTAAAAAATATTAATTTAAGTTTTCCTTCTCGTGGAATTATTGGAATATGTGGCCCCAGTGGATGTGGGAAAAGTTCTTTATTAAACTGTATCGGTGGAATTAAAAATCACGAAGGAGAAATATATTTTGATAACAAATGTATATCGAGAATGACATTTGATGAAATGTGTAATTTTAGACTCATCAACATCGGTATAATTTATCAAGACTTCAATCTTTTTGAAAATGAAACAGTGGAGAACAATATTTTATTACCTCTCATATCAGGTTCTAATATCACTCAAGAAAGAAGAAAACAAGCGGTAGAAGACGCGCTTAACATATGCGAATTAAAAGGATTTAATAAAAAGATAGTTCATACTCTTTCAGGAGGCCAACGACAAAGAGTCGCACTGGCAAGAAGCATTATCAATCAACCATCTTGCCTTCTTGCTGATGAGCCAAGTGCTCAACTAGATAGAAAAAATTCTATAAAGATTTTTGAACTATTTAAAAAAATAAGTCAACACACACTCGTCGTCGTCGTGTCTCACGACTTAAAACTGTTATCTTCATACTGTCAACAAATTATTTATTTAGAAGATGGGGAAGTAAGAAGAATAGAAGATATATCACCATTCACATTAAAAGAAGAACATATCGTACCGAAAAGAGAAATGCTTTTAAAAAATAAACTCCCTTTTTCTTTTATACATAAGCACACTAAGCACGCTAAAAAGGAGAAGAAATTCCGTTCTCTTTTACTTCATTTTGTCATTTCTATCGCTCTTACGAGCATCGGCTTTTCTTTTTTAATATCTTCAATTGTATCAATATCGGTATCTAATCAATATGCTTCTTTAATTTCTGATTACGAATTGTTCGCCATTCCTAAAAACAATATTACCAACAATCAAATAAACGCCCTAAGTAGAGAAGAAGCATTTTATTTAAAAGAAATTTATCCAGATTATATATATGATGTCGGGTGCGGATACATAAATGATTTTGACACTTTCTTTAAAGATATGAATCAGTTTAGTTTTTCATTTAATAATAGAGTGAATAAGATAGAAGATATTTATATTTCTCACGTCAACGATTTTCTTTGGTTAGATTTATATCAATCTTTAACTATTTATCCATCGAAACCCTCTACATTATTAAACGAGCAAATAGTGTTAGGTCTAACTATACAAAATATAAGAGATATATGTTATGGGCTTAGAATTACTAGGACTGTCGAGACGCTTAGTAATTATTTAAAAACTAATACACTATATGTAAAATTACATGTTGCAAATACTGATTGGGCATATGAGGATGAACACATTTTTCAAGTAGTGGGATTCACACTTGAAAACGAAAATAAAATATATCATTACAATCACATGTGGAATGAATATGTTTTAGAAAATTTAATGCTTCTACCCACTAGTGATAATTTAAACGGACTACTATTTTATCCGTGGACATTAAGAAAAATATATTATCTAGAAACTTTAAATAATAAGGATGAGATTTTAATTCTTTCTTGTACAGACGAAAACTTCGATACAATTAAAGTCGATGTCGGTAGCAAAAATGTCTTCCCGACCATTAATAATTTAGAATCTTTAAGTTCAAGATTAATTTTATATTTCAATAATTTTGATAATTTTTTGCCGAGAATTGCAACAAATTTAATAGAAAATGACGCGAATTTGAAATCGTGTATTTTCGCCACATCATCTTCATATGGCTTTTATCCTAGCGCGTTGATGGTGGGATTTAATAGACAATTATATTGCTCTTTTTCTCAAACGTTAATCGATGAAGTGGTGGATTTAAGTTCGTCTTTTAACGATGATCAAAAGACACAGATAGACTTACCTAAAGGTGTAGTAGAAGGCTATTTAACTAAAACTGCGACAGAAGGAGTTAGATTCTCAAGTCTAGAAGAAAAAAATATCTTGCATGGTAGATCCCCTGCGTCTCTTGATGAGATTGTGGTTTCTAGTTCTCTATTAACAAAATTAGGATATGAAGATAATCAAATACCAAATGAAGAATTGTTGCTTGCTTATTGTTTTGATGAAACACAAATAGAAAACGATAAAACACTTAAAGAATTTAACTATTCATCACTAAAAATTGTGGGTATTGTTAAAAGTGACAACCTATATTTATATCATTCACCACACTGGATAATATCTTATTTTCAGTCTAGACATTTCGTATCGATATTTGAACTTTTAATCAATGGTTTTGCTTTTGAATTAAAAGATTCAACTAAATCTAGTGAATCGTTTAAATTGTTAGAAAAAGCTCTTCCAACTTGCGATATATATTCTCCGATGGAAGATATTAGAACAAACATTCAATCGATAACTTCGTATATAAAAATAGGAATACTATGTTTTTCTTTAATCTCATTAATTACTTCGCTTTTACTCGCCATACTTTGCTTATCTTTATATTTTGCTGATAAGAAAAAAGATTATGGTCTACTTCTTTGTATTGGCTTAGTTAAAAAAGAGATGATGAAGTTACCACTTTATTATATTTTTAATATTTGTCTTATTTCTTTTCTTATTTCATCTTTACAAATTTTTGGAATTTGTCTCATATTTACTATACAAGACCCATCGATATCGTTAATATCTAGTTTTTTAAGCTCTATATTCGTTATGGCATCACTTGCGTTTATATTAGGTTTATCGTCTTATTTATTTTATTATTACAAATACAAAAATATTTCTATATTTGACGCGTTAAACAAATAAATATTTTTCTTTAATATGTTTAAATAACTTAAAAAGATGATTTAGGCATCGTTTTATTTGCAAAATTATTATAAATACATATAATAATTATTGATTGTTATGGGATTGAAAGCTGGTATTGTTGGTCTTCCAAATGTTGGTAAATCTACTTTGTTCAACGCGATAACTAATTCTCACGTTGAAGCCGCCAATTATCCTTTTGCCACTATTAACCCTAATACTGGCGTGGTAAATGTTCCTGATGAAAGGTTAGATGTTTTAGCTTCCTTTTTTAAACCCCAACGTAAAATTAATGCGACTGTTGAATTTATCGATATCGCCGGATTAGTTAAAGGGGCATCTAAAGGCGAAGGCTTAGGCAATCAATTTTTGGCCCACATTAGAGAATGTGATGCGATAGTGGAAGTTGTAAGATGCTTTTCTGATCCTAATATCGTTCACGTTGAAGGAAGTGTCGATCCTATTAGGGATATAGATGTAATTAATCTCGAGCTCGTAATGGCGGACCTCGACGTCGTCAATAAAAGAATAGATAAAGTTGCGAACAAAGCAAGAATAAATAAAGATAAAGATTCAGTTTTTGAAATGAATATTTTATCTATTTGTAAAGAAAAATTAGAAAGAGGTCTACCAGTTAGACAAGCTAATTTAAGTGCCGAACAAAAGAAATTTATCGACGAAAATTTTCAACTTCTAACTAATAAACCTATTTTATATGTCGCAAATGTCAGTGAAGATGATTTACTTGACTTAAATAACGCCAGTGAATTTCAAAAAGCTAAAGAATTTGCGGAAAAAGAAGGAAGTAATATCATCCCTGTATCGTGCGAGATTGAAAGTGAATTATCATCTTTACCTTTAGAAGAGAAAAAAGAATATTTAGCCAGTTTAAACGTCGATGAATCTGGTTTAGAAAAAGTTATTAAAGCAACTTATAAGTTACTTAATTTATCGACATTTTTTACCGTCGGGAGCGATGAATGCCGTGCGTGGACTTTTATAAACGGGATGAGTGCCCCTGAATGTGCAGGAATTATTCACACTGATTTTCAAAGAGGATTTATATCCGCTGAAGTATATTCTTATGAATCATTTGAAATATATAAGAGTGAACAAGCGGTTAAAGAAGCAGGAAAAATTAAAACAGAAGGAAAGGGATATTATCCTAAAGACGGCGACATAATGTTTTTTAGGTTTAATGTAACAAAAAAATAATTATGGGATATCGCATTGGTTTTGGTAAAGATATACATCGTCTAATCAAAGGTAGAGATTTAATATTAGGTGGTATAAAAATCGAAAGCAAAGTAGGTGAAGACGCCTATAGCGATGGTGACGTACTTCTCCACAGCGTGGTCGACGCTTTACTAGGGGCTATTAGTGAGGGTGATATCGGTGAACTTTTCCCCGACAGTGATCCTAGATATAAAAATGTCCCCTCATCGATATTTTTAAAAAAAGCTCTAGATATATTAAAAACTAGAGGCTACAAAATAAATAATATCGACTGCTATATCGAACTTGAAAGACCTAAAATTAGTCCTTATAAAAAACAAATTCAAAAAAATCTTGCCACATTATTAAATATCGATGAAAATGATGTATCTATAAAAGCTGGTACTTGTGAAAAGATGGGGGAAGTTGGAAGAGGTGAGGCCATTAGTGCATATTCACTGATCTTAATAGAAAAAATAGAGGAAAAACAATGAATATAAATCCAATCAATTATTTAAAAGAAACACTTAGAGAAGTCGTAGTTAAATTTGATTTAATTTTAGAATTAGACGATATAATTATCGAACATTCTAAAGATGAAAAACACGGAGACTACGCGACTAATATCGCTCTTAAATTTGCTAAAAAGATTAATTTAAATCCTATTGTTTTTGCTAATAAAATAAAAGACAATTTCTCTCTTGAATATGTTGATAAAATTGAAATCGCTGGCCCTGGATTTATCAATTTCTTTATGAAGAATGATTCTTTGACTTCCATAATTAAGAAGATAATCGATGAAGGTGATAATTTTGGAAGGGGCGAAAAGAAAAATATAAAAATCAACGTTGAATTTGTTTCAGCCAATCCGACTGGTGATTTACATATTGGACACGCTCGAGGGGCAGCTATAGGTGACAGCGTTTGCCGTCTATTAAGTTTTGCTGGATTCGACGTTACACGCGAATACTACATCAATGACGCCGGGGCGCAAGTGATTAATTTAAGAGACTCGATTATAGCTAGATACAAAGAACTTTTAGGTTTAGATTTCACTCTACCTGAAGACGGCTATCACGGCGAGGATATTAAAAAAATTTCTAAATATTTACTAGACACTCAAGGTGATAAATTACTAGAAAGAAATGATTATTTAGATTATTTCTTAAATAGAGGAATTGAATTAGAATTAGATAAAATTAAGCGAGTTTTAAATAGTTTTGGAGTTAAATTCGATGTTTTTTCAAGTGAGAGAGCAATTAGAGGAAACGACGCGATTAGAAAAGAATTAGATTATTTAAAACCACATCTTTACACTCAAGACGGGGCGGTTGTTTTAAAGACAAGCGACTATTTAGATGATAAAGATAGAGTAGTAGTTAAATCAGATGGTAGTTATACTTATTTTCTCCCCGACATCGTCTATCACTGCGATAAACTTAGCCGTGGATATGATAAATTAATCGATGTCTTAGGGGCTGACCATCACGGATATATCAATAGGATGAAAAGCGCTCTTATGATGCACGGATATGATAAGGATATATTAGAGATCTGTATTATCCAAATGGTAAGATTTATTAAAGATGGTGAAGAAATTAAGGCGAGTAAAAGAACTGGTAACGCTATTACGATGGAAGAATTGATTAGTGATGTCGGCCCGGATGCCGCGAGATATTTCTTCGTCATGAGAAGTTCATCAATGCACCTAGATTTTGATTTAGATTTAGCTAAAGAACAATCTTCATCCAATCCGGTATATTACGCTCAGTACGCACACGCAAGACTATGTTCCGCCATTAATAAAGCAAAAGATATCGACATTGATATAAGCGGACAATATCTAAATAAAAAAGAGGAAATGGATCTATTAAAAATATTATCCGATTTCCCAAAAGAAGTTATGGATGCATCTACTGAAAGAGCTCCATACAAAATGACTAACTACATTCATTCACTTGCAGAATCTATTCATAGATTTTACACTGAATGTAGAATATATAATCCTGACGATATTAAAACATCAAGTTCGAGACTTGCTCTTGCAAAGGCAAGTAAAATTGTCATGAAAAATGCATTGATGTTAGTCGGGGTAGACGCTAAAGAGATAATGTAGACAAAGAAGGAGAAAAATATGACTGTATCATTACTTGATTTAGCCCAAGATTATCTTGAAAAACATGAAGGTGGTGTCACCTTTAAAGAAATTTGGGAAAATGTTGTTAAACAAGCAAACTTAACTGAAGAAGAAGCGAATAAAAAAATGTCGCGTTTCTTTACTAATTTTATGCTTGATGGACGATTTGTAACTTTAGGAGAAAATGTGTGGGAATTACGTTATCGACTCCCATTTGAAAAGACACATATCGACATGAAAGATGTCTATAACGATGTCGAAACTAACGACGACGATGTCGAAGAATCTGAAGAAAAAGAATATAACAAAGCTTTTGAAGAAAAAAGTGAAAATGAAGACGAAGATGGTGAAGTCTCTTCCGACGAAGAAAGTGAAAGCGAAGACGATAACACCGACATATCTGAATATTAATTTTGGTTATTTAGTGCTATTTAAGGAGGAAATTTTATGGCATTAGTTAATATGAAAGAAATGCTTTTAAAAGCAAAAGAAGGGCACTACGCCGTCGGACAATTCAATATCAACAACGTTGAATGGGTAGGCGCGATTCTCGATGAAGTGCAAGCGTTGAAAGCACCTGTTATTTTAGGTGTTTCTGAAGGCGCGTGCAAATACATGGGTGGCCCTAACACAGTCGTTGGAATGGTTAAAGGTTACATGTTAGATAAAAACATAACCGTACCAGTCGCCATCCATCTCGACCACGGCTCAAGTGTTGAAGTTTGTAAAAAAATGATTGACGCCGGATTTACTTCAGTTATGATTGACGCGTCCCATTTCCCACTTGATGAAAACATCGCTTACACTAAAGAAGTCGTCGAATACGCCCACAAAAGAGGTGTCAGTGTCGAAGCTGAATTAGGTAGAGTTGGTGGACAAGAAGAACACGTCGTTGCAGAAACGATGTACGCCATCCCTGAAGAATGTGTCAAGATGGTCAATGAAACTGAAATTGACTGCATCGCACCAGCGTTAGGTTCAGTCCACGGACCATATCACGGTGAACCAAAACTCGGTTTTAAAGAGATGAAAGAAATCGCTGATTTAGTCAACATGCCTCTTGTTTTACATGGTGGAAGTGGTATTCCTGACTATCAAATTAAAAAAGCGATTGAATGCGGTACTTGTAAAATTAATGTCAATACTGAATGTCAACAAGCTTGGACTGCAATCGTAAGAGACGTCGTAGCAAAAGATGAAAAAGTTTATGACCCAAGAAAGATTATTGGTCCAGGTAAAGAAGGCATTAAAAAAGTCGTAAGAGAAAAATGTGAAATCTTTGGCTGTATTGGTAAAGCTGAATAATTTTTAAATAGTAAAGGCCTTCTTTTAAAGAGGGCCTTTTTATCCTTATTATGTTTGAAGAATTGATTGAAAAAATAAAAGAATACGATTCGATAGTTATTTTTGGTCACGTCCGTCCTGATGGCGACTGTTTTGGCGCGCAGGTCGGGTTAAAAGAAATCATCAAAGATAATTTTATTAATAAAAAAGTCTATATTACTGGTAGTGGTTTACAAGAGTTTTTTGACTTACTCGATCATATGGATATTATAGATGATAAAATTATCTCTTCCTCTTTAGCAATCATGATCGATTCATCAAGTCTAGATAGATATGAAGATCAAAGATTTGTTTTAGCTAAAGAAAAAATAAAGATAGACCATCATATTAAAAGAGAAGAATTTGATGGATTAAGTTATGTGATAGAAAGTGCAAATTCAACTTGCTCAATCATCGTCGATATCGTCAAAGAGCAAAATCTTAAATTGAATAAAAAAGCATCGACCGCTTTACTTCTTGGTAATATCACCGACACTGGACGATTTCAATTTGGAAATAATTTTTCTAAAATGTTTTTAGATGCCTCATATTTAATTGAACACGACGCGGATATGAAAGCAATTTTAGATATATTAAATATGAGCGATGAAAATATTGTTCGTTTTAAAGGATATATTTATTCTCACTATCAAAAAACTCAAAAAGGAACAATATATTTAATATTAGATAAAAACACTTTAAAACAATTAAATATTTCTTTCGCAACTGGAAATGAGATGGTTAACACTATCGGAAATATCAAAGGATATCCTATTTGGGTATTTTTTACTCAAAATGATGATGATTCTGTCCACATTGAATTTAGGAGCAATAAATATATCGTCGAGCCTATCGCTTCTAAAAGAGGTGGTGGAGGTCACGCCCACGCGTGTGGGTGCACCGTCGATAAACTCGATGATAATTTAGTAAAAGAAATATTAAAAGAATGCGATGATTTAATAAAATAAAAGGGGATAATATATGTACGAAAAAGAATTACAAGAAGCACTTAAAGCCGGTTTATTAGCAAAGGATAAAATACTTGAAATTTATCACGCTGACAATTTTAATGTCGAAATAAAAGAAGATAATTCCCCAGTCACTATCGCGGATAAATGCGCTGATAAAATTATTAGAGAATATTTAAAAGAAAAATTCCCTATCTACGCTTTTTTAACAGAAGAGAGCGAAGACGACCATGAAAGATTAAATAACCCATATGTTTGGATAATAGATCCAGTAGATGGGACAAAAGATTTCATATCTAGAGATGGTGGCTTTACCACAAATATTGCACTTTCTCACAATCACGAAGTAGTGGTGGGTGTTATTATCATCCCAGTGACAAATGAAATATATTACGCGATTAAAGGACAAGGTGCCTTTTATTATAAAGACAACAAATCTATTCAAATCCACGTCAGTGATAAATTAGACGATTTAACATGTTTGACAAGCGTTTTCCACTTCAACGAAAAAGAGCAACAGCTAATTGATAAACATAAAGATAAAATTAAACATGTTAGTAAATGTGGTTCTTCAATTAAAGCGTGCCACATCGCTCACGGGAAGGCTGAGATAAGTTATCGCATGAGTGCAGGGACAAAAGAGTGGGATACTGCTGCCAGTCAAATTATCGTTGAAGAGGCTGGTGGTTTATTTGTCGAACCAAGCGGACAAAGATTAACGTATAATCGCAAGGATGTATATAATCGAAATGGATATATCATCGTAAATAGAAAAGAAAATATATTGTTATAAATTATTAAAAATAAGTCATATTTAGTTAAAAATAAAGCAAAACTGGCTTATTTTTTATTAATATTTATTTAATTTAAATATAGTAATATTCGTTTTTAAAAATTTAAATCTCATTATTTTATAATATTTAAGAGTTATTTGTTTATATTTTATGTTGGAAAAAAAGAACAGGATAATCTCAAAAGTTTTACGAGTAAAGTATAAATAAAAATAGGTTAAAAATTTATTCTACACTTATTCTACACTTTATTTTATATTAACAAAAAATCCTCCTATAGGAGGATGAATTAAACATTTGGCTGGGGTACTTGGATTCGAACCAAGGCATGCCAGATTCAGAGACTGGAGCCTTACCGCTTGGCGATACCCCAATATTGTTATTGTTTTTCTAATTGAGAGTTTTTAATTTGTTCTTCACTCGCTAATCTAACTCCAACGACACCGCTTACTTCTTCTTGTAAAATAACTTCGACCAACTGCTCGATATCTGCTGTGGCAAACATACAGTCTTGGCACGCCCCATGCATTTGAACATAGACAATACCTTTTTCGAAACATACAAAGGATATGTCTCCTCCGTCTTTATTTAAGAAGTATCTAATCTTATCTATCGTCGCTTTAATTTGTTGAATTTGGTCCATACAAGAAAATATTCTACCACAAAAAGATAACAATGGTATATTTAATGCTTTTATTGATATTAATTATTAAAATAATTATTCGCTACTGAATGATTTAATCTAGCAATTTTTTCTGCTACTAGTTCTAAGTCTGGCCTATAGCCGTTTTTACACCACTCATAAACAACCGCGATTGAGCCATTGACCATAAATACCACCATAGTCTTTAATTCGTTATCGATAGAAGTGGAGGCGAGAATTTCACCAAAATATTTTTTGCTGACAAAATTAACAATTGAGTTAATCGTGGTGAGTCGATATTCATCAGACACCATTAATTCAAATAATTTTCTATTCTTTTTAACATAATTTAACACATCGATTAATACTTCAGTTGTAATCGCGGCCTTATCGCCTTTAATCTTAGAGAAGCATTCACTGATAAATCTAAAACACATCACTTTGATGAGTTCATCAATAGATGCGTAGTGATTATAAAAAGTCCCACGATTAATATCGCATCTTTTAATTAATTCCGACACCGATATCTTCGCGCTTTTCTTCTCGCTTATGATGTCGAT
>CASDYZ010000014.1 GCA_949285325.1 uncultured bacterium
CTAGCTTAGATGTAATTTCACCTGGAGTAATCTACATTAAAAGAACATATGAACCAGTTATAGTAAGTGGATATATTAGAAGTTATGTCGCCGCTGAACAAGGTGCATATTCTAAATATTTTGATTCTCACGGTTTAGAAAAATGTGTCCCAGTTCGTTATACTAGGTACGATGGAGAACAATATGTTTGGAAAAAACTAACTGATTATAATAAAAAAACTGATTTTGATATGGAAGATGATTATTGAGGATTTTAAACATGATAGATGAAAAAGAATTAAAAGAAAAATTATTTAAAGATAGAACTCTAATTATTTGTGGTGATATAGATAACAATCTTTCAACACAAATCATTTTCTCACTCCTTCAACTAGACTCCCTAAATAAAGAAGAAATTCAATTATTTATAAGTTCTAATGGTGGAGATTATCTCTCCTCAATGGCTATTTACGACACAATGAAATTATTAAAATCGGAAATACGCGCGACCTGTGTAGGTAACGCAGGAGGGTACGCCGCCCTCATTTTAAGCAGTGCGACAAAAGGAAAACGATTTGCCTTAAAACATAGCAAAATAAATTTAGAGCAACCATATGGTGTCATTAATGGTGGGGCAAACCAAGAAACAGATGTGAGAATAAACGCCAATGAGGTGAAAATCGAAAGAGAAATATTTGAAAAAATATTATCTAAAAATACCTCTAAATCGATAGAAGATATACATACAGATTTAGAACAAGGTTTATCACTTAATGCTGATGAAGCCTGTAAATACGGACTGATCGATGACATAATTTAAAATAAAGGAACGTAGGTTATGGATAAACAGAGGATTATTCTTTTAAATGGCGAGATAAACGATAAAAGTGCGATGGAAGTTATCATCCAACTTTTAATGTTTGATAAACTCTCTAACGATGAGATTGTTTTATATATTAATTCTCCAGGTGGCTCTATCAATAGCGGGCTTGCTATATATGACGTAATGAACTATATTAAATCACCTTGTTCGACGATTTGTTATGGTTCAGCCGCCTCAATGGGTGCCTTTCTTCTTAGTTGCGGAAAAAAGGGAAGAAGATTTATTTTAAGACACAGCAGAGTTTTAATTCATCAACCATTAATATACGCCCCTTCAACTATGTATAAAAGTCAGTCGTCGATGGAAAAAATCGCCTCATCTTTATATGAAGCAAGAAATGAAATTGAACAAATTCTCGCACAAAATTGTGAAAAAGATATCACAGATATGCACAAGGCGTGCGAGAGAGACAATTGGATGGATGCCGAACAAGCACTAAAATTTGGGATAGTGGATAATATATTAGATTAATATGAATATTTTTTATGAAATTTATAAAAGATTATTAAATGGTGAATCTATCGATTATAACTATGTTTTTAATCTAGATAATCAAAGTGAATATAATATCCTACAAATTTTTGATAATTTGATAAATTATTCTATCGCTAAATACGATGATAAGAATAGTAGTCTCATTTTAAGATCCCCTAAAATTATTAAAGGTAAAACCCATCCATTATCTAAAGAAAATATATCGTATATATCATATAATTTAAGTGAAGAGAGTTTAACGCTTTTAACTATTATTTTTCTTTTCTCACCGATAAGTGAATATAATTTAAGTAAAATTTTAAAAGACGATATTGAATATATAAAAAGTGATTTAAAATCTTTAAAATCATTTAAATTAATCACTATAAAAAATAATCAAATAACTTGTGAAATAAATGAAAAAGACTTTAATTCTTTAATAAATCATTTAAATATACATCAATTTTCATCATTTATGGTTGAACAATTATCCTCTTGTAGCTCTATAGACGAAAACATTAGCCATGACATAGAAAATATCATCTCCTTTTATAAAGAGAAGAGTAATATTTATGTATATAGAGGTCAGTGCGACGTACGTTTGATTTATGTGAAAAATGATGGAGAATATAAAGAAATTACTTTTACATCTTATTATGAATCTAACATATTTAAAGCATTATTTATCGATTTTATTCAAAGTAAATCTACTTTTGAATTCATCGATTTTTTTGGTATCAAAAACATAAATTTCTCTTTATTAATTGACCTACATTATTATGTTCATGAACCAGAATATATCTATTTGATATTCCCAAACAGTGAACAAGAATTAAAAGTAAATACTTCACTTGTATTAAAAGATATTGTCAATATGTTCTATCCAACATCTTTTAATTTTAATCCTATGACGATAAAAATTTATGAGAAAAATTTTAATAAATTGTTTGAGCAAGTAGAAGGAGAATAACAATATGAAAATAAATGAAATATTCATTAAATTTTTTAAGGCAAATGATATTGAATATGAGCAAATTAATGATGATGTTTTCTGCCTTACTTTTCGCGACGCGGAAAAATATTCGCTCATTAACGTTATATATTTAAAATTAGATGAAAACAATAAATGTATATATGTTCAATCATTTTTAAATATGTTTATATATGAACAATCTTTTGTTCAAATTCTTTACGCATGCAATTTAATCAATTTAGTATTGGACGAAGGTAATTTTGAACTTTTTAGCGATAACGACAATATTTCTTATCGAAATAAATTTAATTTTACTACCCCTTTAGATGAAAAACAAATTAGACAAATGCTCGACGACACTATTTTTATATGTGGTAAATATTTCGAATTATTAAAGAAGTTAAACAATAATGAATGTAGTTTAAGTGAAGTTGCGAGAATCATAAAACAAAATAGGTAATGTTATGAATAAAAAGGCTATTAATATAAACGAATTTACCCATTTAAAAAATAAGCTAGACATAATTAATTCTAGCATTTCTGCCATCGAGACACTAATTTTAGAACCCAAAGATAAAAAATCAAAAAATGACGATTTTTATTTTCCCCAAGTTTATTTTGATTTAGCTTTTAATATTTATAATAGTGAGAAAAAAAATGATAACGACGTCGATAAGATGATTTATTATTTTCAAAGAGCGTGTGAATTTGATTATCCTCGCGCTTATTATGCACTTGGAATTATTTTTCAAGACGGCATCTATGTAAAACAAGATGAAGAAAAAGCATTTGAATTTTATGAAAAAGGAGCTAAATTGCTAGATATGGATGCCTACTTTGAATATGCGAAATGTTTCCTTTTTGGCAGTGGTGTCCCTATGGACATTTATAAGGGCCTATATCTTTTAAATGAAACCAGTTTTATTAAAGAATATAAGAATGCCTGCAATTTAGTAGGCGATTATTATTTATGCTATAAAGATCCTTCTATCGACAATATCGCCAAAGCGTTATCAACATATTATTTTTTCACAGAAGATAGTAAAGATAAAAATATAAGAAACAAGTCTTTATTCTTGTTCTATACGTGTGAAGATACTAATAAATTAACATTCGATGACTTAAAAGAAGATATCGATGTCTACAGCGAAGATCTGTGGGATATATTAGATAATTTAGATGAAAAAAGTGATCCTATAGTTAGTTTTGTCTTTGGGTTTATTTGTCTAAAGCAAGAAAACAATGATTATGGCTTGTTAGAAGAGAGTGAAAAGGGAGGATTTTCTAAAGCGTCGTTATACTTAGGCCATTGCTATTTAAATGGCTTATACAATTTTAAAAAAGATATCAGAAATGGTCTCGACCATTTAACAAAAGGATTAAAAGATAACGACTTAACATGCATTATCGAACTCGCTAGTTATTATTTAAATAATGGCGACACCACAAAAGCCGATGAATATTTATCCTTAATTGACGATAAAAATATATTTACTTTTGATTACTATTTTAATTTTAGAGGAAAGTTAAGCTTACGTGCTTTATCTAAAACTGGTTTAGATTTAAATATAATTTTTTCTCACCTATCTAAAAAAGCTAAAGAAGATGAACATTTTGCCTTTATAGGCGGGATGCTTTCATATTTTTTATGTAACTTTAAACAAGCAGTCGATTATTTTAATCAAGCCCAAAATTACGCTGTTTCTTTTTATTTCTTATCCTTAATTTATTTTTATGGTCTATTAAATAAACATAACCCAGATTATAAAAGCGCGAAAGATTACGCTTTAAAGGCTATCGATGGCGGATATGAAAGGGCTCTAGATTTATTAAAAGAAATAAAATATTTTGAGAAATTAAATGAATATCACTGTAAATAAGGCATATTTTTATAAAATTTTATTTGATAACATTTCTAAAAAATAAAAAAATGTCTAGCATTTTGTCTAGCACATTTCTTAAAAGCGTTGATATATAAGGGTTTTATATAGTGTGGTGCCCGGAACCGGAATCGAACCGGTATGGAATTTTACTTCCGCAGGATTTTAAGTCCTGTGCGTCTACCTATTCCGCCACCCGGGCAGTTGGCTGGTCTCCCGTAGAAGATTCGAACTTCTGACCCCTTGATTAAAAGTCAAGTGCTCTACCGACTGAGCTAACGGGAGGTATGTTTTTTATTGGCTGGGGTGGGTGGATTCGAACCACCGAGATGATAGAGTCAAAGTCTATTGCCTTGCCGCTTGGCTACACCCCAACAAAGGGTAATAATGGTGGAGGGGGGCAGATTCGAACCGCCGAACCCGTAGGAGCTGATTTACAGTCAGCCGCGTTTAGCCACTTCGCTACCCCTCCATAAATTAAGCGTTTTTTGGTGGATGCTGAGGGGCTCGAACCCCCGACCTCCGCCGTGTAAAGGCGATGCTCTCCCAACTGAGCTAAGCATCCGCTTTTTATTTACGCTTAAATAATATATCACTTTGTTAGGTTAGTAGTCAATGAAAATAAATACTAATTTTTTTAAATAGAAAACTAAATAAATTTAGTTTAATATCCTCTTTTCCCCAGTAGATGGAACATGTTGCGTTTATATACTTCAACTCCTGGTTGATTAAATGGATTTATTGAAAGTAAATAGGCGCTTAAAGCACACGCACGCATAAAGAAGTAAAATAAATAACCGAGGTTAAATGCATCTAATTTATCTAATTCAATGACGATGCATGGAACTTTTCCTTCATTTTTATGGGCGTTGAGTGTTCCTTCAAATGCCTTATCATTTACAAA
Organism: uncultured bacterium; assembly: GCA_949285325.1. Classification (GTDB taxonomy): domain Bacteria; phylum Bacillota_I; class Bacilli_A; order RFN20; family CAG-826; genus CASEYK01. The sequence goes on from CASDYZ010000014.1 coordinate 5,094, forward strand.
AGATAAGTTTTTACCTTCTAAATAATTTAATCCGTCGAGGTCTAAATCATCGTGTGGTATCTCTACATCATATTTTGGATTTTTGACGTGGATTATCGTTTCAAAAAGAAGCGGTGTACCATCTTGTATAAATTGTCCTAATGAATGTAAGTCGGTGGAAAAAGTGACGCTCGTTGGGAAGAAGCCTTTTTTCTCTTTTCCTTCCGATTCACCAAATAGTTGTTTCAACCACTCAGTTATCTGTGTAAATTGAGGTTCATATACGACAAATAATTCACATTTTTTCCCTTCTTTTTCATAAAAATAATATCTACTTGCCGCGTATTGATAGCATTCATTTTCATCGATGTTATCGTTATTGTATTTTTTCATCGCCTCATACGCGCCATTCATAAATTCATCGATATTTATATCCATGACGGCGAGTGGGAATAATCCGACTGCAGAAAATACCGAATATCTACCTCCGATATCGCTTGGAAGAACATATGTACGATATCCTTCTTTTCTTGCGAGTGTTAGAAGTGCACCTTTTTCTTTATCAGTCGTCGCGAATATTGATTGTCTAGCTTTTTCTTTACCAACTTTTTTCTCTAATAATTCTTTTAATAATCTAAAAGCGATGCTCGTCTCTGTCGTCGTGCCGCTTTTGGATATGACGTTGATAGCAAAATTTTTATTTTCTAAATATTTAAGTATTTGATAAGTATAATTTGGTGAAAAAGTCTGCCCAAAAAATATCACCTCTATCTTGTCATTATTTTTAAGTCCTTTTAAGGCTTCAATCGCGCTTCTTGCCCCAAGGTAAGAGCCACCTATTCCACATACCACCAAGACATCAAAATTATCTCTAATCCATTTCGCGTCTTTTTTAATTTGTTCAAATTCATCTTTATCGTATATCGCTGGGTAATTTGCCCATCCTAAATAGTCATTGCCCGGCATAGTCTTTTCATTTATCGCATGATTTATCGATTTTACTCTATCTTTATATTGTTCTAATTTTTCTTTTTCGAGAGCGTTTTCTAATTTAACTTTTAACATAAATTGTTAATTCTCCTTTTTCACTGCTTTGTTATACGCTTGTTGAATCCATTCTTCAAGATTATTTTTTAAAATTTTGAATTCTTCTTTGTCGATGTCAGGTATTTTTCGATATGAATTTTGATGAGTTGAATATTTAAATTCATCTGGCACTTGTTTTAAAGATGTCCGCATAAATTTTGTACGCTCGTCAATTTGAAGGATTTTAACGATAATTTCATCTCCTTTAGATACATAATTTTCAATATCTTTCACATATCCATCACTTATTTCAGAAATGTGGAGCATCCCGTGATAAAATCCTTTAAAAGTTAAAAACGCCGCATATGGTTTAACTTCTTTAACTGTCGCCCTTACATATTCACCAACCTTAAACGCCATATAGATTACCTCTTTGACAACAAAATCGCTTCAAACATTTTTAAATCAGCGACAGTGGTTATTTTAAAATTGTTTTCTTCTATAAAAACAAGTTTAATTTTTTCATCGATATTTTTAACTAAAGTTGTGTCGTCTGTCGCATTAAAAACATTGTTGATATTTGCTATATCATGTGCTTTTTTAATCGTTTTGTATTTAAATGCCTGCGGAGTTTCAATCGACGCTGTTTCGGCCCGATTGATATAAGAATCTACTTCATCAAAATTGATGGTGTTTACCATCGTATCATTGACTCTTTTAGCGACGCTCACCGCATTGTATTCTTTTAATTCATTATTCAATTGTTCAATCATACTAAGACTCACTAAAGGTCTAGCCGCATCGCTTATAAAAATATTATCTTCATCAAGGGCATAATTTGATAAATATTTAATCGCTTCAAAGCAACTTTTTTGCCTCGTTATTCCTCCCTGTATCACATCCATAACTTTGTGAAATGATTGAATTTGTGATTTAACTAATCCAACATTTGAACTAGAGACGACTAAAATTATCTTGTCTATGACACTAGAATTATTAAAAGTATCTAAACAATATTGATAAAGAGGTATCCCTAATACTTTTTTAAATTGTTTATTGACAGGATCGTTAAATCTCTTACTCGCCCCACCTAAAAGAATAATCGCATAGTTCATACGTGATTATCTTAATAAAAAAATATTTAAATAGCAATATATTGCTATATTATTTGTTGGCCAGTGATATTTCTTTATCTTCAATTTGTCTAGTTAAAGCCGCGGAGTCAATAATTAAATGGAGAACTTTTTCTAAATCTGAACCGCTTGAATAATCTGCACGACAAATAAAATTAACCCGTCCATCTTCATATATTTTTTTAACTTTTTCGATTTCTTTTTCTGGATAGACAGCGATAGATTTGCCTCCGTTTTGTTTTAATAAAGTCATGCAAGCAATATCCGTCATCCCATCGCCTAAATAGACGATGTTTTTATAAGGTATTCTAAGACCTGACACCTTTTTGTTGACAGAGTCATCGTCAGTTATATCTTTGACTCCTTTTGCGATCCTAAATAGGAACTGCGTCTTTTGAGTGTAATTTATCGCAAGTTTAGGCCACACTGGCTCACCTGTTTTTTCATCAAAATAATATTCGCATCCAAATACGGAAGTAAATTCGTCATAAATTGAACTACCTTCGACGATTTCTTTCGTCCCGGAAGAGACTAAGTAGTGCTCTACTTTAACACCTTTTGATTCACCATATTCATTGATTCTTTTAAACCAAGTTGTCACACCTGGGTGATATTTAATATTTTTACCACATTCATGTAAAAACTCTCTTGTTAATTTAATCCCTTTTTTCTTAGCTTGATAAATCATCATATACATGTAGGAAAGTATTCTTTCTACATCGCTTTTCTCGCTGAATTCACCAGTCGCACCCCAAAATTCTTCAGGAGTCATACCAAGACGAGGAATAAATTCATAATTTTGCATGTCGGTTGTCGACAGAGTTTTATCGAAATCGTACATGATTGCCACAATTGTTTTCTTCATATTTTTTACCTACTTTGAAATTATCCCACATTTTTTGTTTTTTATCAACTTTTTAAACGCTTTCAATTAATAATTTGTGTTGTTAAAACAACACCTTAATGATATTATACGTGTTGTTATGAATAATTTGCTTTTAAATTGGTATGAGTCGGTATGTATCGCGATTATCGTTATAATCGGACTTTTTATTTTTGTCAGCATTATCGGTTATATCTTTTTTGGCGTGTTCTCCCACATATTAAAAAAACATAACGACGCGCTTGCCCTTGTTTTAAAAGCAAAATACGACAATATTGAAAAACTTTTAACTATTCTTATCGATAATGATGTTTCTGATGTCGATAAATATTTAAATAAACTTCACGAAATACAGTTTATAGATATGCAAAGACAAGATAGTAAACAGTGCCAAATCGTTCGTGAAACTCTCTCTTCATTACGTGATGAAGCGATGTTTTTATTAGAATCTAATCCCAGTGTCAATAAAAATGAAATAGTGAAGACCGCCAAAAAGAATATATTAGATATCGATATAATTTATAGAAATCATATTGCTATGTATAACGCCGACGTGCTCGGATACAATTATTGGATTAAATTTTTACCAAATAGATTGATTTTTAAAATGTTTAAGGTAAGAGAAAAAGAATTAATTTCATAAAACAATTTAATGGAGGAAAAACATGAAAAGATTAACAGTCAGTTTTGATGAATTAAAAATTAAACCTATCTCTTTAGAAAAGATACAAGAGAAGCTAGAAGGTTTAATCGATGAACTAAAAAAATGTGGTTCTAGTTTAACTGCGAATGAAGTTATTAAAAAATGGAACAAATATCAAGATGAATTAAGCACCAATTTTACTCTTGTTCAAACAAGATATTCTATGAACACTCTCGACAAAAAACTAGAGAAGCTTCAAGAACAAGTAAATGAGGTGAACCCAGTTGTCGTCAACTACGCGATTAACTTTTATAAAATTTTATTAAAAGCCAAATATCGTAAAGATTTAGAAAAAATGTATGGGGTTTACTTATTTAAAATGTATGAGAATATGGTCCGCTCCTTCGATGAGAGAGTGGTGGAAGAAACTATTGAAGAAAATAAACTCGTATCAAAATATGACCAAATTATCGGTTCAGCCCAAATAGAATTTGAAGGTGGGACATATAACCTTTCACAAATGAGTAAATTTACCACCTCAACTGATAGAGATACGAGAAAAAAAGCATCTATGAAAATAGACGAATGGTTTTTACAAAATGAAAAAGAAATTGGAGATATTTATTCAAAATTAGTTTTATTAAGAGATAAAAAAGCTAAAAAACTAGGATTTAAAAACTTTGTTGAACTTGGTTATCTCTCTCTTGGTAGAGTTGATTATGATGCGAAGATGGTAAAAAAATACCGCGAACAAATATTTAACGAAGTAGTGCCTATTTCCAAT
>CASDYZ010000015.1 GCA_949285325.1 uncultured bacterium
GTTTAATGTTTTCATACTTTTCTTGTTCATTCATCTTAAGTATCACCTTTCTCATATGTGTATAACCTCCGTTATTAGATTATACATTTAGGACATTTTCCCTCGTAACTACTTAAGACATTATCACTTGGAACTTATAAAAATCTAAGAGAAATAAATAAATTTATTTGACAAAATATCAATTATTTTATACACTAAACACGGTTGAGAAATCAGCCTTACATCAATAGCTCTTCACAGAGTGGCAATGCCACTCTTTGTTTTTAAAGGAGGTATTAATATTGGATATCAATTCAATTAGAAAACCGATAAGAGATAAACTAATTTCCCTCGGATACGACCTGTACGATTTAAAATTAGTGAGAGATAAAGGGGATATTTACCTGTCTATTATCGTCGATAAAGATGGGGATATGGATCTAGATGAAATAACTAATTTATCAAACATTTTAAGTTCGTATCTAGATGAGATAGATGATTCATCTACTCCCTACATACTCGATGTTAGTTCTGCTGGGGCAGAAAAAATAATTAGCATCGATAAATTAGATAAATATATCAATCGTTATATTCACATTCACTTAACTAATCCGATAGAAGGAGAAAATATTTATGAAGGGACACTTAAAAGTGTCACAGATAGTGAAATTACCTTCGAAATAACTAAAAAAACAAGAACGAAGAGCGTGACTACACAAACTAATAACATAAGACAAATAAGATTAGCTATTAAATTTTAAGGAGCATATAAATGAAAATTAACATTGAAGAAATTAAAAATGCATTAGAGCAAATCGAAGTCAGTCGTTCCATCGATAAAGACACATTCCTCCACCTTTTAAAAGAAGCGTGTGTCAAAGGATATAAAAAGGAATTAGGTGGGGATGACGCGGTAGTGGATATAAATATCGACTTAGAAAAAGGCACTCTCGAAATGGGGCAAATTAAAGACGTCGTCGATGAAGTTGAAGATGATTTCCTTGAAATTTCTTGTGAAGACGCAAATGAATTAGATAAGACAAAAACTTATAAAGCTGGCGATAAATTCTATATTCCCGCTGACGTGGAAAAGATGAGAAAAGCTATTGTTTTATATATTAAATCTTCCCTCAAACAAAAAATAAGTGAGACGGAAAGAAACAATTTATTAGAAGCATTTAAAGATAAGATTGGGACGATGGTTACTGGTGTAGTGGAAAGAGTAGACGACAACAAAGGACTCGATGTCAACATCGGTAGAACTAATGTCTTCTTACCAAAAAGTCAAATGATAAAAGATGAAAAATTTTATCCAAGAGATCCAATCAAATTATTTGTTTCTGATGTGTCGATGACTTCTAAAGGGGCAAAAATAAATGTCTCTCGTTCTAACGAAGGATTTTTAGGCGCGTTATTCAATGAAGAAATTCATGAAATATACGATGGGACAATTAAGATTAAAGCTATCGCAAGACGTGCGGGAGAAAGAAGCAAAGTCGCTGTTTATTCTTTAGAGAAAAATGTCGACGCTGCCGGGGCGTGTATCGGCCCTAATGGTGCCCGTATACAACGAATTGTCTCTCAGCTCGGTAATGGCGCTAGTAAAGAGAAAATCGACATCATTGACTATTCGCCCAACCTAGCTTTATACGTCATGGATTCTTTAAAACCTGCTTTAGTGCTTGGTATAAAGATGGACAAGGATGAAAATGATAAAACTAAAGCCATCGTCGTCGTTAAAGATGATGTTTTATCGACAGCGATTGGAAGAAAAGGTATCAATGTCCACCTCGCTTGTAAACTTACCGGTGTCAATATTGAAGTGATGAGTGAAACTGACGCTTTAGCAAAAAATATTGAATATCAATCATTTATGGAAGTTCAGGCGCTAGATTCTGAGCAAAGAGCGAAAGAAGCGATTAAAGAAGAGAAGAAAAATGAAGTTCTACCATCTTTACCTGAAGGATATGTCGCTCCATTAGAAAGGGTGTACGCTGAAGAGGAAAATAACGATATTGATGAATCGCTTTTAGAACAAAGTGAAAAAGAAGAAGAGAGAATAGAAGAAACTCCTATCGAGACGATTTTAAAAGAAGAAAATGAAGTCGAATTAAAACTTAATAAAGAAGAAGAAAAACAAGAAGTTAAGACGACGACAACTCTCGAAGATCTTGAAAAATCTCTTGAAGAAGATGATTCACATTCAAAAAATAAACAATCTTCTAAAAACAAGAAAACTAATAAAGAAGAACATCAAAAACAAGATAAAAATGAACCTAAATACGCGGATACATCTAAATATATGTCTATTTACACCGATGAAGAACTCGCGGAATTAGATGAAGAAGAATACGAAGAAGAAGCGTATGATGATGAAGAAGATATTGATTATGATGAATATGATCAATATTATGACGACGACGACAAATAAAATATGAAGAAGCACCTTGTACATCCACGATTTTGCTTAATTAAAAGAGAATATTTCCCTAAAGATGAACTATTCCGTATATACATTGATAAAAATAACAATGTTGGTATCGATTTAGATGGGAAAAACATCGGTAGAGGTGCATATTTATCAAAAGACGAAGAAGTAATTTTAAAAGCGAAGAAAAGAAAAATATTAAACAAAGCTTTAAGAAACAATGTAAAGGATGAAATATACGATACACTTCTTCAACTGCTTAAAGAAAGGAGATAATCTCGATGAGTAAAAAAACATTCGTTAAAGAAAGAGAAACTAATGTTTCGACTAAAGTTAGAAGCGATAAAGTTAAAACAAAAGTCAATAATGGTGTATTTGTCTACACCGGGGCAATCAGTGTCAACGAATTATCTAAAGCGATAAATATATCGGTTTCTGACATCATTAAATTTTTATTCCTCCAAGGCAAGATGATCAATATCAACACTATTTTAGATGATGAATTAATCGGTTTAGTATGCCTTGAATTTGGATATGATTTTCAAAAAAAGGTTATCGTCGAAGCAGAAAATTTTGAAGATTTACAAATCAATGATGACCCTTCTAAATTAAAAGAGAGACCACCAGTAGTCACTATCATGGGACATGTCGATCACGGTAAAACTACTTTGATTGACGCGATAAGAAATTCTAACCTCGTTGAAGGAGAAGTAGGTGGTATATCTCAAGAAATTGGTGCTTATCAAAAAGAAGTCAATGGTAAAAAGATAACATTTATCGACACACCAGGGCATGAAGCCTTTACCGCGATGAGGGCTAGAGGGGCATCCGTCACTGACATCGTCGTATTAGTTGTCGCTGCAGACGACGGGGTCATGCCTCAAACGATAGAAGCAATCGACCACGCGAAAGCAGCAGGTGTACCAATTATCGTCGCGATTAATAAGATGGATAAACCAGGGGCAGATCCCGACAGAGTCAAAAATGAACTCATGGCCCACGATGTCATTTGTGAAGAGTATGGCGGGGATGTCATCGCT
>CASDYZ010000016.1 GCA_949285325.1 uncultured bacterium
AGGGCGGCCGTCCACCATCCCGTGATTAAAAACTTTCACAATATTTTGATGATTTAAAGAGGCGGCGATTGTCGCTTCATTCTCAAATCGACGCATATTGATAGGATTTTTCATCACATCTTCTCTAATTAATTTTAAAGCGACGATTTTACGATTGATAATATCGCTTGCCTCATACACTTCTGCCATACCGCCGTGGCCAATACGGCTGGTTATTCTATATCGTCCTTCGACGAGAGTTCCAATTTTTAAAGGCATTATTTATTTGCCTCCCACAACGCAACTGCGATGTTATCACTACCACCATTAGAATTGGCGATAGCCACTAATTCGTTCACTTTTTCTTCCGGGGTGTCGCTATTTGATAAGATTGAAGCAATGTCATTTTCTGGCACATTGTTATATAAGCCATCCGAACAAAGTAGAAGAATCTCTTTCTTATAAGGATGGATTTTTAAGTCGAGATTTAAGGTTGGATATATACCGAGTGCATTCATCAAAACATGTCTTTTTGGATGGACTTTTGCTTTTTCTTCATCGATTTGTCCAGTCCTTAGTAAATATCCTACATAAGTTTGATCTTCAGTTATTAATTTCAACTGGTTATCGACGAGTTTATAGGCGCGAGAATCACCGACTTGCCCAACAAACATCGTATCTTTAACTAATAATATGGCGGTCAATGTCGTCCCCATGCCGTGATATATTTCATTTTTACTCGCTTCGTTAAATACGACAGTATTAGCTTTTCTAATCGCTTTAGAAAGCCAATAATATGCTTGGCCTTTAAAATAAAATTTCTTAATTTTTTTAAATTCTTCAACGACGACATCGACAGCAAATTTAGACGCTAGATCGCCATTATTTTCTCCACCCATTCCGTCGCAGACAATCATCAAAATATATCCGCGGGCATTTGTGACCACTACGGCTTGGTCTTCGTTAGACATTCTTACTTTTCCAACATCGACTTTATAAGCAAAATTTCCACTCAAATATTTATTCTTTTTCATGTTTTATTTTCTACTTTAGCTTTAAGTTGTCCGCACGCCGCATCGATATCGCTTCCAAATTCCTTTCTAATTGTTGATGTAATGTGATTTTTAGTCAAATAATCTAAAAATGCGTGCACACGATTATTTGAACTCCTCTTATAATCATTTAAATTTGTCTCGTTATATGGAATTAAATTCACATATCCTTTAGTGTCTTTTATTAATTCCACTAATTCTCTCGCGTCTTCTAGTGTATCATTTACTCCTTGAATTAATAAATATTCATATGTCACTCTTCTTTGTGCGATTTGTTCGTATTCTTTTACCGCTTCCATTAAGTCTTTTAATGGATAGACTTTATTTATTTTCATGAGTTTTGTTCTTTTTTCATCATTTGAGGCGTGGAGAGAAATTGCTAAGTTTGTCTGTAGTCCTTCCCGAGCGTATTTTTTAATGCCTTCAACGATTCCACTGGTTGAGACTGTTATATGTCTCGCACCAATACTTAAACCTTTTTGATTATTTATTATTCTAATAAAATCCATGACATTATCATAATTATCAAATGGTTCACCTGTACCCATGACAACAACATGACTCACTCTTTCCCCTCTTCCTTCTTTTGATAATATATCGTTTAAAACTAATATTTGACCGACCATTTCTTCAACTAATAAATCTCTTTTTTTGCCTAATAGTCCACTAGAGCAAAAAGAACAACCAATATTACATCCAACTTGTGAAGAAACGCACGCCGCACAGCCATAATTATAACGCATTAGTACTGTTTCAACTTGCATGCCGTCTTTCATTTTTAATAGTAATTTAATAGTCCCATCAGCACTATTTTGTACATATGAAACAGTGGGTAAATCAAGACAATATTTTTCTTTTAAAACGTTTCTAAATTTTAAAGAGATATCGCTCATCTCATCAAAATTAGTTGCTTTTTTCTCATAAATCCACGTGTAAAGCTGTGTAGCACGGTACGGCTTTTGGCCTTCCTCTACCATTAATTTCTCTAATTTTTTTATCTCTAAACCATATAAGTTTATCATCTATTATTTCCCCACCTTTTTGATGAAAGCATAATAGAAAAGGGAATCATATTCATCAAGAGGAAGAAATTGTTTTTCATCAATTAGTGAAAAATTTTGATTTTTTTCTAAAAATTTTGCAACAACCGAATGTCCTTCTTTGTTAGAAAATGTCGGGATTGCGTATACAATTAATCCATCATTTTCAACAAATTTAGAGCATTCTTCTAAAGCCTCGCTTTGTTCTTTTATAAGTTCATCAAGTTTTGATTGTTTAAAATGAATAGCGTAATCTGGCGTGCTTCTAAGAAGTGAGAATCTCGAATTGTTTGGTAAGACGAAAAATACATCGACTGGATTTGATATACACGTTATCACCGATGAAAGCGGGCAGTTATAAAATCTAATATCTTTTAAACCAATTTTGTGGAAATTTCTCGTCATATTGTAGTAATCTTTTCCACTCGGAGTGATGAGATCACACTTAAATTCATTCCCATTTTTGACACAAAAATCAACATATAAAGTATTGGTGTAATTAGAATAAATCGCTATTTTGCTAAATTTATTTAATTCTAATTTGTCGAGCATGTACCTTTCCGCCATTGAGATGGGGTAGAGAGTAAAATTATTAATCGCATCGATCTTTTGGATTGAACTTTTACCTTTATATAAGACGATATTATCAAATTTAGTTTTTTCAAATAATTCATCGTTTTTCTTAATAAAATCGTCGCATGTCGTCTTTAGTGTATTGACCGCGTATGTTTTTAATCCTGGCTTAGAAATAGATTTTAATATTTTAAACGTCATCGAGCGACCGACATGCTTTTGCCACATTTTCACTAAAAATATTGGGACATTATGTCTAAATGATAAAAATTCAACAGATAAAGATTCAACATCGTTAGGTATTAAATTTTCATCATTTTTGATGTGGGTGAAAAAGAGGGTAAAACTTTCTTTTTCGTACGCCACACCATTTTCGTCTAGTGTCCTTTGGGCGTATTCAATAAGCTTATCGTTGTCCATTCTTTTGAGGAACCGTATATTTGCGCAAGCAAGGAGCAGACCAACTGCACTCTTATTTGAAAGTTCACCAAAACTTCTATCGACTAATTCTTTAAAAATAAAATGGTGTCTAAGTTCGCATCCAATAAGTTGGGTAATGAGCCCTTTATCTATCGACTTATCTTTAATGTCATTAAAATTATTTTTTAAAGCGGTAGTAAAAGATATATTTTTATCTAGGATATCGATTAATATTTTGCCAGCAAGTTCAATGTTTTTCATATTATAATTATATTATAAAAGTTCAACATGTCATCATATTAAACAAAGTATTTAATTTCTGTTCTTTTTGTTGAATTCTTCAAAAATATCTCCATCGTAAATTTCTTCGTCATCATCATCATTATATTCATCTTCATCCTCTTCGATATGAACAATATTTTTCTCCTCGACAAAGCGTGGATAATCTTTATTGATTCTTTCATATCTATGTTCAGAAGAATAATATTCAAATTCAATAGCTAAGTTGATGGCTAAATCACCAATTTGGGTAGAAATTATATTGGCGACATCCCCCTCCACAACCATAACTTTTTTAGGAGCCTTAACAACGACGATAACATTCCAAGATGTCTGGTCTACACCTTTGTGGTAGACAATATTATCTATTGAAACAAAATTGATATCATCTTCACTTATCTCATAGATTTTTGCAAGGTTTTCACTCAATTGTTTCGATAAATCACCAACTAAGAATGAATCTAGACCATATATGATAATCGTTACCATTATTTACCCCTCCTTCAAATTAAAATTTCTTTCTTTTTTATTTTAGCAAAAAACAATTGTTTTTTTCACTATAAATCATACGGATCAAAATTAATAATGACATTAATCGATTGTTTAGATGATAAACTTTCTAATATTTTTTTAAGAGTCGAATGTATCAGTTGCTGATTTGTGTATTTAATAAGTATTTGTCGTTTATATTTTTCGCCATCAAATGGGATATATGGAGTGATTGGTCCGAGCACAACCGCAGAATCACCAAATGAAGTCGATAACATTTTAGACAGTGTAAAAATTGTTTCTATACACAAATCTTCATCTTTTGATGTGATACTTATCGACACTAAATAAGAATATGGAGGGAAATATGTCAATTTTCTCATTTCCATCTCTTTTTTATAAAATAATTCATAATTTTGTCTAGCCGCAAAAGTTATCGCATAATTGCTCGGATTATATGTCTGTATGATGGCTTGTCCTTCTTTTTTCTCTCTCCCACTTCTACCTACTGCTTGAGTGATTAACTGAAAAGTTCTCTCGCTACTACGGTAGGAAGGAGAAGATAGCCCAATGTCGGCAGAAACTATACCCACTAAAGTGACATCTTTGAAATTGTGCCCTTTAGCGATCATTTGTGTACCGACTAATATGTCGGCTTCTTTGTTTTCAAATTTTTCAAGCGTCTTACCAATCATCGTCCTCGCTTTCGCAGTGTCGCTGTCGAGGCGAAGAACTCTCGCACTAGGAAACAATCTATTGACTTCATCGACGATTCTTTCTGTTCCAAATCCAACTTTCATCAAATATTTAGAACCGCATTTTGGACAATTTTCACTCATCACCTCAACATAGTCGCAGTGATGGCATTTCAATAAATTTTCATCTTTGTGGTAAGTGAGAGGTATCCCGCATGTCGGACATCTAAAAATATGCCCGCAACTACGGCAACTAATAGAAGAAGAAAACCCCCTCCTATTGATTAATAAAATAGCTTGCTCATTTCTTGATAATACATTTGCAATTTCTCTTCTTAAAGTAAGAGAAAATAAATATGATTCTCTATCGATATTCGTATAATTTGATAAATCGATAATTGTCGTTTTAGGGAGGGGTCTATCATTTATCCTTTTATCGAGTCGTAAAAGATGATAGACACCATTTTGAGCGCGAGCACGTGATTCTAAAGAAGGGGTAGCACTACCAAGTAGCACTTTAGCCCCGTGCTGTTTTGCTCTCATAATCGCCACATCTCTAGCGTGATAAAATGGTGGAGTATCTTGCTTATATGATTCAGTATGCTCTTCATCTAGTATAATGACACCGATATTGTCGAGTGGGGCAAATATCGCGCTTCTAACTCCGACGACAATTTTTGCATCTCCACGAGCAATTTTACGATATTCATCAAATTTTTGTGCGTCAGTCAGCTCGCTGTGGAGTATGGCGACACTATCTTTAAAACGATTTAAAAAGAAGCGTGTCATCATTGGGGTGAGAGATATTTCAGGAACTAGCATTAACACAGTCTTATTATTTTTAAAATAATATTCACAAATCGATAAATAAACTTGACTCTTCCCACTCCCTGTCACTCCTTGTAGAAGGTAGACTGAGTCATTAGTGTTTATAAATTCATCAATAACATTATTTTGTTCATCAGTTAAAACGATTTTCTCTTCTTGTTGTTTAACGTCAAAATTAAGTCTATTTTTTTCTTTTTCTATCTCTTTTAATAAATTTAATTGGAGCAATTTATTGACGATAGATTTAGATTTAATTTCATTCTTTTTAACTTCACCAATATTTTTTATGTAATTATATATTTCTATTTGTTTAGCACTTAATTTTTCTTCTTTTAAATTATCGACTGCCACTAAATATTTTTCATAAGCGATTTTAGGTGCTTTTAAAGAACTTTTTTTAATGTTTAATGAAGGAGGAAGCATAGCTTGAAGAACTTTAATTTTAGTTGATAAATATTTTTCCACCATCATGTCTGATAGTTCTAACAAATCATTTTTAAGGAGTGATTCTTTATCGATTATTTCGTCGATAAAAGATACATTAAAACCAAATCTATCACTTATCTCTTCTTTAGTTTCATCAATATCGATACAAGAAATGACATAGCCAACAATTTTACGATTGTTAAAAGTAATCAAAACACGAAAACCACTGTCGATTATTTGATCGCCATCATATAAGTAAGTGAAAGGTCTATCCAATGAGCGTTTACTATATTCAATGAGAACTTGTAATAATTTCATAATCGCTCCTTATTTTTTTAAATGGTTAGTAATCTCTTTTCTAATGATTGAACATATCTCGTTTGCCGCGCGAGTGACTCTATCGTTTAACACTTGATATTTATACATCGAAGCATATTGAAGTTCATTTTTACCTTTTTCTAATCTTTTTTGAATAATTTCTTCGCTTTCGCTTCTTCTGCTTCTAATTCTTTTTTCTAAATCTTTTAAAGAAGGTGGGACTAAAAATATCGATACGACACCTTCGTCTTTAATCGAATTAAGAACTTGGGTCGCACCATTGACTTCAATTTCTAAAAAGACATTTTTACCCTCTTCTCTCCACTGTTCGACTTTATCTTTTGGGGTGCCATAACGATTGCCAACAAATTCAGCCCATTCTAAAAAATTACCTTCATCGATATTTTTTTGAAAAGTTTCTTTATCGACAAAATAATAATCTTTACCATTTTTCTCATTTGGTCTAGGTGTTCTAGTAGTCATAGAAATAGAATAAAAAAGACGTAAAGAATGGTCTTTCATCACGTGTTTTCTAACTGTACCTTTACCCACACCACTAGGTCCACTTAAAATTATGAGTAATCCTTTTTTCATAAAATCAATATTAATAAGTATATATTGTTTGACGAGAATTTATCAAATATAAAGTGTTGTAGTTTTTAATATTTATTATTAAAAGTTGTGAAAAATAAAAATTTAACATTTAAAAATAAATTGATAAAATTAAGGCATGAAAATTAAACCATCTTTTTTTAAAAAATTTAGTGAAACGCTTTGTGAAAATTTTTTAAATTCACACATCAACAATATTACCCATGTATCTAAAAACAGTTTTTTAATTACCTTTAGTAAAAATAGAAATGAAAAAATGTTTTTTGATTTAAGCGGAAATGATCCTTTTATCGGACTTATAAATGGTGATGTATCTATATCAACTTTACTAGACGCGACGAGCGATACACTGAGAAAATATTTAAAAAATGGCTATGTTATAAATATAGAACAACTCAACGGTGACCGTATCCTACAATTTACATATAAAATAACGGATGAACTATATAATAATCTAACTAGATATTTAATTTTAGAATTTTTACCACTGAGGACTAATCTTATTATTTTATATGAAGATAAAGTCATACTTTTAGCATCTTATTTTAAAAGTTTAACTTCTTATTGTCCTATTTTATAAGGGGAGATT
>CASDYZ010000017.1 GCA_949285325.1 uncultured bacterium
TCCTTGTTTTTGTTATGCCTTCAAATTCAAAATATACATGCTTTTCTCATGTTAAATTCCGTTTTAGATAACCAAATCGGAATTTATTCTAAGAATTATGACTTTTTGGTATAAAACGGAATTTACTTTAAGAATTCACGAATTTTAAATTTAAAGATAAAATGACTATTAAAATGTATGAAAAGTTAGGTGAGAATATACGTTTAATTCTTGATAATTATCGATGTTAGACGATTGATTTAAATAAATATTAAATGAGAGTTGATCTGCTTGAGTTAAATCGATGTTATAACAATCAAAAGCAATAGATGTCGTGCCGGATATCCCTATATTACCGTTAACGCCAGAAGTGCCATTAATTCCACTAGTGCCACTAGATCCCTTAGAGCCTAACCATCCTCCGCTTCCGCCAGTGCCACCACTTCCAGCGCTTCCATAAGTTCCACCATTCCCATAAGAACCAGGACTACCAAATTTATTCTCATATATGTTAATGGTGACATTGTCCTCTACTATCAAAAAGTGGTTGACTATTAAATTAGTTTTAGCGTCTCCGCCATCTCCGCCGTTTCCACCATTTCCGCCGTCTCCGCCGTCTCCGCCATCTCCACCAGCGCCACCTTTAGAAAAAATGGTACTTTTATTTTTACCTTTCGCGCCATTTCCGCCTTCTCCACCATTACCACCATCTTGTCCGTCTTGCCCATCTCCCGCTTTAGAAGATAGAACACTTAAAGATGAATATTTAGATAAGGTAATATCATTTGCCACTAATCCGATACCAGTGGATGAACCGTTTAGACCGTTCTCTCCGTCTTCGCCGTCTAAGCCGTTAGTACCATCCGCGCCATCGCTACTACCGCTCGCACCATCTTCCCCGTCACTCGCGCGATTTAAAAATGCGTCAGCCTCAAATCCATCCCCAGCTTTTACCGATATTGAAGCATGTTCATTTAAAGTTAATAGATCTACTTTTAATGCATTCATCCCATCAACATTAGTAGAGGTTGAACTACCAGCAACTGCTTCAAAAATACTATGATTACCGATATTTAATTGTCCGTTGACATTCATTAAATAGTTATCATTTGTCGAAGGAATAGAGGAGGTACCATCTATTAAAACTTTGCTATTATCTCCAACTGTTAAATTATTGATGTTAAAGGGACTTTTTGAATAAGATAAAACACCATTAAAATTAAAGGTAATGGTTGAATCTATATCAAGTGCAGAAAGTGTTAGATTGTTGCCATCAATGCCGTTAGAAGATGAGGTAAATAAATTGATATTACCTTGATAATTAATAGTTAAATCTGAACAATTATTGATATTTAATACCCCGTCATCCATGACTAAATTGACTTTTAAAATATTTAATGTTAATGGGTTGGTTCTTTCTTCAACTAATATTCCACTAGTGACATTTATTTCATCTACATTGTTATTTAACAAAGTTAATTCATCTATATAATTCGGCACGACAATCATCGCATCTCCATTGATAAAAGAAGTTAAATCAATTGTTGAAATTGATAAATCTTGATTGTTATCTTTATACTCGTTGAAATCGTCAATACTTAAATATGAACCATCATAATTAGCTAGCAAGGTAATGTCGTGATTATATAAGAATGTGTCTCCTTCTTCGACAATATTACCTTCATATGACCAATATTTAAATTGTGCGTAATCTCTTGAAGGAATTTTTTCGTCTAAGCCAGTGATTGTTTGCCCGTAGTTGATACTTATTGGAGAGAGGGTATTGCCACCATTGGTGTCAAAATAAATCAATAAATCAGTTCGCCACATCGCTTTTAGCGTTATATTTTTATTTAATAAAAACACTGTTCCATTTTCAAAGTAATTGCCGTCTTCGTCATACCACCCTAAAAATTGAGCGACATCGTTTGTCGGAGTTGGTAAAAACTCAATAACTTCACCATATTTTATAGTTTTAGATTGATAAGTTTCATTTCCACCATTGATATCAAAATCTATGACATATTCATTCGCTTCATATCTAGCGTATAGTCTCTCTCTTTTATCGAGATTAGCCATACTTTCAACTATATCCCCGTCATAACTAAACCAATCAATAAAGGTGTATCCAGTTTCTTCTTTTTCAAGTAGAGGTGAATTATTTTTATAATCACGTATTATTTTTTGACTCCCGTTAACAGTGTTCACATAATAGATAATTAAACGTTCGTAAAAAGAATCAATAACAGGGAAAATATTTTGTTTTAAAGATGTATCGAGACTACTAAGTTCATAAGTCTCAAATAAATTAGAAGGCACTAAAACATCGTAATGACCACTGTAATTGTTTAATTCACAAAATGTAGATATATTAAGTGTCAATGTTGATAAATTATTAAATCCTTCTAAATTTGATAAGTCATATGAAGGTGAATCGATATTTAATTCAATGTCGGTTATATCTTCAATTTGTGAATGGGTTAAATTTGAAGGTAGACTATCCCTCAAATATTCATCTTTAAATGTAATATTAAGAGGAATTGTAGTAATTATTTCTCTATTTTTAAAATCGATTGTCGAAGATATTTCTAAGAGTACCTCTCCAACTCCTATGGTAGTAATTAAAAAATCATCATCACTTATATCGACATATCCTTCTTTTTCTTCTCCATCTAAATTTAATATACGGATGTTGATAAATTCACGTTTGACATCTAAAGGAATAGATTTGATATCAATCGTATAAGTTTCATTAAAATAAATATCTTGTCTTTGATTGACATCGACAGAAATAATTTCAAAAAGTCCTTCTTTGACAGTTAAAAGGATATCTTTTTTCGCGTCTCCGCTTTTCAAAGTGAGAACGATTCTTTCCCCATCTTGAGCGTAATCGCTCACCTTGAAAGAAGCACTCTCATCATTTTCAAAATAAACGATAGAATCATTAGAAGAGGAATAAGATATTTCTTGATCTAATAAAATATTATTATATTTATCTAAAACAGTAGGTTTAAGTGTGATATTTTGCCCAGGATAAACATATTCATCACATTCAACTAGTATCGAGTAAGGTTTATTTTCACTAATTTTAAGATAAACTAAATACGCAAGCGGGGATAGACCTACTATCGACAAAATAAAAGTAATTAGTAGAGGAAAAAAACGGTAATTTTTCATAGTGTGTTACCTCTCAGTCTAGGAAGCTCTCCATCCTTTATTATCCACTGGGCTGAAGAAAAACCTAAGTCGTTGATATATAAATCGCTATCATAAAATTTATCTAATTCGACATAAGAAATATTTTCATCAAATTCATCATTTGAATAAAGACACTCTTTAAGCGCAAAAACATTATTGATCCCATCTTGATTATAATTAAAGGAATAGACATAGCCAAAGTCGATGTATGAAGGTGAGTGAGTAAAAATATAATCCGCACTGTTCTCACTTAAAAATTTACTTATCGATATAACAGCACAGTTTTTGATTTGTCCTTCATTTAAATTATTAGTAACGATTCCTCCAAAAGAATAAGAAGATAAATTAGAAATATTTTCATCTACTTTTATATAGACAAAACACTGGTTAATCTCACCTTGATTGTTGATGGCGATGCCTCCAAGATTGTAGGTTGATAGAGTAGAAAAGTTTTCTTCAAATTCAACTAGGCAGTTTTTTATTGTTCCGTAATTATTTAAAGTGATTCCAGAAAGTTTTGAATCATTTAAATTTACTCCTTTAATTTCTACTTTTAAATTTTCAATAGTAGAATTTTTGCTAATTGAATTAAATATAGATTTATCGATTCCATTAAACTCTAAAGTGTGGCCTTGTCCGTTAAAATTACCATTTAAATCAAAGGCGTTTATTTTTTCTAAATCAGAAGAAGAAAAAGTAATGTCATCAGTGAGTAAATAATTGCTATTAGCCTGGGTGTGAGACAAGTTAAAAAAGTCTTCTTTATCTTCTATTTGTATTGTTTCAATCTTATAATCGTTTAAATGTTTCAGTTGATTTGTCACTTCTAAATATACGACAGTTGTTGATAAAATTAGAGTAAAAATTAAAGAAAATATCAAGGATATAGATAGATTTAATCCAAAATGTGCATTTAAATTGTAATGTTTTGCCATTAGTTGATTCTCCTTTCCTTTAAAGTAAAAATAATATAAAAGCTAAAAGAAGCGCGAATAAAATAGGTACTACGCAAATAAGAAATAAACTATTGTATAAAAATTTCTTTTTTACTCGTTCTCCATCATATTTATAAAACAAATTTAATAGTAGAGAAATTAAAAAAGCGACGAGGATAAATAAGAAAGAGAACAACCCTATCTCCCCGATGAGAAGCGTCAACAATATAGAAAGAATTACATCGAGTATAAACGTTAAAATAAATGGGAAAGTGATGTATGTTTTATCTATTTCTTTAAGTCGCTGTAAATCGTAGCTATAATCTTTTAAATATTTATAGTCTTCGAGGAATTCTTTCTGCGGACCAAAGAAATCTTTAGCCTCTTGTTTTAATGTTAAAGAGGTTAAATTTATCGCAGTTATTTCTTCCTTTAATTTCTTCATTTTCTGCCCGTAGGTTTCACTCACTTTAATCAAGGTATTTGGACTAGTAAATTTAATTAATATTCCTAGATTTTTAAATTTATTATATTTATCTACAATTAAATTATCTTTATTATCTAAAAGTAAAAATGGAAGGCGGGAAAAACATAATTCTTCGACGCTTTCATAATTGTATTCATTATAAAAATTATTTAATTTTTCAATATCTTTAATGTCACTTACTACTCCTTCAAATATATCTTTAAGTTTATTTAAGATGATACTTTTTGAAAAAGTAATAGATTTATTATCTTTGTAATGCTCAACTATTAAATTAGTTAAATCGCCATCTAAATCTTGTTCAAACATAGATATTAGAGATTCTTTATCTTTAATTTTTTCAATGTCTTCTTTGATGATTTTAACTAGCGATACTTCTATAGCATTTTTATTAGAGACATCTAAATCAAAATTATTTGATAGCAGTGAATAAAATAAAGTTTTATTAAAATTAAAACGCAGTAAATCAATAATCAAATTCACGCTATTTTTATTTATTTTTTCCTCAAATAGATGGTCGAAGATAACAAATAAAGCATATTTAGTTTCAAGATTTTCATCATTAGTTAACTCTGATGAAATTATTTTATAAAGTAGATTATCTTTTTGATTATATTTTGAACTGCTAGATTTTAATTTTTCCGCTAAAGAAAATAAAAATTTGCTATTTTTAAGTATCGATAAATAATCATCTTCTTTCAAAAAAGAATTGACATCGATATCACTAAAATCATTTAAATTATTTAAAATGAGATGTTTAAAATAATTAAACTGTGTGTAATCGCCACTAGTAAGGCAAGGACTTAATTCATTATATTTAATTAAACTAGTTGGTTCTAAACGTGAGATAAAATATGGATAGTCATAATTTTCTAATTGTGACAATGATATTTTGTCAGTAAATTTAACTTTTTTTGGAAAGGAAGAAGAAGATAATAAATTACACTTTAAAGATAAATGAGAATATTTTTCTATATTGAAATTAACGATAAAGGCAAAATCGTATTTGTCTTTATTAAAGTAATCATTATTAGCAAAAGTAAAAATAAAATTACATAAAGAATCACTATCATTTTCGTCATCGATAAATAAATAACTATTTAAAGAAAAATTATTTTCATACAAGTAACTAAGAATCAAAAGTGGATTGATATCGCTTTTTTTAATATTTAATATTTTTGGTTCGAAATAATCTTTATTACCACTACTAATCGTTAAATATTCTTTTTGTTTATTTATTAAATCAGTAAAATCAATATCGTTATCTTCTAAAAAATAAATGATGAAGTAAGATGAACCAGCGTTTCTAATTCCTCCTTCGATTTTAGATGGAACATATATTCCAAACAATTGTTTAAAACTAAAGGTTTTTTCATTGTAATTGCTATCTAAAAATTTAATCGTATAAGGTGTTTTAAAGTTTCTATAAATATAAGTAGTCTCATCACAGTCGTATCCATCGGGCAAAATAATATTATTATCGCTCAGCGTCTTGATGATACTTTGTATATTATCTCCACTAACATCTTTAAAAATAGATGTGCCAGTATAATTAAATCCGTTTAAATAACCTTTAGAAATAGAATTATACATACATATTCTCCTTAAAATACGCCCTTGGCCGCCATTAACCACAAAATTGGTACTTCAATTCTATAAGGCGTCGAATAATAATCAATTGAATAAATTTGAGATTGTTTATCTTTACTTGTGGCGATCGCATTTAATCCAATAGACGAGACGACAAAAAACTTAATGTTAAATTCTTTTAGTTTATCTAAATCTAAATCAGTATAAAAATCCTTATTTTTTAGTAAATAAGATTCAATTTCTAAACTCGAACGATTAATATTTTTTTCTAAATTTGAACCAGCATAACTCTTGATGTTAATCAAATCACTGATTTCGTCGTTTGAAAGAGCACAGTGAGAAGAAAAAGAATTGACCATTAAAGAATCAAACTTAGTAAAGACGATAGCGATTGGTTTATTTTTTATAATTTCTTTATTGTTGAGGATGCTCGTAAAAGTATTTTGTAAATTTTTCTCATTCGGATCAATTAAAATAATAAAGGCATCATCATTTATATAATCATAAAAATTATTAATATTTTTCTTATTAGTAAATACTTCTCCTGCAATATCTTTAAAAATCAAATTGATTTTATTAGATTTTAAAATAAAAGGTAAAATCGTCACATTTGTCAATGTAGAAGGTATATTATCTTTGTTTAGTGAGTAATCGGCGTATCGATCTTTTTTTTGCATAATTTCAAATGAATCATCATCATGGATGACTTGACAAATTCTTGCTCTTTCTGAATATTTATTTACATATAAGGCTTCGAATTGATGCATTTCAAAATTAAAATTTAAATCGATTTTATTGTTTTTAAAACAATTATTTAAGTATTCGAGTTTACTATCGACACCATTTTGAAGGCCTAATAACGATGAGAAAAAGACACTTTTCCCAGTCGCGGTGACACCAAAAATAGAAATATTAATATTGTTTTTCGCGTTTTTTACTAGTTTTGTAGGCATAATGATCTCGACTAATCGAGAAGAATTAGAAGAATTTGTAACATTGTTTAGACAAATCATTTCTTTTTTATTTTTTAAAATTACATGGGTGCTATCTTCAATCTTTTCATTATTTTGGTTGAGAAAATATATTTTATTTTTCTTAAACAAAAGAGGTCTTTTACAGCACGGACATATAATTTTTTTATCAATTTTAGAAATATTATTTTTTACCTTGTGGTTATCATCTTCTAAACACAAATAGAAATAATGATTAGTTTTTTCTTCAACAAAAGATAAAAGAAAGTGATATTTTTTTAAATTGAGTGTCCCTATTAAATCATTAGGTAAATATAATCTTTGTTTTTTGTTGCCGAATGGATTTACCACCTCATCGAACGATTTGATGTCGGTTTTATATACCGCAGTGTCGGAATAATAAAGTCGGCAATCGGTTTTAAATGAAAATTGGTTGTTTTTAAATGTTGAAATATTATTAAAAATAACATCGACGTAATTTTTATGTGCTTTTATAGAATATTTAATGAAAGGTCTTTCATAAAATTCAGTATGGTAAATAAAACATTTATCGAAATCAATTTTACCGTCCCTTGTATTAGAAAATCCAATGATACCATACCCTGTAATATTATTTTCATCAACATCGTTAAGAATTATTTCAATCGCTTTAAATTTTCTAATTATTTTCTTGTCGTATTCATCTAAATCGCAAAGTGGAAGCGTTCTATAATAAGGGGTATCAATCTTTTTTCTATCGCAAAAATTAGAAAGTAGTGTTTCGATACTATCAGAATAATCTTCTATCCCTTTTTCACTCAAACTATTTTTTGGAAAATGTAAAAAATGAACATATTTATCATCGGGATCTTTCGTCGCCAAATTTTTAAAGTTCTCGCCAGAATCGTCTACACTTATTTCACGGTTGATAACTAACGACAATCGGTAGTTAAA
Organism: uncultured bacterium; assembly: GCA_949285325.1. Lineage (GTDB taxonomy): Bacteria > Bacillota_I > Bacilli_A > RFN20 > CAG-826 > CASEYK01. Next base: position 8,091 of record CASDYZ010000017.1, read on the forward strand.
TTTATGATTTTGTTTATCGAAATCAATACGTGAAACACAAAGTTTCATCTCCTCATCATTAAACTCGATTGGAGTATCTTTTATCGACTTTATATCATAAGAAAAGTAGGGTATCATATCACGCGCCTCCTTTTAAACCAACTCTCACATTTAAATCTATAACTTCAACCATCTTTCTTTTTTCTTTATTTAGTGTTAAATATGCATTTTTATATTTTTCTTTAAAGAAATAAAATTTTTGATTTGATGAGCCTTTTAACTTTTCTCCTCTATCTAATTCTTGTTCATAATTCCCATCAATTAAAACCGATATATAAGAGAATATTTGCTTACAAATTTCATCATTTAAATCCTCTAATTTATAACCAGTATATATGCATATATCATCAAAATAAAGCGATAAGTATTTTACTATTTTTAATAAATCTGAACGGTTTAGAAATGGTTCACCCCCGGAGATAGTGACCCCGTCAAAACTACATAAATCAAAGGAAGTAATATAAATTATAAAAGAATTATAATCGATTTCAAATTTAGGATTTGTCTCTCTAAGCTCGGGAGTCTCACACCCCAGGCATCTAAAAGGACAACCAGCGACATAAATTATTAGACGATTCCCGATACCAAGAGTGTCTTTTATATTCGGAACAACTAAGGCGATTTGCATTATTTTTTACCTTGGCTCATAAATTTCTTCAAATTGATATCTTTATTTTGAAGATTAACATTTTCATTTTTAATAACATTAGCACTAGCGAATTTTTCATTTACATATTCAGGCGAGAACCCTTCAAAGAAATTTTCAATACAGACTTTAACTTCTTGCTTTTTCATACATGATTCAAAATATTGTTTTGAACTCACTTCGTCTAATGAGTAATATTTCATTTCTTTCCATTTACTACCTTTATGCGAACATAGATTATTGAGTTTATCTAAATTTTCTCGATTGTTTTCTAGACAATATTTATTACCATCAACTTGGAGCAATAAAGGTACATCTAAAGATAATTGCTCCTGGCCATTATTTGCCACAATGACTAGTTTTCCCATATACGGGTCGTCTTTGTTAACAAATAAATATCTTCGCTGTTCATATTCGCCACTAGAAATTGCTTCATATTCATTTTTAATCTCGATGTAGCCTTTTTCTTCATATCCTTTTTTCACATCGTTAAAATAATCACTTTTAAAGTAATCATTTAATTTATTTTCAACTTGGTTTTTAAGATTTTCAAAATCTTTTTCATTGGTAAAATCATTGATTTGAAAAGCTTCAGCTTGATACTCATCAGGCAAATATTTTAAAGGTTCTATTATTAAGTTATATCTATTAAATTTTTCATTAAAATCATCGATTTCATATTTAAATCGTTGCAAAACTTCAATATTTCTATCGATTTCTCTATATGTGACTTTATCATCTTCAAGTATTGTTTCAATAGAATTTGATAAGTCATTATATTGCACTGAGTATATTGGATTAACATCTCTGATACTAGCAAAAATATCTAATAATGAGTGTATTTTCTCTTCGCGTATTTCATCAAAATTAAGCGCATTATATTCGTAGCTAAATTCTTTAATTTCATTTAAAAATTTTTCGCTTCTTTCTTTTACTTGTTTAAATATTTTTTCGCTTTCTTTCTTTGCACTGTCTTTAATTAATTTATTGATATAATTTTCAATATTAGTTATTTTTTCATCTACGTTTTTTTTAAAATCAGAAGGTTTATTTGCTCTTTTTAACGCTGATACAAAATCATTTCTCAAGTTATCAAATTCGCTATACTTAGATAAATAATTAATATAATCATTAGCTTTTTTTGCATATTCATTCATCAAGGCATATTCATTAATTAAGTCAATTAAACCTTTATGACATTTTTGATATATATTATTTGATTCTTTAATTAATTTACGACTGTCTTTTAAGGCGTCATTCATCTTGGCGATAAAATCTTCGTTTTTATAAAGCGTACTTATTGTTTTACTATTTTCAATAGCGTCATCCAACTTTTTATTTTGTGCGACTATTTCATTTTTATATTGTTCATATTTTTTCTTAAAATCAGAAATAGCGGTATTTAAAAAATCATAATTAGAAAGTTGTTCAATGATTTTATTATATTCTACTTTGCATTGACTTAAATATTTCTCTCCTTTATTTATTAATTTAAGAAGGGAAGAATTGTTAATATTGTTTTCAGTTTTTAAAGTGTTAACTTTTATTGTCGTTGAAGCTTTTTCACTCACATTTTTAATTTTTTCTCCAACCGAACGGAAGAAATCAAAAATAGAAAATTCTAAACTCATAATATTGTCCTTTACCTTTCATTATTTTTTCATAAAATTTTCTTTAATTTTATCAAAACTAAGATCGTCTCCTCCTATTTTTATTAAAGCGTTTAAAAAGCCGATAAATTCATTTTCTTTAAAGACACGAGTATCTCCATTTTTAAGTTTTTCTAAATATGGCTCAAATCCTTTATCATCAAAATAAGTGTTACTAGATAACTTTTGAATAAAATCGTTTAACGATGATTCAGATGCAATTTTTGCAATTTGTTTTTCGTTCCAAGCGACAAATTTTGATACAGCGTTTTGGGAGGAAAATACTCCATAACGATATAGATTATAAATAATTTCAAGCGCGTCTTTGTCGTTTTGTTTTATAAGGTCATGTAAGTTAAAATCACCGCCTCTAATCTCAACATCTTTAAAGGTTAAAATATCATATTTTTCCATATAACCGCAAAGATTATATAAGTAATAATTAAAATCGCTTTCACTAACATCGATAAGTTTTTGAAAATTTGAATTTATTTTTTCTATATTCAGTTTTATCGAACGTATATAGTCGTCAATAATTCTTAATGTGTCATTTTTATATTTAACATCTTTATTTTCGATTAATTTTTTATAAAAATTGTCAACACTTCCATAACGAATAAAATAATAATTGTATTGGTCGACATTTTTTATTTTATTAATGGTAAATATTTCGTTAGTGGTAAAAATATTTGAAAATGTTTTAATAAATTGTTCTTCATTAGACTTTGAATTATCATATTTAAATTTATTGTCAATAAAATAGAGAAAAACATCGAGATATTTTTCCATTATCAAATCTAAATATGACGTATGTGTTTGTTTTTCTTTTTCGAATTTGTCTAAAAAATCATATTTATTTTTAAATTCAATGCATTCATTATTATTCTCAACTAAATAGAAAACGTTTAATAAATCCACTATTATTTTTAAAAGTTTTTTACGATAAGAAGAAATAGAGTCAGAACATATAACGTTATAATATTTTTCAACGTAATCTTTAATTTGTTCACCTTTTTTAAGTGTTGAGATAATAAGATAAAAACAGTTGTCGTTATTATTTGCTAAATCATCCACTTTTATTAACTTAAAATATTTTCTTAAGTCTTGTTCATCAAGCGTCATCAAATCACGTAAAGCCATATTAACGTCAATAATGGAATTACTATTGTAAATAGTTCCTTCTATTTCAAACGTGTCCGTTCTTAAAGATTTACTTACATCAGTATTAATTGTTTTTTCTTCTTTTACTTTTTCATCCTGTGCGACTATTTTTTCTTCTTCTATTTCTCCGCCATAGGAATTATCGAGCATTGCAAAAGGATCAAATTCATCAGTGTTGTCGTTTTGTTCAACTATTTTTGTTGAAGAATTAAAAGAAGATGAAATATTTTCTTTTTCATGATTAGAATCGAAAGTTTTATCATCAACTTCTTTATCCTTTGTAATTTTACCATCTTTCATTACGGTCGTATATCTTTTAATTCCCATTTATTTATCCTTTTTCTCAATTTTTATCATATTTATTAT
>CASDYZ010000018.1 GCA_949285325.1 uncultured bacterium
CTTAAATACGATTTATCATTTGAAAGATTTTTAAACCCAAGCCGTCAAACTATGCCTGACATCGACATTGATTTTATGGACTATAGAAGAGATGAAGTCGTTATGTATTTAAGAGAAAAATACGGGAAAAATAGAGTGAGTAATATCGTCACTTTTCAAACCATACACGCCAAGCAAGCACTTAGAGACATCGGTAGAGTCTATTCATACAATGACCAATATATAAATATATTGTCTAAAACACTAGGTGAAAGTTCTTCTTTAAGAGAGGCGTACCGCTTTAACAAGCCGTTTAAAGATCTAGTTGATTCTGATCCGATATTTTTAGAGATTGTCTCTTTAGCGGCAAAAATCGAACTACTTCCTCGTCAAAGGGGGATGCACGCTGCTGGGATTATATTAAATGATGAGCCTTTAGAATTATCTTTACCTATCATCAATGATGACGCATCTAATTATACTTCCCAATATGAAATGAACTACCTCCAAGAAGAAGGTTTTATAAAGATGGATTTGCTCGGACTTAAAAATTTAAGTATCATCGTTCAAATCGTCACTTTAATAAATTCTAGATACGAGGAGAAAATAGATCCATTAAATATACCTTTCGATAACCCTAAAACATACGAACTAATAAGAAGCGGACTGACCATGGGTGTGTTTCAACTCGAAAGTGAAGGGATGAAAAAATCAATAGACATCATTAAACCGAATTGTTTTGATGATGTCGTCGCGTTATTAGCACTATTTAGGCCAGGGCCGATGGATTCTATACCGCTTTATGGTAAGAGAAAACAAGGATTAGTAAAGACGACATACCTATCTAAAGAATTAGAAAAAATATTAAAGCCAACATACGGGATAATTGTCTATCAAGAACAAGTGAGCGCGATCGCGAGTGAAGTCGCGGGATTTACTCCTGCTGAAGCTGATAATTTTAGACGGGCGATATCAAAAAAAGATGAAAATATTTTAGTTAGTTTAAAAGATAATTTTATCGATGGGGCAACTAAAAAGGGAATGGAAAAGAAAAAGGCAGAAGATATTTATGCCCACATATTAAAATTTGCTAATTATGGTTTTAATAAATCACATTCTGTCGCCTATGGGGTGATATCGTGCCAAATGGCGTACCTTAAGGCTATGTATCCAATGGAATTTTATGCGTGCCTACTCGATGTTAACGATGAAAAATTTTTCTCCTATATGGATGAATTAAAAAAGAGAAATATCAATATTATTCCACCTAATGTCAACCTTTCATTCGACCATTTTATTATAAAAGATAACGCGCTAGTCTTCCCCTTAATGGCGATTAAAAGGATAGACACAAACATTGTAAAAGCGATAATAAATGAGAGAAAAAATGGGGATTTTAAAGACTTTTATACTTTTATTGAGCGGTTATATTCTTATGGATTAAGCGAGGCACAAGCTTATAAACTGATCGATTCAGGGGCTTTAGACTGCCTCTATCATTCTCGAGAGACTCTCAGAGGAGAAATTAAAAGTGCATTTTTGCTCGCCAAAACTAAAAGGAGAGACGATGGGCAAGTCATATTAGATTTAAATGATGAAAATATGTTCGGTCACCATAAGATGAATGAAAAAGAAGATAATCCATTAGTAAATTTAGAAAAAGAATTTGACTGTTTAGGGATGATGCTTTCTGGTCATCCATTAGAGCATCAAAAAGAAAGATTAGACTCCATTGGTGTCGTCTTAATTAACGAGGCGAAAGAAAATGGTCGATACTACACTATCGCTGGACTAGTTAGATCAAAAAGAATAATAAAAACTAAAAATGGTGGCAATATGGCTTTTATCACTCTTTTCGATCAAAGCGGTGTCGCTGAAATCATCGTCTTTCAAAAATTATTTGATAATATTTCTCAGCTCATAATAAACGCGTCTAAAAACACTATTTTACTCGCTCGAGTTAAAAAAGAAGAAAGAAATAACAAAACATCTTTTATCGCAGAAAATATAGAAAAGCTGGAGGTTGATTAAAAATGGCTAAACTCATTATTGTCGATGGTAATTCTTTACTTTTTAGAGCCTACTATGCGACAGCGTACGGCGACAAACAAATCATGAGGACAAAAACCGGTATACCGACGAACGCTATATTTGCTTTTTCAAATATGATAAACACTATTTTAGATAAGATTAAGAAGGGAGATTATTTATTTGTCGCTTTTGATACTGGGCACAAAACTTTTCGTCATGAAAAATTAGAAACATACAAAGCTAATCGTAAGCAAGTAGATGAAGATTTAATTAAACAGTTTCCTATCGCAAGAGACTTTTTACAATCTTTAAATATTTTCACTTTTGAAAAGGATGGTTATGAGGCCGATGACATTGCAGGTTCTGTAGCTAAACTCGCTTCAAAAGACAACATAGATGTACAAATATATACTTCAGACAAAGATTATTTACAGTTGATTGACGATAAAATCAAAATCAATTTAATCCGTAAAGGGATGAGCGATGTCATTTTGATGGACGAAGAGAAAGTAAAAGAGCAATTTGGTTTTGAACCTATTCAAATAATTGATTACAAAGGACTAAGAGGTGATCCGAGTGACAATCTGCCCGGCATACCTGGGGTAGGAGATAAAACCGCGGTTAAATTGATTCAAGAATATCACGATTTTGATTCGATTGTTGAAGGGGTTAAAAACGACAAGGGTAAAGTTAGTCAAAATATAATTGAAAATCAAAAGTTAGGTCGACTTTGTCGCGATTTAGCTATTATTCAAACTGACATGAAACTCCCTTTCAATCTCGAGGAATTAAAATATGAAGGATATCATTTTAAACGAATAAATGATTTTTGTAATACTTATGAATTAAAAACATTCTTAAATAAAATTAATTCTAAATGGAAAATTGAAGAAGAAAATAAATTAGAATATGAAATTGTTAAAAATATACCAAATAATATTGAAGATAAAGTAATTGGCGTATCTATAGATTTTGAGGATGAACATAGTTATTACGACTCCTCTATTTATGGAGTTGGACTATATTTAGATGACAAATGTCTATATATTAAATGGGATGACGTCTTAAAAGATAATAATTTAATCAAATTATTAGAAGACGAAAATATTAAGAAATGCTGCTACGACTTTAAAAGTATACGCGTCGCGTTATTTAAAAATAATATCGACGTCAAAGGGTGTCAGTTTGATATATTAATCGCCTCGTACCTACTCGATTCATCTTTGGTGAATGAAGCAGAAAAGGCGATGAATTTATTTGGTTTAGATTTAGCTAAAAGAGCAGAAACTATATCTCTTTTTGAAGATAATAACAATTATTTAAGAACAGTTCAGTTCGCTTATTTTTCAAAAAAACTCGAACATAAAGCACTGAATGAACTATCAAAAATATCAGCATTAGAATTATATGAGAAATTAGAACTCCCTCTCATCACCACTCTATCGGATATGGAAATAGAAGGCTTCCCACTAGATATTAAAACTCTCGATAAATACGGAAAAGAATTTAAAAGAAAATTAGAAGATATCCAGTCGCAAATTTATGATCTTGCTGGAGAAACTTTTAATATTTCTTCCCCTAAACAAATCGCTGAAATTTTATATGACAAATTAGGTTTAAAAGGTAATAAGAAAAATTCCACCAGCGTCGATGCATTAAAAGAGATAATCGACGAGCATCCAATAGTGAATAAAATACTTGAATATAGAAAATATTTTAAATTGATAACTTCCTATGTCGATGGACTTAAAGCACATATACATAAGGACGGTAAAATCCACGCGACATTCAATCAAGCTCTCACCCAGACGGGTAGATTATCTTCATCTAATCCTAATTTACAAAATATATCTATTAGAGATGAAGAAGGTAAAATGATACGAAAAGCTTTCTTTTATCCTAGTTATGAATATGAAATATTGTCGCTCGACTATTCGCAAATTGAACTGAGGGTACTTTCTAGTTTATCAAAAAGTGAATCTTTGAAAAAAATATTTATCGAGCGTAAAGATATACATGCTGAGACCGCCAAAAAGATTTTTAAATTAGAAGATGAAGTAGATTCAAAACAAAGAAGAGAAGCAAAAACTGTCAATTTTGGAATAATCTATGGTATCTCAGATTGGGGACTGTCAGAAGAATTAGGAATAAGTGTCAATAAAGCTAAAAAATTAAAGGAAAATTTCTTTTCTTCCTACCCAGAATTAAGTGCTTATTTTAATAAAGTTGAACAAGATTTAGAAAAGAATGGTTATGTCACTACCTTGCTTGGAAGAAGGCGATATATTAGAGAAATAAATGACCCTAATTATCAAGTGAAGATGTTTGCTAAACGCGCTGCCGATAACGCCACCATACAAGGCACAGCGGCGGACTTAATAAAACTAGCGATGATTAAATGTGACAAAGTTTTAAAAGAAAATAATTTAAAGACAAAAATCGTCCTTCAAATTCACGATGAATTAATATTTAAAGTACCAAAAAATGAAAAAGAAATCGTCTATCCACTTCTTAAAAAAGAGATGGAAAACTGCCTTGACTTAGGGGTACCACTCGAAGTTGATGGGGGATTTGGAAAAGATTGGTATGATGCAAAATAGAGGTTAAAAATATGCCAGAGTTACCAGAAGTAGAAACTATTAAAAATATCCTTAAAAATATTTTAATTGGTAAAAGAATTATTGCCATCGATATAAATAGGGATAAAACTATTTTAGGTTCTAGCGAAGAATTTAAAAATAATTTAGTTAATAAAACTATTTTAGATATATCGAGAAAAGGTAAATATTTAATTTTTCACTTGAGTGAAAATTTTATTATATTAGCCCACTTAAAAATGGAAGGTAAGTTTTATCTACTTAGTGAAAATGAACCTGATTCAAAATACGCCAAAGTTATTTTTCACCTTGCTTCTAATGAGAAACTTTGTTTTGATGATTCGAGGTGTTTTGGCGTATTAAAATTATCTAAAGAAGATAAATATTTAAATGAAAAAGAGATGAAAAACGTCGGTTTTGAGCCTTTTGAGATTAAAAATGCTTCTTATTTACTTGAACACGCAAAAAATAAAAACATTCCTATTAAATCATTTTTACTCGATCAAAGTGTCATGTGTGGACTCGGTAATATTTATGTTGATGAAGTGCTTTATAAAAGTAAGATTCATCCCCTTACTCCCGCTAAAAAAATAAGTGAAGAACAATTTAATGACGTTTTAAATAACTCCTGTAGCGTATTGAAAAAAGCCATTGAGGCGGGAGGTTCAACTATTAAATCATATCATCCCGCTTTTGGGGTGGACGGTAACTTTCAAGTCAATTTAAAAATATATGGAAATAAAGGCAAAAAATGCAATATTTGTCACAGTAATTTTCACTTTATTAAAGTGGGTGGAAGAGGGACGACTTACTGCCCAATTTGTCAAATGAAGAAGGTTAAACCGTTCGCCGTTGGATTAACTGGGATGATTTCTAGTGGTAAATCGAAGGTGTTAGAGATATTTTCTCATCTAGGGGCGAAAATTATTTCAAGTGACGATATTGTCCATCATCTTTATACTCAAAAAGATGTTATTGAAAAAATTAACAATAAATTAAATACAAATTTTTCTTTACCTCTCGATATGAATGAATATAGAAAATTAGTGTGTAACGATGAAAAAAAATTAAAACAAATAGAAAGAATTATCCATCCGTTAGTAAAAGAGAAAATTGAACAATTTATCAAAAATAGCGAAGATATCGTCGTCGTTGAGGTGCCACTACTATTTGAGGCGCATTTTGAAAATATGTTCGATTTAAATGTCGCGCTTATCGCTAGTGAAGATGTAATAAGAGAAAGGATAGAAAAAAGAAACCCCACCTCTTATCTTCAACTTTTAAAAATTTCTAATCTTAATCCAAATTTTTATAAACAAAAAGCGGACATCGTCATCGATAATTCCGCCTTAATTGAGCAATTAGAAAAACAAATAAAAGATATTTTTAATATGGTCCAATCTCACCTAGATTGATTTCGTTACCGCACATCTTTTTTAAAAGTGAATAGAGTTGTTTAGTTCTAATCTCACCACTTTTTGATGTCGTATAAAGTTCACATATTTCTTTTATAGTGAAATCGCTCGTAAATATAGTCAATAAATTGTGTGACGCCCTAAAGGATAAAATTGGGAAGAGTATGCCGTCCCTAATAAAATCATTTTTATATTCATTTCCAAAATCATCGATAACTAAACATAAGCATTCGCTATATTTGTTCAGTTGCTTTTGAAGCTCATTTTTAGGAGTATCGGATAGTTCTTTAAATCTTATCGTTGAATTTATAAACATCAATTGACCTTTATTTTTACTTGCTAAATCGTTTGTAATCGCCGCCGCTAAAAACGATCTACCACTCTTAAATGCACCATTTATAAAGATCCAGTTATTTTCTTCGCCTTGTAAATATTTAATATATTTATTAATTGCTAGTAATCTATTTTTTGTTTTGTCGATGTTATTGATTCTAACAGAAAGCCAATCGTCAGAAAAATCTCGTATAGTGTATAAATCATTAAAAGCTAAATTTTTATAAATTTCTTTACAAGGTGAATTAGCTCTAGTTATGATATCGCCTCTAATTTCAATTGAAGTAGTTAAAAGAGGATTATTTTTCTCACAATTTTTACTACCTGGACAATTTTTACAATATTCATAATCGTAAATATAATCGTATATTTTATCGATATTTCTTTCGATTAAGTTTTTGTCTAAGTTTTTCAAAAGAGGAAAATTATCTAGACGCATAAAAACAAAATCTCTCATCTGTTTTTTAATTTCTTCAGTTGAAGAGACATTGAAGTCGATTTGTTTTAAAGCATCTTTAATCTTCGTTTCCATTTTCTTCTAATTTTTTTAACATGTCATCCCACTCTTTTTCATCGATTTTGTCATCTTGTGGGGCTGTTTCTTCTTTATTATTATCGCTCAAAAGTGTTGAATTTTCATCAAAAGTATTATTTTCACTACTTTTTTTGCCATAATTATATGATTTTTTACTTTTTCTTTCTTGTTTAGTTATCTTTTTAAAATAATTCATCGCATCTAGGGCGGTCGAAATATTTTCTCTAGCAAGTGAGGCGGCAATCTTCTCGCAGTATGAAGAAGATAAAATATTATCGTTTACTTGAAGGACATAATCTATCAATACATTTATGACCGGATTGGATAAATTAAATTTAGATGAGAGTCGATTAATTAAATTAATGTCAGGAGAAGCTGGCTCTGTCCCATTTTGAAGAAGGGATAAAAATTCAATCGGTGTCTTATTTTCAAAGTAATTTATTTTGCTCGCCAAATCGGATTTACTACTAACTATATTTGTAGTTGATAAATTGTTCGTCTTTGTCTTTCTAGATTTTAAAAATCGGAAGGAGCTTTCTTGATTAAAACGTTGTTGGAGTTGTTCAAAATCAATTCTTTGTTCTTTAGGTAGTTCGATATGATACAAATCACTAACTGCTTCTGAGGCGACATCTTCACTTATCCCGTATAATGTCGATAACCTTTCAATTTCTTTCATTTGTTTTTTTGTTAGGCTATTTTGAGTGAGCTGTGATATTTTTCTAAGTTCTTCAAAAAATATCTCATAAGAAAACGATGAATCAATCTTGCCTTTTTGACGAGATTGAAGTTTATCGTTATTATCTAAACTTAAAAAGAAAGCACTATCGTTAAAATCGGGATTAAATTCTTCTCCAAAAGTTGAAGAAATATCGCTGTAATAGGTAGTGTCTAATGGATGAACTTTGTACGCTAATTTGATTCGTTCTGCTCCTTTATCTCCAACCGATTTGATAAGTAGGCCATAATATAAGACATTATCGAAAAATTTTTGAGGAGTTTCAGGAGCGTTTATCACATAGTGATATATATTAATTTCTTTATTTTTTTCTAAATACGTTTTAAGTAGTCCCATCGCTTCTAATTTTTTTCTTGAACTTAAAAAATCACCAGTATTCATCGACAATTTTAAAAGTAGTTCAGAATGAGAAGACGCCGATTTAATTTTTTGGAGTTTAGCCTCAACTAAAAGAGTAAAATAAATGCTAATCGCTCCGTAGCCGATAATTGGTTGATATAGATTTATCAACGTCTCACGGTCGTAATCTGCAATCATTGAATTAATTTTGACATAGAAGTAATCTGTTGAACTTAAAAGGACCATAAACTTAAAAATTAACTTGTGCATTTGAAATTATCACACAGCAAAATAAGTTAATCAATGAAAAACATTTTATTAAAAAATGTGGATATTTTTTTCCACATAAATTTTATGTTATTTATCTACTTATAGATAAATTGTAGTCTACTTCACCACAATTTAGTACTTATCCACATAAAAAAATGTGTATAAAAAGAAAAATCGAAGGTTTTTATATAGCACTAATAATAGTTTTATGCTATTATTATCGGCGAAAAGGGGTTTTTCAAAAAATGGTAAAAAGAATAGCAGTTTTAACCAGTGGCGGCGATGCGCCTGGAATGAATGCGGCCATCAGAGTTTGTATTCGCGCTGGTCTTTATTATGGAAAAGAAATGTATGTCGTATATGACGGTTACAAAGGATTAGTCGAAGGTGATATACATCAAGTGACAAAAGATTTTACATCCGACATCATCAATCGAGGTGGGACGGTTATTAGAACAAGTAGACTACCGGAATTTAAAGATCCTAAAGTCGTCGCTAAAGCAGTCCAACAAATCCACGATTATGAAATCGACGCTGTCATAGGTATCGGTGGAGATGGTACTTATCACGGATTAGAAGCTTTGGCTAAACAAGGTGTCAATGTCATCGGTATTCCTGGTACGATCGATAACGATGTCGCTTCTACTGATGAGACAATCGGTTTTTCAACCGCCCTCAACACGATATGCGACTGCGTAGATAAAATTAAAGATACATCATCTTCCCATCAACGTTGTTCCATCATCGAGGTCATGGGTAGATACTGTGGAGATTTAGCAATTTTCTCCTCCATCGCTGAAGCAGCAGAAATGACGATGACTTACGACCATCCAGTTGGTGAGGTTGAACTATTTAAAAAACTTAGAAAAATTAAAGCGCAGAAAAAATCACACGCTGTCGTAATAGTCAGTGAAAATTTACTCGATGTAAATTATTTAGCAAAGCGTATTGAAGAAGAAACTGGATTTGAAACAAAAGCAGAAATTTTAGGTCGACTTCAACGTGGTGGCTCTCCTAGCGCAGCTGATAGAATACTCGCCTCACGCCTTGGCTCTCACGCTGTCGAATTGATCGTCAATGAAAAATTTAATCGTGTCGTTGGTATAAAAGATAATAAAGTTGTCGACTTCGATATTCACGAAGCTCTCGATATGCCTCGTGATATCCATATCAACTTACTCAAACTTATAGACATGCTTCAATAATTTATGAAAAAATTAGTTATATCACTAGATATAGGCGGGACGAATATGCGTGCCGCTTTAAGCGACGATAAATATAAAGTCACTGTCACTTCATATACTTCAAATGACACTTATGGTTCGCTCGTAAATTTTTACATTAGGATTCTTGAACTTATCGATTCTCTTAGTGCCCCAATGGACAAAGTAGTAAATATAAGTGTTGGTCTTCCCGGACGAGTTAGAGAAAATGGTAAGGTAGATGAACTCATCAATGTCGGTATTAAAAATGTCGATTTAGTTGAATTATTAAGTGAACATTACAACAAACCTGTATACGTGAGAAACGACGCGGAGATGGCGCTTCTTGCTGAGACTTTTCTAGGAGAAGGAAAAAATTATAAAGGGGTATATTTCATTACCGTTTCTACTGGTGTAGGTGGGGCATTTGCCTATGATAAATCTATTAAAAATTATGGGCGAGAAATCGGACACACTCCTATCTTATATAAAGGCAAATATTACGATTTTGAAAAACTTTGTTCAGGAACTGGATTAAAGAATTTAGCTAAATTAAATGGTTTAAAAGTAAAAAATGCTAAGGAGTTATTTCAACTAGTCGCACTAGGTAATGAACTCGCCATTAAAATTGTTGATGAGTGGGTTGATTTATTTACAGAATTTTTACAATTTATATATAAAATATATAAACCTGACGTCTTTACTTTCACTGGAGGGGTATTTAAATCAAAAGAATACTTCTTCGATAAATTAAAAAATAAAAACCCTAATTTAAATTTAAAAGAATGCTATTTTAAAGAAGACGCTGGTTTGATGGGTGGAGTTTGTTTAGGTATATCAATGATAAAATAAAAGAAGGTAATAAATATGAAAATACAGTTACACGATGGTTCGATTAAAGAAATCGATAAAAATAGTAAAGAAGCGTTTGAGGTATTAAATCACTCCACTTCTCACTTACTTGCAAATGCGGTTTTAGATTTATATCCTGACGCGAAATTTGGCATCGGGCCTGCCATTGATGAAGGCTTTTATTACGATATTGATTTTAAAGAACCTATCGTCGAAGCAGATTTAATTAAAATTGAAAATCACATGCATGAAATCGCTTCAAAAAACGTAAAAATTGAAAGGGAAGAATTAAGTGTTGAAAAAGCTTTAGAACTATTTAAAGATAACCCTTATAAAATTGAATTGATAAAAGAATTAAATGAGACTATCACTACTTTTAGGCAAGGTAATTTTATCGATTTATGCCGTGGACCTCACCTTCTTTCAACTGAACAAATTAAACATTTTAAACTCCTTTCTATCGCTGGGGCTTATTGGAGAGGAGATAGCAAAAACAAACAATTAGTAAGAATATATGGGACGAGTTGGTTTAGTGCTTCCGATTTAGATAATTATTTAAAATTAGTTGAAGAGAGAAAGAAAAGAGATCATAGATTGTTGGGTAAACAACTCGATTTATTTATGCTTAGTGAATATGGTCCAGGCTTTCCATTTTGGCTACCTAACGGCATGATTTTAAGAGAACAAATCGAACAATTTTGGAAGAAAAAACAAATTGAATACGGATACGATTTTGTTAAAACTCCAATTATGCTTTCTAAAGAACTTTGGATAACTTCTGGGCATTGGGACCACTACCAAAACAATATGTACACCACCAAAATTGACGATAAAGAATTCGCCATTAAGCCGATGAATTGTCCTGGTGGAATACTCGTATATAAAAACAATATGCACTCTTATAAAGATTTACCAATCCGACTAGCGGAATTAGGACATGTCCACCGCCACGAAGCAAGTGGGGCATTAAACGGCTTATTTAGAGTGCGCTCCTTCACTCAAGATGACGCTCATATATTTTGTAGAGAAGATCAATTAATTGATGAAATTAAGACTTTATTAAAATTTTACGACGAGATATATTCAGTTTTTAATCTCGATTATCGAATTGAATTATCAACGAGACCAGAAAGCGATTATATCGGCGATATCCGCATATGGGATATGAGTGAAAAAATATTAGAAGACGCCTGTAGAGAAAGTGGCAAAGAATTTAAAATAAATCCTGGTGATGGGGCGTTTTATGGACCCAAACTCGACTTTAAATTAAAAGATTCCATGGGTAGAGTTTGGCAGTGCGGGACGATTCAACTCGACATGAATTTACCTCATCGATTTGAATGTTATTACATCGATAGTAAAGGCGAAAAGGTTGAACCTATCATGCTCCACCGTGCGTGCCTTGGCTCTATCGAAAGATTTATCGGCATTTTAATCGAACATTATGGTGGTGCTTTCCCTACTTGGCTCGCCCCAGTTCAAATGTGTATTCTTCCAGTCAATAACAATTTTCATCTAGAATACGCAAAAGAAGTTTATAAACTATTTAAAAACAATGAATTTAGAGTGAAACTTGATGACGAAAATGAAAAATTAGGTTATCGATTAAGAAACGCTCAAATTAAAAAAATACCTTACACTATCGTTACAGGCGACAATGAAGTAAAAGATAGAACTATCACTTACCGACGTCACGGCGAGCAAAAACAAACGACGATTAATTTAGACGAATTTATCGAAATGGTAAAAAAAGAAATCAAAGAAATGAAATAATTTGATGAATATTTTATAAAAATATTGACAAACCATCGAATTGTATTGTATCTTAATAACCGCGAATAAAAGTAGAAAGCAGAAGCACCCGCTTCTCGCCAGATCGATATACTTCGATTGGCCATAACACTACTCGGTGAGGTCTAGTATGTTAACGGGTGCGTATGCGCACCTGTTTTTATTTAATTAACAAAAGGAGTTGATAATTATCCAAGGACAACCACAAGGCTCTAAAAAGCCAAACAAAGACAACAAAGATTTAGTCAATGACGCGGTTAGATTCCCTCAAGTCTTATTAATCGGACCAAATGGTGAACAATTAGGTGTTATGAGCGCTAGAGAGGCACAGCTTAAAGCAAATTCTATGGACTTAGATTTGTTCTGTGTCGCCCCAGGTGCTAATCCACCAGTATGCAAAATAATCAATTACAGCCGATACCGCTTTGAACAACAAAAAAAGGCGAAAGAAGCCAAAAGAAATCAAAAGATTGTCGAGATTAAAGAGGTACAACTTACTCCTCAAATTGGACAACATGATCTACTTACTAAAGCAAGGCACGCTACGCGATTTTTACAAGAAGGGAATAAAGTGAAAGTAGGCGTTAGATTTAAAGGGCGTCAAATGACTCACATCGATGTCGGTGAGAAAACCATGGATAATTTCATCTCACTAGTTAGTGAATATTGCACTATTGAAAAAAGTGCAACAATGGAGGGCAAATGGCTTTTTGCGGTTTTAGCCCCAAAGAAAAAATAAGAAAGTAGGAGGAATTTAATTTTATGCCAAAAATGAAAAGCAAAAGATCTCTTCTTAAGAGAGTAAAAAGAACTGGCAGCGGTAAGCTTGTTAGACATCACGCTTATACGTCCCACTTAGCCTCACATAAAACAACTAAACAAAAGAAACACTTGGCTAAATCAACTACTGTTGATAAATCAGATTACAAGCGTCTTAGCCAATTGGTACAAGATTAAGGAGGAAGAAATAGATGAGAGTAAAAGGCGGAACAGTTTCTAGAAATCGTCGTAAAAAAGTATTAAAAAGAGCCTCTGGATATTTTGGAAGTAAACATTTACTTTATAAGACTGCTCATGAACAAGTCATGCACAGCTTAAGATATGCTTACATTGACAGACGCTTAATCAAAAGAGATTTCCGTAAATTGTGGATTAAACGTATCAATGCGGCGTGCCGTATGAATGATATTTCTTATTCAAAGTTCATGCACGGGCTAAAAAATGCCAATATCAATATGAATAGAAAGATGCTCAGTGAGCTCGCGATTCACGATATGAACGCATTTAAAGATTTAGTTAAAGTCGCAAAAGACAATTTAAAATAAGTTAAATAAAAAGCACATCTTGTATTTGTCACAAAATGTGCTTTTTTTATTTTATTCTTCACTATTTATTATCTTTGTTTCAATATTGTTAATCGCTTCATCTATTAGGGATAAATAATCAAATTTAGCTTCAAATTTAATACATTCATCCTCTTTTGGAGAGGTTTTTGGATTTTTTGGAGTAAAAATAGTACAGCAATCTTCAAAAGGTCTAATCGATATATCGTAAGTATTAATTTTTTTACTAGTGTTTATTATGTCTAATTTATCTATTGTCGAAAGTGGCCTAATGATTGGAAAAGACGTAACCGCGTTTATCGCCATCATGGAGGAGAGGGTTTGAGAGGCGACTTGCCCTATAGATTCCCCACTAGCGATGGCTAAACATTTTCTTCTTCTCGCCACTTTTTCACTAATTCTATACATCATGCGTCTCATGATAGTAATGCAGTAACTTTCATCGACAAACTGATAGATGCTCTCTTGTAATTTAGTAAATGGAACGATATGTAACTTTATACTTGCTTGATATCGGTTTAAAC
Organism: uncultured bacterium; assembly: GCA_949285325.1. Classification (GTDB taxonomy): domain Bacteria; phylum Bacillota_I; class Bacilli_A; order RFN20; family CAG-826; genus CASEYK01. Next base: position 13,951 of record CASDYZ010000018.1, read on the forward strand.
ATTTTAAAATATCGATTAATTTATATATGACCCCTACTTGGGTATAAGGCGGGGAGGCGAAATGGATACATTCAATACTGACACCTCTTCGCATGAGCTCATAGGCAGCGACAGGTGAATCAATCCCGCCAGAAAGCATGAGTAAAGCTTTTCCTCCAACACCTAATGGATAACCTCCAGCCCCTGGGATAGTTTTCATATAAATATATGTCGCCTCCATCCTCACTTCGATATTTAACTTTATATCAGGATTATGAACATCAACTTTTAAAGAAGTGTTTTTTAATATATTAGATGCGACTAGCCGCACTATCTTATCAGAAATATATGGAAAAGATTTATCCGCTCTTTTGCAGTTGACTTTAAAAGTTTGTCCTGCCTCTTCTTTAATTAAAGTTAAACTATCATTGATGATGTTATCGATATTAGATTCTAATCTATGAACGAAGGATAAAGAATGGATACCGGATATATCTTGGAGTCTATTTCCGACAAGGTTTATATCTTCTCCATTTAAATGAACGTATATGTGATCAAATCGTCTTTCTACTTCACATCTACTAAAATCATTTTTTAAAGCGTTTTTAATATTTTTAAATAATGTTTGGATGAAATCTTTTTTATTTTTGCCTTTGGTAGATAGCTCTCCAAAACGCACCATAATTAGTTCGTAATGTGTATTCATTGTTTTATTTCCTTGATAATTTTATCTAATATTTGTACAAAATAATTTGCTTCTTCAACACTATTTAAATGTGAAAAACTTAAACGTATAGAATTAGATGAGAGGAGGTGGTCTTTAGTTTGCTCATATATGACGTACGATTCATTATTTGATTTAGAGTGACAACTAGATTTAGTCGATACGCATATATTATTGTTGGATAACGCTTCGACGACTACCGATGCTTTTTTTCTCTTTAAAGAAAAATTTAATATGTAAGGGTTGACGTCAACCATCTTAGAATTAATCGCATACTCATCGGCATTATTTATTAAATAATCGTATATTATTTTATTAATTTTTGCTATTTCCCCACTATTTCGTCTATTTTTAAAAGCATTTGATACAGCTTTAGTTAAGCAAAACGCATTGGCGTAATCAATTGTCCCACTTCTAAATCCATCTTGTTGTCCTCCTCCACAAATAAGGGGGAACAATTTAATATTATTTTTAATAGCTAGTCCACCTTCACCTTTTAATCCGTGAATCTTATGAGCGCTGATGGTGAATAAATCGATATCCTTATAATCTAAATCGATCTTACCGACTGCTTGCACCGCGTCGACATGTAAATATATCTTTGGATAATTTTTAATGACTTCAATGATTTGTTTTATTGGATTAATGGCGCCTGTCTCGTTATTGGCCGCCATTAAGGAGACGAGAATTGTATCTTTTCTAATCGTAGTTTTTAATTGTTCGATATCAATCACGCCACTTTCATTTACATCTAAATAAGTCACATCAAATCCAAACGATTCTAACTGTTTAAGTGTCTCTAAGATTGATGGGTGTTCATTTTTTGCACTTATTATATGTTTACCTCTATTTTGATACATAAAAGCGATGCCTTTGAGTGCGAGATTATTCGCCTCAGAAGCAGATGAGGTAAAAATAAAATTGTGAGAAGGACAATTAAATAATTTTAAAATCTCATTTTTATTGTTTTCGTATAAATATGATATTTCATATGCGAGTTT
>CASDYZ010000019.1 GCA_949285325.1 uncultured bacterium
ATGGAATTGCAATCTTCAAACACACACTATCGTTGTCGATGGTAAAAAAATGCGCGTCAAGATGAGCGCTCGCGCATACCGCAGTTTGGTTAAATAAGATTACAATTTTATGAATAAACGAATAAAATAGATGCGATTTGCATCTTTTTTATTTTTTTATATTTAAATTACTAGTACAAGATTTACTAAAATAATTAGTAAAAGATTGAAATATAAAACAAAAGTATTCATCCATTCAGAAAAAGCGAGGACAAACCATTTTGGTCGAACATATCCTTTCGTCCCGTCAGCGTTTCTCACTTCCTCTAATTTCCCCCACGAGGTAAGTTTTGGATTCATAAATAAGAAGAACACCACTAATGAACTTATAATTGATAAAATTAAACATATGACGTGAATAATGTAAATGGCGGAGCTTTTATCATATGCAACAGGTGCTTCATATAACCAAAAAGCATTATATAAGAGGATACCGATAGAATTGGCGAAGGTAAAGATAAAGGAGAAAGTAGAAGATAAAATATGTCCTTTTAAGTAAAGAAGGGGTAGATTTGCCATCACGCCAGTCGCGATAAAGGCGATAATTCCACCGACGACGCTTAAGATTAAATAACCATTTGTCGATAATCTTTCGACGAAGCAAAGGCTAACTGCCCCACAAAATAAAGAGAGAATTAAACAAATATTACCAAAGATATTATTTTTAAAATTATTGTCGATATTAAGTTCGTACATGAACATATTTTTAAAATTGTAATCTTCCTTAGTTTTTGCCTTATAATTTAGTAGAGAAAAAACTAAATATCCAATAAAGAAGATAATAGAACAAATGATTAAAGATAAAGAAAAATAAAACATAATGTTATTTTAACTCCTTTAAAATTTTGATTCTTTCTTCGACGTTGTCGTGGTTAAAAATATAAGAACCGGCGACGAGAACATCCGCTCCACATTTAACACACAATTGCCCTGTTTTATCGTCGATACCACCATCGACTTCTATCAATGTTGATAAATTGTGTTCATCGATATATTTTCTTAAAAAAGCAATTTTATCCAAACTATTTTCCATGAAAGCTTGCCCGCCAAACCCTGGCTCGACTGACATAATTAAAACTAAATCAATTCTATCGAGATATGGTAGTAAAACTTTTACATCAGTTTTTGGCTTTATAGATATACCAACACGCTTATTGTATGAGTGAATAATATCAATTATTTTTTCTATTTCTTCCTTTTTACAAGCTTCATAATGAAAAGTGAGATAATCAGCACCTGCTTTTAAAAATCTTTCGCACCATAAAAGAGGATTCTCTATCATGATATGAACATCATTAACCATATTGTAATTTGCGTGTTCATTAATAAGGGAATGTAAAACGGGAAAACCAAAAGAAATATTAGGGACGAAATGTCCATCCATCACATCGAAGTGAAGCCACTGGGCGCCACCTCGTTCAACTCGCTTGACATCATCTAAAAGATGTTTAAAATCAGCGCTTAATATTGACGGCGAGACAATAATTTTTTTCATTCTTACATTCTCCTCTCATTTATTAAATCATTATAAATTTTTACATAAGCATTATATAACAAAACTGGAATTTTTTCTTCTTTTACCATTCTTTTAATCTCACAGTCTACTTCATGAATATGGGAACAATTTGAAAATTTACAAGTGTTTTCAACTTCAAATAAATTAAAAAATAAATTAGCGAGTTTTTCTTTATCCATATCTAGATATAAACTTGAAAATCCAGGAGTGTCTGCGACAAACCCATTATTATATGGAAGTAGGATAACTTCTTTCGTCTCGTGTTTGCCTCTTCCTAATGCGATGGAGTATTCACCTTCTCTTCTTTTAAAATTAGGATCAATCATATTTAATAAACTAGATTTACCTACTCCACTTTGCCCGATGAGGCAAGATATATTGTCCTTAAAAATATTTTTAATATCGCTTTTATCTTCATTTTCATTTAAAGAAGAAAAATATAATTTGATTTGTAGTGATGAGCAAATATTTTTAACCGCGTCTAATATTTTTGTATCGAAGGGTTTATCCATTTTTGTAATTATAATTTTTACTGGTATATTTATATCTTTTGCCAAAAGGATATATTTTAAAAATAAGGGGAAAGAAAATTCAGGTTCAGTGATGGACTGAATTATTAAAATTTGAGAAATATTAGCAATTTGAGGGCGTTTTAGATATGATTTACGTTCTAAAATATCAGTTATTATTAATTTAATTTCATCAAAAATGACTTTGTCCCCAACGACTGGTTTAATTTGTTTTTTCTTGAATAAGCCACGAGGTAAAAGGGAATATACGCACCCTTCACTTAAAACACTATATAAATTTGAGGCGATTGAAATAACTAAACCTTTCATTATTTAAAACCAAATAAGCGGGCAAAAAATCCTCTTTTTTCTTTAGCCTTTCCACTATTTTTAAGCTCGAGTAATTCGTCGTAAAAATCTTGAGAACTCTTGTAACGATCATTAGGATTTTTACTCGTCGCTTTTAGTATTATCTTAACTATCTCATTAGGGCAATCAGGCACAAATTTTTTCGGTGAAGGGAATTTTTCTTTTACGTGGGCAATCGCGACATTTACTGGGGTATCTTTATCGAAAGGTATATGTCCAGTAATTAATTCAAAGAAGGTTACGCCCATCGCGTAGATATCCGACTTGATAGAGGCCGGTTTTCCTTTTGATATTTCTGGGGCTAGATAATGGACAGAACCAACTATTTCATTGCTATTTGATTCATCTGTTAGTCCATTTGCTTGGGCGATACCAAAATCGCCGAGTTTTATCGTCCCATCAGGCATATAATAAATATTGTTTGGTTTTATGTCGCGGTGGATAATGCCTTTAGAATGGGCGTAGGCTAAGGCTGAAGTGAGTTGAAGCATAATATCAATTGCTTCACTTATCGGTAGAGGTGAACGGAAATCGAGAGTATCTTTTAAAGTTTGCCCCTTTATATATTCATTGACTATGTAAGGG
>CASDYZ010000020.1 GCA_949285325.1 uncultured bacterium
CCCCGGGCGATTTGTCAATAGGGAAATGAAAAATTTTCGGAAAATTAATTATTGATCGGACCCTTGTTGCTCCGAAACGGCATCCGCCGTTTATTTTGTATATCTGCCGGGGCGCGTCTTTGCCGTGTTTGCCGTTGCGGAATGAAAACTTCGGTAGCGATTATGATGACGGCTACGCCTTCGACGTACAAATACACGAGTCGCAAGTTCAAAAGCATCTCCGCCATGCGCCGAGACAAAATGAAAAAAAGACCCGAACGATCGGATCGTTCGGGCAGATGGTGAAACCACATAAAAGGGGGAGTCGTAAGGACGAGCAAAGCGAGGACGGAATAGGCGAACGGAGTGAGCCGTCACGATTTCGGTGCCCATTATCGGAACGGAGCGGAGAGCGCGGCAGGGAGCGAGCCAAAGAAAAAGGGAGCGGCATTTGTGCCGAACTGCCTGTTTTTGGATCGCCTTGAGCCGAAGCTCGAAGCGCTGGTGGAACGTTCGTTCTTAAAAGAGAACCTAACTTTAATCACGAATGGACGAAGTGCTTGGTTAGAAAACAATTTAGATTTTTAATTGTCTCGCCGTAAATGATTAAACCTAAAATTCACTATCCATGATATTTGTTTGTTAAGATTGTTATTATATAGTTTAGATTCATCGCTTAATAAATAATCCATAAACTTGCTAATACTATAATCATTTTCATCATCTGTTAAATCATCATACAATTCATAAGCATTTTGATTTTCTTTATATTCTAATGAATTCCTTAATTGAATAACAGCATCTGTAAATGTATTTATATTCTTATTAAAGAAGAAACTTTTTACCTTTATCATGCTTATTGTAAATTGAACATGAGCTTTTGAAATTTTTAAATAACTATTATTGGGGTTATTCGCAATTGCTTCTTCTATCAATTGAGATGATAAAAAAGCTGCGCGCAAGGCCTCTGTTAAATATATTTTTCTATTAAGTTCATCAATTTCTTCAATGCCCCACAATAAACATTTTGCATGTTGATGATTAAACTGATATTCTTCTCCGAGTAAATCCTTTAAGTTGGAGTAAATATTTTGAATCAACTTTTTAACGCCAGCTGGTTCATGCTTACCACGCGCTCCTCCAAACAAAAAATTAATATTATCAAAGCGAATAAACTCAAATAATTCTGTATTCTTGAAATTTTTACTAGTGGAAGTCGTTAATAAGCATTTTACTATATAAATCACTGCTTTTGTAATTCCATCAAAAAAATTAGATTTTAAAGATAGTTTTGAAAGATAACCAAGCAACCACACTTGTGCATTGCATACTATTTGATAATATGAATTATCCAATGTGGACGCAGTTATCATATATCTAAAATCAGGTTCTACAGCTTTATCCAATTTAGGCATTAATTGATTGGGCTCTTGATAGAGTTCAAATTTAACTAAATCAGCTGAAGTCAATTTTCCATAATGAGCTAACAAGATTAAATATGCTATATGTAAGTAATTATTGGAATCTATATGAAAATCTGACAAAGACCAATAATTTTTGTTTTGGGATATATTGGTTTGAATCCACAACAAACTATCTAAGATTGTTTTATTTTTATGAAAAAATGGCATGTTTATTGATGTCAACTTTTTTTTCAAATTTTCATATTCGTCATTGATTCCGTTGCTAGAAAACCTATTTTCTAAATAATGTATTTTTATATTGCTATTGTTTCTTACATTACGCAATTCCAGCGCCGTTCCTTTTGAAGCGGTATTCACACAAATTATAAAATTTATTTTTTGTTTTGCTAATTTTTCAACATTTAGTTTTAAAATATAAGCTAAATTATCTTCTGATAATACATTAGTGTCAATAAAAAATATAGTATTATTCGTTTGAATTAGTGTATCGATATTTGCTTTACTTAATCTTTCCCTAGAATCAAAATAGTATTTATCTCTATCGGCGACTTTTCTATATAAATCTAATAAAAGATAACTCTTTCCACTTACCCTTTTTCCACAAATAAACTGAAAAATATGTGTGCTAATATTGTCAATTATTGTTGAACTCAAATTCCTACTAATAAAATAACTAGGTAGAACTATTCTATCTGATTTCTTATCAAAAGGATTTTTGTTATAAAGTATATAATCTTTATTTTGCTCATCTTTTCTTTTACAAAAAGACAAATGTATATTTTTAAATTTGTCCAATTCATTATTTACAATAAATTTTAAATCCTCTTTTATTTCTAAAAACGTGTCATAAAAGGTATCATAACTGTCCAATAAAATTACAGTAGTAATTCCATAACTCTCTAAATCTATTAAAGTTTCTGTACTCGGTTTGGATGTGGTAACATAAAATTTTTCAGTAACTATTTGTGGCGTTTCTTGCTTGACAAGATTAAATACATGCATAAGATCTATCTCATCATCCAAACTACAACCTAAAAAGATAATATTTTTATCAATATAATCTTCTTTTACTTTGTTTAATAGTGCAGTATTTTTTGATAAGCTATTTATATATTGTTCTGTATCAAATATGGAAAATGAATCTCCATCTTTAAAAAACGCAATTTCTGTAGCCGTCCCATGAAGCTTATATACAATTTTTAAATTATGACGAAAATTTTCCAATTGCTTGTTAGGTCCAATAGCTTCATAGGTTGAATTTTTTTCAATAGCATCATCTATATTTAAAGAATAGATATAAGGCCAATTAATTTTTAAAAAATCTTTCTGTGTTTTTTGTAATTTTACCCCAATAAAATTATTTGCAACGTATTCTTTACGTATAGAACCTTCTATCAAACGATTGTAGTATTTGGCAACTTGAGAAAAACTTTTGCTTTTAGAATCGACGATATGTCCACTTTTAGCTAACGCTTCAATCATATCACTTTTCATTTGTTTTCCTGTCGGTACACAGCCATTATTGGAACGACTTCCAGCGGAAAATCCAGATCCAATTACAGGGATTAGTGTTGAACATTTTATCATTTGTTTGATAGATTCAACACATTCTTCAAGTTTCATAACCTTTATAATTTTATTCATTTGTTATCTCCTTTCAAATATCGCATTCAACAACAATTCGCATTGCTCGTTGTCGAGTTTCATTTGTTCTTTAATTTGCCCGACAATGCGTCGAGCAAAGGTCTTGATAGTAGCATCGGCAAAAGACAGATATTCTGGATTTTTTGATTTCTCTGCTTCGTAGCATGCCATTGCATTATCAAACCAATCGTTTTCGTTCATGTGTCCCTAGAAT
>CASDYZ010000021.1 GCA_949285325.1 uncultured bacterium
GTCTTTTATTCTAATTAAGACAACCGCACCTCTATAAGAGTCGTAATAACTATCAAAAATTAACGCTTTAAGTGGGGCGTTTATGTCACCCGATGGAGCAGGTATTTCTCTTACGATAGATTCAAGTAAATCATGCACTCCAAACCCTGTTTTTGCCGACACTAATAAAGCGTTTGAGGCGTCTATCCCCACTCTTTCTTGTATTTCTTTTTTCGCTAGTTCGATATTCGCACTTGGTAAGTCTATTTTATTGATGACTGGTATGATATATAAATCGTTATCGACAGCGAGATAGACGTTAGCTAATGTTTGAGCCTCTACTCCTTGAGAAGCATCGACGACAAGCACTGCCCCCTCACACGCTGCTAAGGAGCGAGATACTTCATAAGTAAAGTCGACATGCCCAGGAGTGTCGATTAAATTGAATATATATTCTTCCCCATCATCTGCTTTATATGAAAGCGTAACCGCGTTTAATTTTATCGTTATACCTCTTTCTCTTTCTAAGTCCATGGAGTCGAGGATTTGCTCTTTCATGTCGCGTTCACTTATCGCCCCAGTATGCTCTAATATACGATCTGCTAGTGTTGATTTACCGTGATCTATATGGGCGATGATAGAGAAATTTCTTATTTTTTCTTGCTTGAAATCCATAAACTGAATTATACCATATTTTTCTTTTTATAAAAGAAATAGTGAGTTATTTTTTTCACTTCTATTGGAGAGTGGACATAAGTTAAATTAGGATAATGTTCTTTTAAAAATTGTCGGTATGGATAAGTGTTATATCTTTCATCAATAAATAAAGCGCTTCCAATGTCGCTTTCACTCCTTATCACTCTTCCCACTGCTTGCATGACTTTATTTAAGCCTGGATAAAGATAAGCGTAAGAATATCCATTTAATCCTTTCTCGTCGTAATGTTTTTTAATTTCATCGCTTAAAAAATTAATACGTGGTAATCCTACTCCGATGATAACTACACCTATTAGTCGATCGTCGATTAAATCGATACCTTCAGAAAATATTGACCCTAGCACTAATAGACCGATATTTGTCTTATTAGGATTAGGCATGAAAAAGGATAGAAATTGTCTTTTTTCTTCTTCGTTCATATCTTTATTTTGTACGTGTAATTCAACATTTTCTTCATCCTTTAAATTTTGCACTAGATTGGATAGATATTCATAACTTGGACAGTAGATAAAATAATTACCAACTTTAGAAGAGATGAACGCTTTTATATATTCGACGACACTTTGTATCGTCTGATTTCTATTTTTATACTTTATAGATATATCAGAATTGACAAGCACTCTAAAATTATTCTTATCAAAAGGGGAAAGGAAGGAAGTAAACTGCTTATCTTCCTCGTTATACATGAGAGCGTTGACATAATATTCTTTTGGACTTAATGTCGCCGAAAAAAAGACATTCGCCCTATTTCTTTTACTTATATTGTTGATAAAATCGCTCGCATCTATACAAGATAGATGGATTTCTAGCAAGTTGTTATCAACTTTTAAATAGAGCAAAAAGTTTTCATTTTTTAGTTCATATATTTTACTAAATCTATTTATTTGTAGAAATAAATCTTTTAATTCACTAGTTATATCTTTGTTATTTTCTTTGCTTATTTTTGTATAATTTTGGATAAAGTCATCGAGGTATAATTTAAATTCATTTTTTAGTTCATCGATCATTATATACTCATCGTGCTCTTTATCTAATATGTAATTGTCAAAATAATAATCAAATATTTTATCGATTTTTTTAATTAAGTTTTTTAATTTACGGTTTTTAATTTTTCTAATAGAAGCGCGGGCGGTATTTACTTTATCTTGCTCTAGGAGGGCGCTGTACATGTCCTTAGACCTTTCGACTAGATTATGTGCTTCATCGATAAGTGTTAAAAAGTGCGATTGATCTTCATCAAAAAATCTCTTTAAATAAGAGATTGGATCAAACATATAATTGTAATCGCACACAATTAAATCCATAAACAAAGATAAATCTAATTGAAATTCAAATGGACATATTTCAAATTCTTTTGCTATTTCCACTATTTTAAAATAGTCAAAAGATGAACTGTCCGTAAGTGCGTATTTAATCGCGATTTGAACTTTAGAATAATAATCTTTTGTAAATGGGCATTCGTCAGGATTGCACTGTTTACCTTTACAAAAACATATTTTTTCTTTCGCAGTTATATTTATTAAATATAAAAATAATCCATTTTCCTTTAATATTCTAACAGTGTCAAACACATTTATTTTCCCGACATTTTTCGCGGTTAGATAAAAGATTTTACTCATCTCGTCATCGCTTGAAGCTTTTATAAATGGGAAGAGAGTTGATATAGTTTTACCAATCCCAGTCGGGGCTTCGACAAATATTGTTTTATTTTTAAAAGCGGCCTCACTTACTAGTTCTATCAACTCTTTTTGCCCTAGCCTAAAAGAGGAGAAAGGGAAAGTTAATTCTTTACTACTTTTTATTCTTTTTTCTTCGTGGGTGAAAATAAGATTATAAAAAGATAAATAAGCATCGATTAAACCGTAGACAAAATGCTCTAATTCAATAAAAGTAAAAGAATATTCTTTTATCATTTTATCTTTCTCGTTTTCTAGGGCGTTTTGTCTAATGTATGTGAGTCTCACTCCAATAGATGTTAAATTTTTCTCTTTTGCTAATAAATAGGCGTAGCATTTAGCCTGTCCGATATGCCATTCAAATTGGGAAGAAAAAAATTGTTCTAAATCGATGATGGTCGACTTAATCTCATCGATTATATAATAACCGTGCTGAAAGATGACGCCGTCCGCCCTACCAGAAAGAGTCACCCTCACCCCTTCATAAATAATATCGTTTTTTAAAAAATATTCACTTAAATAGTCGTTACCTTGCTTTTTTTGATAGTAGGCATGAATCTTAGTGCCTTCATTCATCGTGGAACGATTGTAAACTCTCTCATCAATGTCACCTTTACGTAGCAAAAAATCAACTAATTGATGGACTGATAAAACTAAATGCCTCTCCATATTTTATTGAAAATAACGATTTTTTAAATTTGGATGACCGTTGATAAAAGAACGATAATCCATCATTTTTTTCCCTTCTAGTTGCAGTGTATTAATTTTTATCGTGCCATTAGAGCCTTGCATTATAAGACCATTTTTATCCGCTTGGATAATCATCCCAACTGGATAAAATACTGTCTTATCATATACTGACGCATCTAATATTTTAATTTTTTTATCCCCTAGATATAAATATCCGCCTGGAGTTAAAGATAAGCCCTTGATCCAGCCGACAAATTTATAAATATCGAGTGATAAATCTAATTTTTCTTGCTCGTGTTTTATTAACTTGCAGTAAGTCGCCTCACTATCATCTTGTTTAATCGGGGTAATTTTTCCTTCACAGTAATCGAGTAGATTTTCTTTTATAAGTTTAATTGCTCCTTTACCCATCTTATCAAATAACGTCGAAGCGTTATCGTCATCTTCTATTTTAATTTCTTCAATTTTAACAATATCTCCTTCATCCATACCAATAGACATCTTCATCAAAGTCATACCGGTGATTTTATCGCCATTTATAAGGGCAGATTGAATGGGAGAAGCACCTCGATATTTAGGAAGGATAGAACCATGTAAATTTAAACAGCCAAATCTAGGGATGTCGAGTAGACCTTGAGGTAAAATTTGTCCGTACGAAAAAGTAATAATGATATCAGGATTGATATCTTTAACAAATTCATAATCATTTCTAATCTTATTAGGTTGATATACTTTGATATTGTTTTTAATCGCTTCTTGTTTAACAGGGGAATAGTTAAGCAGTTTTCCTCTACCGCTTTCTTTATCGGGCTGAGTGATGACAGCGACGACATTAAACCCATCTTCAATTAAAGCGTGTAAAGTGTCACTAGCGATCTTTGGTGTCCCCATAAATATTATTTTTATATCTTTCTTGTTCATTTTTATCCCCCCCCACTTTTATTTAGATATTTACGATTATAAAATACATTTATTTTATTTTCCATAATTGTGCTTATTTTTTTATAAAAAATGTTGTTGCACTTCTTCATAAGTTTTGATAGAGTATTAAACGATATCGAAAGGGGAAAACATGGCAAATATTAAGTCTCAAATTAAAAGAAACAAGACAAATGAAAAATCCCGCATCCGAAATGCATCTATTAAATCCGCTCTTAGAACTGCGTCTAAAAAGGTGAGAGAAGCAGTTGCTAAAGGTGATTTAGCGTCAGCGGAAGTCTTGCTCAAAGAAGCTTTTAAATTAATTGACAAATCTTATAGTGATGGTGTGCAAGCTAAAAACACTGTCGCTCGTCAAAAATCAAGCTTACAAAACTTAGTTAATAGTTTAAAAAAATAATAAAGTTAAATTTAAATTAAAAATTAAAAAAGGCTATTCATAAATCGAAAACATTTAATGGGTAGCCTTTTAAATTTAAAAAACTTAATTTAATACACTTTAAATTTTATTAAAAATAGTTCAAAAGCGTAGAAGCGATCAACTTGTCCACTTTTTATCTCATAATCGAGTTTAAATAAATCTTGTAAAGTTTTGTGTATTGTCTTTTCGGATAGAGTATAAGTGTTTTTCTTTAATATCTCCGCACGTATTGGGTTGATTTTAAGCTCTTCACTTATGATTTTAGAACTTAACCCTTGTTTTGCTAAATAACTGACTTCATTTAATATTCTAAATTGATTGGCAAGCATTGAGATGAGAGTAATAGGCTCGACACCATTAGTTTTTAAATCTTTATATAAAGCGATAGCCTGATTATTTTTTTTGCTAATTAAATAATTGAATAGTTGAAAAGTATTTTCCTCAAGTGGGCGAGACACCATTAAACACACATCTTCATAACGGACATGGTTAGTATATAAAGACAATTTTAAAGCGTTGTTTTGAAAACTAGTGACATCTCCATTGATTCTTTTTATTAGTTCTTTAACCGCATCGTTATCGATTTGAGTTTGAAGTTTTTCTTTAAAATATCTTTTGACATAAATTTCAAAATCATCAGCGGACGGGGTTTTAGTCTCGTGTATTTTTGCCCCGTTAGAAATGAGGAGTTTAACTATTTCACTAGCGCTATCAAGCACCCCTTCAAAAGTAAATATCACAACTGTTTGTGAATCGTTTTTTGTTATATATTTTTCAAGATATTTATAATCTTGTTCACTTTCAATTTTTTGTTTAGGTTTTGGCTTCATTAAAAAATAACTATCTTCGATGACCACTACCTTTTTGTCGTAGCCGAGCGGTAAACTAATCGCATCTTTAATTATTTCTTGTATCGGGGTACGACATCCATCGTATTTGACATAATTAAATTCATCGATAATATCGAGGTTTTCTTTAACGATCTTATTCACACGAGTTTTAATAAGGGCGGTTTGGCTTCCATAAACTATACAAAACATACTAATATTTTAAGCAAACATTTCAATTTAATCTATAAAAACAAAATCTTTAAAAGTAATTGTCCCGTCTATATCCGTACGGTATATCTCAATATCGTTTCTTTTTAAAATTGATAACACTTCTTCGCTGGGGTGGCCATAATAATTACTACCGACTGATATGATAGCCTTTTTAGGAGATAAAAATTTAATAAATTCTTCACTCGTTGAAGTAGAAGAACCGTGATGACCTATCCTTAGTACATCGCACTTTAAATTTATATTATTTTCCATTATTTGTTTTTCAATATTTTTTGATGCGTCTCCCATTATTAAATAATCTACATCACTAAAATTAAAACCGATGACGAGTGACTTGTCGTTATCTTAACTCTCCTAATCAAAATAAGTGTTGTAATTATATAAGATTAAATTGTCATTTATTTTTAAAGGAAAAGACTCACTTTCGGTTATATAGTTTTTAATTGGCACATAATGAGATAAAGAATAAAGAGCCCCGACGTGATCAAAATCATCATGTGTCGTAATTAAGTAATCGATTTTATAAATTCTATTTTGTTTAAAAAATGGATATAAGACATCTTTACCAACATCGTAATAAGATAGTCCCCCAGTATCGATTAATATCGATGTATTTCTATATCTAATAAGGGTAGAATCACCTTGCCCGACATTTATAAAACTCACTTCTATAGTAATATAATTTTCAATTGGTAAAGAATAAAACAAAAATAATGTTGAAATTATTAAAAGTCCTCTTTTAAAAAACATCATCAATTTAATCGTTAAAAAATATATTAATAAATAATAGAAAATATTGAATAAAATTATACCTAAATTAGAAAAGGGAGGTAGGTGGACGCAAAAAAGAATATTTGAAAAAAATGAAGCGATACTATTTGTCATACTACCAATAAAATTAATTGGAATTGAAAGAGGGATAAAATAGAGAGAAAAGAGCGATAATACCCCTAGCAATATGAAAAATGGGGTGAAAATAATTTGATAAAAAGAGGTTAAAATATTTACTTCTTGATAATATTTGATTTCATAAGGGATAAAATATATCCACATCGAAATGGCGACACATATTTTTCTTAAAGTTAAATTTTTTATATTCGTGGAAATCGCTCTTGAAGAATAATAAAACCCAATGGGCATAAAAAATCCGAGGACGAAACTATCTTGATAAGCATAAGTAAAATCACATAAAAGGAAAAATATACCAGTAAGTGATACTAACTCTAAATAGTGAAACCGCCTATTTAATAAATAAGTATTTACCCACCTTAATATTTGAAGTAGAACTATCCTAAGTAGAGAAAACTTAGGGAATAAAAGAATAAAGTAAGGGATTAAGACAAGTAGAGAAAATATTTTCGCCCACTTCTTTTTAAAAAAGAAAGAAAATAAGTAAGTAAACATATTTATAAATAGATAAATATACATCCCACTCGAAGAGATAAATCGACCTAGATGTAGCCTTTCAAAGGGATAATTTATCTCATCTATTTCTCCATTAGAAAAAAGAATCATATTTAAAATCGACGCAGTTGTCTCATCAAATCTATGTAAAAAATTCGATTTTATTTTGTTTATACGAAAAAAAGATGAAAAGTAAACGTCGACATTTTTAACGACTAATTCATATTTGACTCCTTTTGAAGATAAGTATTTTTTAAAATCAAATGCCGGGCTGATGGAATTAGATTCAAACACTATTTTTTCTCCTTGAATATTTAAAATATCGCCAACTTCAAATCCGTATTCATCATTTTCAATATATAATTTTTCTAAAGAAGAAGAAAATAGGGCGTAACTATCTTTTGCTTCAATTATTACTCCTTTAAAATTTTCTTTATTAAAATCAAAATTTATGTGTGAGAGCACTATCCCAAAGCAAAAAGAACATAATACGATAATCCCTCTAGTTTTTAAAAACCTCTTAAAGACGAAAACGAAAAAACAAATACCTACAAGCAAATATAAAAAAGGATCTATGACTAGATTTATACCTAGCCATAGACCAAAGAAGATTAAAAGGTAAATCAAGTGTGTAAAATTACGTAATTTCGCATCTTATTGTAGGTTGCGTTTCCAATTCCGTATACGTCTAGGAGTTGTTCTAGTGTATAAAATAGACCATTTTCATTTCTATGGGTGACGATAGAATTAGCTACCGCACTGTTGATAGCGCTGATATTTTGTAATGTGAGTGCGTCGTCAGCGTTCACATTTACTTTTTCTATCTCCGTGTCATTACAAATATCGCTTTCATCATATTTAGAAGCGATGTAATAAGTCATCCCATTAGTCAGTGTGGCGTCTAGGAAGAAAGAACGAGTATCCGCATTATCAGTTAGTCCACCTGCCGCATCGATGAGTTCTGCCATGGTTGCCCCTTCTTCTAATACATATGTCTTTTCATTCACTACTTCCCCTTCGATGGTCACTTGAAACATGTTTTCACTATCGATGATGTAAGAGTTGACATCCGCTTGATTTATTTGGGGGTCAATAACCATAAAACCGACAAACCCGATGATAAGCACCGCGATGACACCAACTAAAATCTTTAGCATAAAATAAAACCTCCTTATTTAGTAACTAGGAGGTTTAATATACTTTTTAGATTATTTTTAATTCAATTAGTGAGAAACGTTCAATATTTTAACTTGATAGTTAATGTTTGTTTTAACATCTACTACTTCACCGACTTTTTTACCCATGATGGCAAGTCCTAATGGACATTCGTGAGAAATTTTTCCCTTTTTAATATCCGCTTCAATTGAACCGACAATTTGATATTTTTTAACACCGTCGAGAAGCTTGCCTGCTCCTGATATTTCTAATTCCACGCTCGCGCCTAAAGATACTCTATCGCTCCCCTTTTTACCTTCAGAGATTATTTCGTAATTACTTAAAATATCTTCTA
>CASDYZ010000022.1 GCA_949285325.1 uncultured bacterium
TGAATTTGCTAGGCAAAATGATTTAGCCTATGAAACATTTAGAGATTGGGTAAATGCTTATAATAATTTAGAAGGCAGATTTGTTAGAATCGATCCTTCGATAGAAGGCGGATATATTGGCAAAAAAGATGATGTCACGATGAATTTATTAAGTGAGGAACAAGTCATCAAAAAATCTAAACATTTTTCTAGGTTTAATCATTCTATTGTCGTCATCGAATATAAAAGCCTTAAGATCACTACCTCTTTGACACAAGCTCTTGCTATTTTGGATAGAATAAATGATTAAGTTTGATACAATTAACGAGATTCATCTTTATACAGGACCGACAAGCATGAAGATGGGTATATTAAAAATTCAGCAATTAGTCTCATTTAATTTTTCTCCCACTCAAATGATTAATTCTGTTTTCATATTTTGTTCCAAAGATAAAAAGACAGTCAAAATATATTATGAAAATGAATATGGTTTTTGGTTGCTTCAAAATAAATTGACCACAGGAAAATTTAAATGGCCAGAGATTGGAGAAAATATTAAGATTGATCGACGTCAACTAGATTGGTTGCTGAAAGGTCTTGATGTTATCGAACATAAAGTTAAGCCTAAATTAGATGTTAAATATTATTAATTAATACGGGGGCTGTTCGAAAACCTAAAAGGTGAATGATAGCTCCTTTTTATTATGTAAAAGAGATGAAATCGTAAGAAATCATCTCTTTTGCTACAATATCTCTTGTCTAGTGAGGTATTGTTATGTCTTATTTTAACACAGGAAAAATGTTTTTGGTTCCTTCCTTAGAGCTTGAGGTTAAGGAAAGAGAAAAAATAGATAAATTTCTCACTCTTTTAAACGATTCTGGAGTTGGAGAAATTATTAATAGATACATTAAAAACAACACTTCTTCTGGAGGCAGACCTGGATATAGTTATTATCGACTTTTTGCAACTATCCTTTATGGCTTTAGTTTTGATCGATATACGTTAAGAGAACTTGAAGATGCGTGTAAATATGATCTTAGATACATATATTTAATGGAACAAGAAACTCCTAGATATACTAAGTTTTGTGATTTCATAAATAAAGTTATTGTTCCTAACGAAGAAGAAATCTTCTCTTTAATTAATTTAGAAATTCAAAAGGTCACCAATATAGAATTTGAAGATGCATTTATTGATGGTACAAAATATGAAGCAAACGCAAACAAATATAAATTTGTTTGGAAACCTATTAAGCATCACAAAAATCTATCAATTAAAATAGGAAGTATCATAAAAGAACATAATTTAATTCCTAATTATAACGATGAGATAATGATTAAAAGTTCTACAGTTGCTTACGCTATTAGTCATCTAAAGGAAAAGGAAAAGGAATACGATACAATTACTTTTTATAAACTTAATAAAATACTATCTGCCTTTTTAGATAAAGTGATGGAATATGAAGAAAAAGAAAAAATATGTGGGCCAAATAGAAAGTCTTTTTATAAAACTGATCATGATGCTACTGCAATGGCATTAAAAGCTGATTATTATTCTGGATTAGGAAGCAATATGCATGCCGCTTATAATGTCCAACTATTAGTAATTATGGGATTTATATTTTCTTATCATGTGTCCCAATCTAGAACCGACATTAACGATTTTATTGATGTTCTTGATAAATTTGCTAGATTATATAGTTATTTTCCTAAACGAATATGCACTGATGCAGGATATGGTTCATTAGATAATTATCGTTATCTTTATAAAAGAGGTATTGAAAACTATGTTAAACATCAATCATGGGAAGGAAATAAATCAGGAAGAAATCCGGATTGTTATCATTTAAATGACGATGATACGATTACTTGTTTAAATGGTTTTATTGGTCATGAAGTTAAATTAGAAAATCGACATCCTAGAAAGAAAGAAGCAGTATTTTATCGTATCACTGGATGCAATTCTTGTTTATGGATGCCATTTTGTAAGAAATATATGAGATTACAAAATGAAGATTTTAAAATATTTGAGGTAGTCAAAGATTTAGAAAGATATAAATATCAAGCTCAAGATAATCTATGTTCCCCTAAAGGAATAGAAATTAGAGTTAATCGTTCTATACAGGTAGAAGGAGTATTTGGAATAACTAAACAAAATTATGGTTATGTAAGAACTAGACGAAGGGGTATTGAAAAAGTATCCACTGAAATAATGCTTAATTCACTAGGTCTAAATATTGCTAAAGTATTTCGCTATTTTGAAACAGGAAAATTGAATTCATTTTGGAGGGCACCAGATAACCTTGAACCAGAAATATTTAAAAAACCAAACAGAAAACGTCTTGTTAAGAAGGGCAGTAAAATCAATAAGGCAATGTTGGATAATTACTATAACAAACCAAAATAAAAAGGGCTCTACTCACCATCTAGGTTTTCGAACAGCCCCTTTTTTC
>CASDYZ010000023.1 GCA_949285325.1 uncultured bacterium
GAAATTAGAGATATTATTAGAGATCAGATTCTACCATCTATAGAAGGATTATGTGAAATAGGTTCATTACTTGAAGATGATAAAACTATTATTACTGTTAAAGTGACTAAAGGCACTAAACTCTATTACATTAAAAAAGAAAGAAGAAGTGCCACTGGTTGTTTTTATAGAGACGGAACATCCTCAACTCCAATGAGTGAAGAAGAGATTGAAAGAAGATGGAAATATTCCTTTACTACTGAAGATTAGTTGAAAGAAACACCTGCTTCTTATAGTCCTTTGACTTTTAGACAATTAAAAATACTCTACGATGAGGTTGGGATGACACTAAAAGACGATACTTTCGCTTCTAACCTTGGTTTATTGACTAAGGATGGAACGTTTAACAAGATTGCCGAGTTGTTGTCCGATAAAAACCACATTGGATTCATTTACGCTAGATATAACGGTAAAGATAAGTCATCGTTTTCTGAAACTGTAGATTTTGGTAACCAATACATACTAACCGCTGTTGAGAAATTGATGTATAGGCTCGAAGCTGAAAATAGAGGCATTACAGAAATATCTTCAACCACAAGAAGCACCAAGAATTTGGTCGATATCGATTGTTTAAGAGAAGCTGTTTACAACGCGCTTGCTCATAACGATTGGCTAAATGGAGGAGTACCATCGGTTTATGTTTATAACGATAGAATTGAGATCATTTCTTATGGTGGGCTACCTTTCGGACAGACAGAAGAAAACTTTTTCAAAGGTATCAGCAAGCCAAGAAGCGAAGGATTTACAAGAATTTTGAGGGACTTGGATTTTGCTGAAAGGACAGGACACGAATACCTCAAATCATCGACAAGTACGGGAAGAAAGCCTTTAATATTACTGATAGTTTCATATTGGTAACTTTGCCATATGATTCCGATGTAGTTTCCAAATTAAATCAAAATGAACACCCAAATGAACACCCAGATGAACACCCAGAGTTTTCTAATAGAACCCGCGAAAAAATAATCATCGAATTAATAAAAACAAATCCATATATAACCTATGATGAAATTGCCTTGGAACTTGTAATTTCTGCGGCGACAGTACGTCGCATGTTTGCTTCTTTAAGAAAAAAGGCATTATTGCAAATAGAATCAATCAACATGATAAGTGGACATTAAAAAATTGATAATTTATTAGTGACATATTAAATTAAGAAGATATTTTTTATATTTATTAAGATGCAAAACATCAACCAAAGTTCTATGTCAGCAAGAGCTATTTCATGGTTACTTTGCATAGTTTGAACCCAATAGGTGACCTCGATGCTCAAAATGAGACCCAAAATCTTCTTTTCGAGAGAGAATGATTAACCTAATAAAGGTAAATCCAAGAATAACAAGAAGACAAATGGCCGAACGGATAGGCGTATCAAAAGATACAATAGAGAGGGAATTGTTGAAATCTAAAGACATTCATTTTGTGGGACCATCGAAAACGGGACACTGGGAAATAATTGACAGAAAAGAAGATTAAGTTTCTTTTATTGAGAGAAGACGAGATTAAAAGAAAACTTCTTTGAAGGTGTAAGCGATCCTGTCAACAAAGAACTTATGGATGTTTTTGTTCAATGTGATATCGTCGATCGTTCTAGACATGGTATACATAAGGTAGTCAAAGTTTACGGCGAGGAAGTATATATTTTTCTTAATATTTCAAAAAGGTTGCATTGTGAAAATATATTTAAGGCACCACTATTGATTCTTTTAATAATTAAGGTTGATTATTATCATTTAAACGCATTATATTAATTCAATTGCTTATGGATAAAAAGTATCAATTTATTTATAATGTTTTCGATGCGCCTATAATTCAACTGGATAGAATGTCAGACTTCGAATCTGAAGGTTGCGAGTTCGAGTCTTGCTAGGCGCGCCAAAATGAAAACATAGGCTTGATACAGTAAAAATTGCTTATTAAGCCTTTTTTGAAACATAAATTCCAAAATTTAACAGATATTTAAAATAAGCAACTTAACATCCTATTCTCTAACAATGAATTTTTAGTTATAAGTTCTAAGTGACAATGTCTTAAGTAGTTACAAGGGAAAATGCCCTAAATGTATAATCTTAATATTTTATAGAGATAAAAAAGCGTTTGATTAATAAAAACAGATTATCATTAACTTTGTAAACTAGTAAAAGATGAAAGAGCGAAGCTTTGACTATAAACCATGTTAATTAAGTTAAAATATTAGTAGCGATAGTAATTTAAAATAACAGGCTAAAATTTAAAAATCTTAAAAAATAGCAAGGTTTTAAGGATTTTTATGGAAAATAACTAGTATGTTGTAATAGATTGACAGGCAAAAAACTTAAATAGCTATTTTCATCATCATTAGTTTCGTCTCGATATCGTACATGTTTGTTAACATAACTAATTGCTTCTATTTATTAACTAATAGGTGTTGTTCCATAAGATAAATTTTTAAAGTTTAATATCTTAAAATTCGTGTCTAGTTTTAAGTTTAGACAACAAATATATTCAATCTTACGATGAAAAGCGTATTTTTTTGAATACTATTTTGTTGGAAAAGCGTATAAATTTAGACATAGTTTTGTTGGAAAAGCGGAATTGCTCCAATTTTTGATTGCGGCTCATCGCTATTTCCGCAAATTTACGATGAACTTATTAAAAAAGTTATGTCATCCAAAGTTGAAATGAACGCCCGTGTTTACGATATTCCTACTTCTGCAATACTATTGAATGGGAAACGAGGTAATTATTTTAAAATAATAACTTCTTTAGAATTTGAGGGGTGCAATGACGCGATTAAAAGAATCGTTCCAAAAATTGATCTTAGTAAAATAGAAAAGTTAATCGATGAGGTAGAAGAAGCAAGCGATTTACAAAAATCGTTTCTTAAAAAAATATTAAAGTTACGTAAAGAAAAAATATTAGATTATGCCTTTTTAAAATTGATTTAAAAAAGATTGTGAAGTTTTAATATGACTGATATTAAATATTTTAATCATCTAAAAGAATAGCGATAATTTCTTTTGACGATGCGTCAGAAGGCATTCTTAAATCACCTCGAGGGGATATACTGACTGTACCGACCTTCACCCCGTCAGGAAGACAACTTCTTTTAAATTGATTGGCGTAAAATCTTTTTAAAAATAATATTAGCCATTTTTTTATTTCTTCTTCGCTATATTTGTCTTTATAAGCATATTTAGCTAGATACAATATTTTTTTAGGAGAGAAATTAAATCTTAAAAAATAATATATAAAGAAATCGTGTAGTTCATATGGGCCCACTACTTCTTCAGTTTTTTGCGCTATTTCGCCTTCTTTTTCTGGGAGTAGTTCTGGGGAAATTGGAGTTGCGAGCACGTCGAGCAGTACATCTTTAACTGCTTCATGGTCATAAGCGTATGTCTTAACTAAATCTTGCACCAATGTTTTAGGGATAGAAGCGTTGACCCCATACGATGACATGTGGTCACCACTATAAGTAGTCCAACCAAGACAAAGTTCACTTAAATCTCCCGTCCCCACCATCAAGGCGCCTATATCGTTAGAATAATCTAACAATACTTGCGTCCTTTCTCTTGCTTGGGCGTTTTCAAATGCCGCGTTAGTGTTATTTATGTCATGGTCTATATCTATAAAATGTTGGATGATACTTTTATTGATATTTATTTCTTTAAAACTTACTCCGAGCAATGTTGCTAGTTTTAAGGCATTGTCGTGAGTCCTATTAGATGTACCAAAGCAAGGAAGCGTTACCGCGGTGATATTTTTTAAATCATAATGGAGGGTGTCGAAGGCAACTTTTGCCACTAAAAGGGCTAGGGTGGAGTCTAGTCCACCGCTTAAACCAACGACAACTTTTTGTGTATTAGTCGCCACTAGCCGCTGAGTCAATCCTAAAGCTTGCATTTTAATTATTTTGCGATATCGATAAATATCGTTCTCATTTTCATCCTTTACAAAGGGATTTTGCTTGATTTTTATAGAAAGTGAAGGGTTTTTAAGCGGAAGAGAAAAGTATATTTTTTCATAATTATCATCACTATTCATAAATGATGTCATCCTTCTTCTTTCGTTATTTAATTTTTCAATATCTATTTCACTTACGATAATTCCATCGTCGAATAGTTCACTCTCTTTTAATATTCTCCCATTCTCACAAATTGATTTATAAGATGAATAAATTACATCGGTAGAACTTTCACCCCCGCCACTGGATGAGTATATATAGGCACATATGAGACGAGAAGAAGTTGAACTTATAAGTTGTCTTCGATATTCTTCTTTACCAATTACCTCATTGGAAGCCGATAAATTTAAGATGACATTGGCACCATTTAACGCCAAGTGAGTTGAAGGAGAAAGAGGTGCCCATAAATCTTCACATATTTCCACTCCTACTTTAAGAGGATAGTAATCTTTGTCGACTAAAATAAATTTATTACCAAAAGGATAAGATTTATCCCCGATGGTGATGTTGGTGTTTATATTTGGGCACTCACTAAACTGCCTTTTTTCATAAAATTCATTTGAATTTGGTAAATATTCTTTTGCGTACACACATTTGATGTCGCCATTACAGTAGATAACCGCGCAGTTATAGATGCAGTTATTTAATGCGATAGGAGCCCCAACAGCGAACAAAATATTGTATTTAGATGAAATATCCTTCAACTTAATTAAAGCCTTTGTGACATCGTTTAAGAGCTGATTTTGATAAAATATGTCTCGGCAAGAATAACTTGTCAAACAAAGTTCTGAGAACACCGCGATATTAACACCTAATTTATCAATTTCTTCTAGATGTTTTTCAATTTGTTTTAAATTGTAAAAAACTTCACCTATCTTAACTTTAAAATTGATAGAGGCAACTTTAACAAAACCATAAAAATCATCATTTAATTCTTTAAATTCAATATTATCGATGTTTTTAATTCTAGGTACATATGTATGGTTATAGTCTTCTTTATTAATAATTTTTTCATAGTAATCATTCGACATAACTACTAGGTGGGAATAACCATTTTTACTGACAAAAAGTGGCTCATTGTTTTCAGTGCACCACTTCGATATTGCGTTGGTGTCTCTTAAATCTTTAATTGGTATTATTTTGCTCATAATTAACTCCTCAACATAATTATGTACATTTTTATGATTTTTACAAGCAAACAAATTAAAAAGGCTAGAGAATTAATTGTCCGCTAGCCTTACTAAATTAATTATTTACAGCTTTTTTTGACCTTATTTTATTTCTTATCCAAATTATAAATACGACGATTTCATGTACGACAAGAGGTGGAATAGAAAGGGCTAAGATGATGAGCCAGTGAATATTGTCAAATTGATAGCAGTCAAAGAATGTATTTACTCCTGGTATTTCAACCACAGCGAATTGAAGGGCAAGACCAACAATGAACGCTACCCAAGCTAACCAATTCTTATTTTTAAAATTGTGGACGAACGATTTAGTGATACTCGTCATACCTAACATGTGGAATAATTCAGATATACCGAGCACAGAGAAGGCCATCGTCGTGGCTTGTAAATATACTTCTTCATTGTTATTTAACATGTCGACCAGACCGTTAAATGACGTGACACCATGCTCGAAAATCGGTATGTAAATAAAAGCAAATAAAGTACATAAAGTAATGAGTAGACCATATCCGACTAATATAGGGATACCGCCTCTCGCAAATAGCGACTCTTTAGCGTTTCTAGGTGGCTCATTCATAATACCTTTTTCTTTTGGGCACGCCCCTAGGGCAACCGCTGGGAGAGAGTCGGTAATTAAATTCACCCACAAGATGTGGATAGGAACTAACGGAGTAGGAAGAGTAAGCACCACTGCGATAAGCATAGTTAATACTTCCGCCAAGTTAGAGCCGAGTAAGAATAAGACTGTTTTTTTAATATTAGTAAATATGCTTCTTCCTTCTTCAACAGCTTTTTCAATCGAGGCAAAATTATCGTCGGTTAAAACCATGTCGGCCGCCCCTTTAGCGACGTCAGTACCAGTTATCCCCATGGCGATACCAATATCCGCTCGTTTGAGTGATGGGGCGTCATTTACCCCGTCTCCAGTCATCGCCACTACCATTCCATTGTTTTTAATTGCACTGACAATCGACACTTTATTTTCTGGTGAAACACGAGCAAATATACGTACAGTCTTAACTTTTTCTTGAAGTTCTTCCATCGATAATAAATCGATTTCATCCCCGCTCATAGCTTGTGATTCATCGCTAGCGATACCGAGTTGTTTAGCGATGGCAAGCGCGGTGACTTTGTGGTCGCCAGTAATCATGATAGTCGTAATACCAGCCCCTTTAAATATATCGACTGCTTGTCGACATTCAGGGCGAGGTGGATCAATCATACCAACCAAACCGACAAAGATTAAGTTATCTTCGCTGAGCGTATCGCTTTGTTTGTAGGCGAGGGCGAGCACTCTTAAGGCGTCGTGAGCCATGTCAAAAGACGCTTGTTCTACCTCTTTTTTATCTTTGTTAGTTATCGGTTTAATTTCTCCATCTATCAATATATGTGTCGATAATTTTAATATTTGGTCCATCGCCCCTTTAGTAAATACATAATGTTTACCATTATATTCGTGCTTTGTCGACATCATCTTTCTAACTGAATCGAAAGGTAGTTCTTCAACACGTGGACATTTTTCTTCTAAATAAGGTTTACGGTAACCAATCTTATTAGCAAATTCAACTAAGGCAATTTCAGTAGGGTCACCGTATAATCCACCATCGACGCTGGCATTAGAGCAAAGCGACATCGGGGCGGCGATAGCTTTGACATTATCGCTATTAAAATCATTTTCATCGATTGTCTTTTTATTTATGTACGCTTTGACTACAGTCATTTTATTTTGTGTGAGAGTACCAGTTTTATCTGAACATACGACAGATACTGAGCCAAGTGTTTCTACACTTGGTAGTTTTCTTATAATTGCGTTGGCTTTGACCATTCTTTGTGTGCCGAGCGCTAAAACGATTGTGACGACGGCTGGTAGCCCTTCCGGTATGGCGGCCACTGCTAAAGAGATAGCCCCAACAAAATAACTTATGATTTCTGATGCGTATTCAGCAGAAGGTATTTTGCTAATAAAAAACATTTCAAATAACTGAATGGCAAACATCACGATGACTATAACAATAGTCAATATCCCTAAAAATTTAGATAAGTTAGCTAATTTTTTTTGTAATGGGGTCGTTTGATCTCCACCTTCAGATAATAATTTGGCGATTTTACCAGTCTCAGTATTCATCCCAGTTGATGTGACTATACCTTCACCCCTACCATATACGACTGGGGTGGACATATACGCCATATTGACTCTATCTCCGACACCGACTTCTTCACTAAATACGATATCGCTATCTTTTTCGACTGGTAGAGATTCACCAGTTAAAGATGATTCATCAGTTTTTAAATTGTGACTTTCTATTATTCTTAAATCAGCGGGGACAGTTCTACCTTCTTCTAATATGACGATGTCGCCCGGGACTAACTCTTCCGCTTTTATTTCACTTATTTTACCATCTCTTCTAACTAGAGCGGTTGGGGATGACATCTTCTTAAGTGCTTCTAGTGATTTTTCTGCTTTACACTCTTGTACAGTGCCAATAATCGCATTTATAAATACGACGGCGAGAATAATGATTGGATCAGCATAGTCAAATGTAGCGTGTTCGACGATAACTTCATATAAAGATACACCGACCATCAATACCGCCGCACCTAGTAAGACATAAATCATTGGATCGTTAAATTCCGACAAAAAAATAAAAAACCAATGTTTTTTCTTTTCTTCTTGAAGTTTATTAAATCCGTGTTTTACTAGTCTTTTTGAGGCTTCTTCACTATTTAGCCCTTGTTTAGAATTAGAATCTAATTCCGTTATAACTTCTTGCTTAGATTTGGTTTCAAACATTGATAAACACCACCTTCATAAATAAATCATTTATTCCGTATAGTCTGGCGCATCTAATGTCATATAGATGGTTAACATCCGGGATAATATTTATCCGGTGTGTCGAATAGTTAACTAAGCTACTCCCTATAACGTTTAAAATTATATAGTATGAGACGAGTTAAAGCAAGTGTAGCGATAATAAAAAGACACCTGTCGGAGAGGTGCCTTTCATATTTTTAACTAATAGTTAATTAATTTTTTTGGAATACGCGAACGTAATCAATTCGCATATCGGCTTGAATAAAATCTGCTGGAGGTTCTACCCCGCCATCGAAATTGCCACCGACGGCAAGATTGATAACGAAGTGGAATGGTTTATCAAATGGGGCGTGCCCATTTGGATAAGAATTTGGAGAATCATTATACCAAATATCTTTAGTTAATCTAAATGTCTCACTACCATCGACAAACCAAGCGATATAATCTGGTGTCCATTCTAGACCGTAGATATGATATTCACTCGCTGGAGTGGATAGTGTCACTTCTTTACTTTCATAATGATGCACTCCTCCATAGTGAAGAGCGTGGCTCGTCCAATTTGGTAGTCTACCTTTACCTTCCATGATGTCGATTTCACCTGAATTTGGCCAACCGCCATATTCGTTATCTTCTGGTAGCATCCAAAAGGCTGGCCACAAACCAGTTATGCAGTCATATGAGATTCTTGCTTCAAATCTACCATATGTCCAATATTGTTTGGCTTTACTTCTAATTCTAGTTGAAGTGTAAGCTAAATTACCTCTACTTTCTCTTTTCGCGGTGATAATTAAATTACCGTCAGCCACCCTGGCGTTTTCTCCTTGGGTGTAATATTGTTTTTCATTGTTACCCCAACCCCAAATGCCATAAGCTGAGCCATCACCTACTTGATATTCCCAGTTACCTAAATCGAGATTTGTGCCATTAAATTCATCGCTCCACACGAGGTGATAACCATCTGGCACATCGATGCTAGATGTGGTAGTTTGTGATGTTGTCTCACTTGTTGTGTTCTCACTTGTCGTTTGTTCAGAAGTATTATTGTTTTCTGAAGTCGTCTCACTTGTCGTAACTGTAGATGAAGAATCACTAAAGTCTAAATTACAACTAGTGAGAAGAAGTCCAAGAACACAAAGGAGTGAAAATCTTCTAATTGTCTTTGTTTTCATTTTTCCTTTTCCCTTCCATTAAATTTATATTTAAACTAAGCGACATACTTAGTTGAAATATCATCGAATAAATGTACTTTATCTAAATTGAACACTACTTCTACTTCACTGCCTGAGGCAAGTTCATGTAAAGCATTAGCCTTACCAACAATTTCTTTATCATCGGTGAAATTTAGATGTAGATAATATTCGTTACCTAACAATTCAGCGACGCTTACTTTCAATTTAAATGGATTGCTTATATTTTTGGCGAGGGTAGGTTCTCCCTTGATGTGGATATCTTCAGGTCTAACACCAAATAAAATTGGATGTTTTTTGCTCTTAAGATAATCTTTATAAACTTCTATATCAGCGCGCATTTTCTCTAAGCTCTTATCAGCGTTGATAAGTTCTGCAACTTCTGGTTCACTCGGATCTTTTTTCACCACAACATCAGGATGTTTTTTATCGATGAATGTGCAGTAATTATCAATTTTGGTTTCGATTTGAGCTTCTAAATTTTTAATTTCTTGTTTGTAGAATTCATCGTGTTTGGTTTTAATGCCACTTAGTTTAACTTCTCCACCATTACTAAATTTAATGACACCGTCGTCATATGTCGCATCGATTATATTCATAGCGGGTGAACCGATAAATGTCGCGACGAACGTATTAGCAGGATGATTATAAATTTCTTTAGGTGTACCGATTTGTTGAACATAGCCTTTTTTCATGACGACGATACGGCTCGCCATTGTCATAGCTTCAGTTTGGTCGTGAGTGACATAGATTGTCGTCGCCCCTAAATTATTGTGGAGTTTAACGAGTTCACTTCTCATTTGTACTCTTAATTTCGCGTCTAAGTTAGAGAGAGGTTCATCCATCAAGAATATTCTCGTATTTCTAACAATTGCTCTACCTAGGGCAACTCTTTGGCATTGTCCACCAGAGAGGGCTCTTGGTTTTCTATCTAAGAATTCTTCAATCTCTAATATATTTGCAGCCTTTCTCACTCTTTCATCTATCTCATCTTTTGGGACGTGTCTCATCTGTAGACCAAAAGCTAGATTTTGATAGACTGTCATATGTGGATAGAGAGCATAGGATTGGAAAACCATCGCTAAATCTCTATTTTTTGGTTCTAAGTCATTGGCGTATACACCATTGATATATAAGTCGCCAGCGGTGATATCTTCTAGCCCAGCAATCATTCTTAAAGTTGTCGATTTACCACAACCACTAGGGCCGACAAAGACGATGAATTCTCTATCTTTAATATCGAGTGAGAAGTCGTAGACGGCTTGTACGTGGTTAGAATAAATCTTATTGATTTTTTGAAGAGAGATACATACATCCTTAGGAGCAATTTTTTCTTCTTTACGATGTTCTTTTTCATAAGCGACCATCTTTTTATAGATGATGTCTCTTTCTTTTTCTAGCGCTCTTTCTTGAAGGGCTTTTTCTTTTTCGAGTCTTGCTTTTTCTTGTTTTGCAGCTTGCTTTTTAGCTTTTAATTCTAACTTTTCTTCTTTAGTCATAATTGTTATCCTTCTATTTCTCCAATATATTCGTATATTCTCACGCAGTCGACTTTCATGATAGCTTCTGTAAAATCATCAGTTGGTTCAACTCCTCCATCAAAATTACCACCGACCGCGCAGTTGATAAGGAGGTGAAAATCGACATCGAATGGGGCGGTGTCGCTGTCAAAATCGGCTTCACTCCACCAAGAACGAGGTCCTTTTTCAATTTCCATGAATTGATCATCATCGACGTACCAAACAAATCTATCTGGATACCATTCGAGACAATACCAATGCCAATTTTCAATTGTATCGCCTTCTGCTAAGGAGTTAGAACTACTTCTATATGTCGATACGCCAGCTTGCCCATAGTGAAGCGCACCACTAGTCATATCTGGGATTCTTCCGCGTGCTTCCATGATGTCTATCTCACCAGAACTTGCCCATACGCCATATGGGGTATCAGCTTCTGGTAGCATCCAAAACGCAGGCCATAATCCTTGTTCAGCTGGAAGGGAAATAAGTGCCTCCATCCTCCCGTAAGTAGTATACATCTTCTCGTTAGAACGGATGCGGGTAGAGGTGAATCTTTTTCCTCCCATATCTTCTCTTTTTATATGGATGTTCATTATCCCGTCTTCAAAAGTAGTGTTTTGATCGGTGTAATATTGTTGTTCATTGTTACCCCAACCAGGATTACCATATTGACTGCCATCGCCAATCATATATTCCCACTTAGTTAAATCGAGGCTGTCTCCTTCAAATTCATCCTCATATTTTAATCTAAATTGTGTCTTGTCGTAATATGGTTCGTACCGTCCTTGTTCACTTGAGGATCCAGGATCACTACACCCCACCAACGCCAAGAGTGTTAGAGGCAAAATTTGTAAAATTTTTAAATTTTTGTTTTTCATTAGTCAATCTCCACATCAATTCTTTTGACTTTACCATTTCTGATGTCAATGGCTAATTGTCCACTTATAATTTGATAATCAACTCCATCAATCTTATAAGTTAAATTAGCTTTTTTATAAGTATCCACTCGCTTAGGATTGTGATAGACAATCTCTGTAGTGCTAAAAAGCGTCGCCCTTACTTCATTATTATCATCAAAGAATGAAGCGCTTAATTTTGGTGATAATTTAAAGTAAAGGGTTCCTTCATCGTAAATGAATGGTCTTTCTCCAATAAAGAGGATGTTGACTATATTCACCATCTCGGCATTCGCCCCTGTAAGACGGGCAAAATAGCCTCTACCATGTATCTTTTCATCGGGATTGCACGAAGGAACAATAAAGGAGGAATTTTCTATCGTGCTTCTCCCGTAGATATATGGGTCCATATTACAAACTAAATTAGTTTGACATTCTTTATAAAATTCTTGATAATATCCAGCTTTTAATAGGCCTAATAAATATTTATAAGTCATGTGGAGGAAGTTACATTCTCTTTCAAGCCATCCTTTAGTAAAAGCGTGGACTCTACCAATCTCAAAAGGCGCGTCATCTAAAGCCACACATGTCTTATATATTTTAATTTTCTTATCGTATAAATCGCTTTTTTTAATTTCTCTGTAGTCGTTCGTTTTGGCGATTTTTTTACCTAATTTAAACATTCTCGCACTTGCTTCAAGGAATGGGGGAAGTTTGACGAGTTCAAATGAATTGACTTTGACAGTCTCATAACCTAAGTGGTTGACATGACCTAGTTTTGAAAAACTCTTGGGGCGATAAATTAAATAACTAGGTATGATGCCTTCCCCCACTTCTTTTGCTTTCAATATACCTTGTTCTAACAATTTGTCAGCAAGTTTTAAAAATGATAATACATATCTAACTGAAACACTTTTTGTGTATCCTGCCACATTGTTTTTAATTGATTGTCTAAATTCTTCTCTCGCCGTAGTGACTTTATCCCAATAAGAGAATGAATCTAATTGAGAGGCAAATAATTGTCTTAAATAGTTATTAACAGACTGAAATAATTTAGCTTGTTCTTTTAATATCTCAATCTTATTATCTTTAAAATTGTTTAAATTTCTTCTTAAGAATCTAATCAATCTAAGTAATTCAATAGATTCACTCATCCCGGAGGCAAAAAGTCCAGGTAGGCCGTTCATCGCGTCATTCCAACCAGGTTTTTCACACTCCATCTCTATCCCCATTTGCATAGAGTCGAGAGTCGAGAATTTGACGATGATTAAATTTAAAATCTTTGAGGCGAGAGTAGTGACGACCTCATCACCTTTTTTATTTTTTAACCAGTGTGTCTTTTTAATATCAAAGTTAGTTGCTTCACACACTGCTTTTAAGCGTTTTAAATCAATTGCACCATACTGACGGACTTCATTGTCGTTAATTAGACAATATTTTTCGCTTCGAGGTTCGACAAATACTGGTGAATAAAAATATTTATATTTAGGAGTAAATAATAATTGTTCTAATTCATCTGGATATATACCTTCAAAATTTTCGAGTAAGTCGACATTATAAGTCCAGTGATCTACCCAATATCCTTCGGAGAACATCGCTTCGACACTTTGAGTTGAATTTTCCATAATGGTGTTAAACAAATCTACGCGGTTGTGGTCTAATAGGTAGGTGTATAAATCGCTCGGCTCGTAATCTTTAACTAAATCGAGTATTTTATTGCCATCATTTAACCCATATAAAAGTGAGATATTAAAATCATCATTTAAATGGAAATGATTTGGCTTGACTGTTAAAGGGTTTTGTCCATCCGCTTGAATTAAATTAAAGAATATATTGATATTATAATCTTTTAAGTATGGAGCGTAATATAAATCGCTTCTTCTATTTTGATTGACATCTCTAAAATTACCACTACCAGAAGAATAATATTTACTAGGGATATCAAAGAAATTGTAATCTCTTTCCATATCTCCATGTTTTCTTGAAAATACATAGTATGGTTGATTTTCAATTAATAGAGGAAAGCCACCTCTAAGCCCATTATCTAAATATGATTGGGCGACATATTCATCAAATAAAGGAGAAGCAGTATGGACACGACTTGGTTTAATTAAATCTTCAACAATTTCTTCTGTCTTATCGTTTTCAATAATATTTAATAAATCTTTATTCGATACGACATATTTATCAAATTCATCGCTGTTCCTAAATGCACCATAAAGGGTGTAAAAGACGATAGATTCATGTGGTTTTAAAGTAAATGAATCAGTGGTAAACGCACAAGGGATTTTGTTTTCTGTCTGCTGTTTTATCTTTAAGAAATCTTTATAACTATTATTGACAAAATTAAGTGGTTTAATCAGTGTTTTATCTTTACCAAATACACATTCTAAATCGACGATAGAATTGATGTGGACAATTTTACCATCCACCACTTTAAACGCATAAAAGCCATTGCCCTCATCATTTTCTTTAACGACTGAATTGTCACCAGTCGATGTTTTAAATTTAATAAATGGGGCTTTATCTAAATCGTGAACACAGCAGTACGCCGCCATAAGGGAGACGAGTTCTTTATAGTCAATATTGTCTAATCCATAAGGGAGGAAGATTGGTAAACCATCAACCATTTCATAAGTGATAGGGTTATCACTTGGATTAGTTATTTCCACTCTTCTTATTAAGGCAGCGAAAGGTTGATCTGCAAGTGTGGAATAAGAAACATTTATTGAATATAAAGAATTAGTCTCGACGATAGAAAATCTAGTTCTTTCAACAATCATTTTTTGAGAATCAGTTGGCTTTTTGAAGGGATTATAAAGTTTATTATCAATTTTTAAGAAAGTTCTAAAACCTTTAAGAGGGATATTTTGATAAGCGAGAGTAGCAGAGTCAAATGGAGTCATTGGAGTATGTCTATTAGAGACACCAAAACCACCCATACACTGCCCCACATTAGCGTAAAATGCCCAAGTAGGTTTACCGTGAATCCCACTTATTGCGGGTAAAAAAGAAGCAAAAGTCGGAGCGTTTAAATAGTCTTCTATGACAAACTTTTTTCCTTCAAAATAATATTTAACCATAACTTATATATCTCTCTTCTCTTATTATTTATGATTGTAAATATTGTCTATGGGTGGGCTACCCATTAAGACGAATAGCCCACCAACAAACAAATTGTGAATATGATGTAAAAGAATTAATAATAGAATTCAATTGCGCTTATTTTAAATGTGCCTGATGTAATCATGGTTTGAGGACTCAGAATACCGAATTGAACAGATAAGTCAGCATCAGTACTATTAGCCGCATAAGCACTAACAGCGGTCAATGTATTATTACCAGCATTAAGATGGCAAGCAACATCATTAATTGTAATATCTCCTTCTACTGAAGAATTAATTGTAATTTTGATTGTAGGCTTAGTACCATCAACTAAATCAGCTTCTTCAGGTGCTTCATAAAAGAATTGGAAACCATACCAACAGGAACCAGTTGATGTATATTCAATCACATATTCATTATTTTCAAATTTGGATTGATTTACTGTTACATTTGAACTAACCCAGTTTTGATCGTTCCAATAATAAATACTACCAGGATCTGATTTTGCTATATGTTCTTCACCAAACACAGGATCGGCGCCACTTAAATTTACTGTGTGTTTAGGAGTATCTAAATCAACAACTTCGATTGTGACGGTTTGTGTATATGTTTCGCTTTCAATTTCAGTTGAGACAGTGATTGTACTGCTACCAGCTTTTAAAGCAGTTAAAGTATAAGTGTTATCATTGTTATCGGTAACGCTGACAACATCTTCGTTTTCACTAGTTACAGTGTATGTAACACTAGAAACAGTGTCTGGAAGATTTTCAACACCAACGGTTAAAGTTGCTGTTTCATCAACATTAAGTGTGTTTTTATCAACACTAACAACTAATTCAGGGTCTAATACTTCATTGTGAATTACTGTTTTACCTGTATTGGTAACACCATCAGCATTACCCGCGACAGATTTACCTTCAGAGCCAGCACCTGTAATACCATAGGTGACATTAGAAACTTCTGTTTGACTATCACCATCAGCGGCTTTTACGAATAGTGCAGCGTTTCCACTATATGTTGCAGGGATGAATAATTCAGCGTGAGAATTTTCTATACGGATATTGTTATTACGAGCTAAATAGACAAACATGCCATAAGGTCCATCATAAGCTCCATTATCTAAATTAGCACGAGCAACAGTGTTACTAATTGTCGATTGGTTGGTTATGCTTTCATTCGCACCATAAGCAACCATCGTGCCTCCTCCGCTATTTGGTAATGTACCACTGATGACAACATTTTGAATAGTCGCGCCATTCAATAAATTAAACATACGGCTGTTTGTATCACTTCTGCCTAAGTAATTATAAACACTATAACCATTGCCATCGAATGTGCCTTTGAATTCACCTGGCATTGAACTTAATTGTTCGCCATTGAAGTCAATATTTGTGGATAAATAGATTTTTGCTTCTAAATTAGTAGCAGGTTCCATGACTTGTCTATATTTTGCCAATGAGTCAATCTCAATCCAATCTTCACCGTGATTTAACACTGCACGTGTGACACATGAATAACCGATATCGATTGATTCAATGGTAGTGTCTTGTGTCGCCACTAGGGTGACAAAATCATAGGTTGGGTTCATCATGTGAACTGTCGCGTCTTCGAGTAAATAATGTTCTTCTAACGACATAGAATCAGCTTGTAAACCTAAACCCATTCTTAAACTTTTACCATCGGTATTGACAGTAATTTCACTCATTCCTTGAATGCGGTTGACGTTAGTTAAAGACGCACCTTCTTTTAAGGTAATAACACCACTATCTAGTGTATAATCGCCTTCAACTTCAAATACGACATCATTGCCTAATGTTGTTTTGACTGTCGCTTGATTGTTTTCATCAACTGTTAATGCTGTATTGATGTTTAAACGATAAGCGGTATCGTCGGCGTTGGCGAGTTGAGGCATTAATGTATCGACATTATTTAATACGACAACTAAACCACATACGCCTAAGATTGAAACAACACTTGTGACAATGAGTTTATTCTTTTTAAATCTTTTCATTGTTTTACCTTTTTGTTTGTAATTTTGAATAACATATTATTCAGCTTCAGCACCATAGACGCTAGTCGATAGTACTGGCTTTCTAAGTGATGGAAGTGAACCATCGACAATATTCCAAATGGTTGTGTCGAAGTTCGCGTATAGTGAGGCAGATTGTAATTCTGCTCTTTCGAGTGCCGCACAATTTGTCACTGTACCCATGTCTGTCTCGCCACTGGTTGGTTTATTTGCACCAACATGGGTTTGAGTGAAGTCGGCGTCTCTCATCGCGCCGTCTTGAGGTAAGACAATAAATGTATCGGAATAACTATTTTCGATAATTCCCCAAGTTTTACCAGCGAAGGCATAGACACCGTTTGTAAGGTGGCCGTTGCTATCTTCATAAGCAGCGTCATTCATTACTTTATTGACGCCAGCTTGTATCCAAGCAGGTGTATCAACACCATCACCGCTAGCGGGGTGATCCCAACCATTGCCGACTTGACCGATGTAATCATCGCCATAATCGAGGTAGAAATTTAAAGTGCTAACGACGTTATTATAAGCGACAGTATTAGTGATGACACCACTACCGGCGACGATACCTGCTACCGCACCAGCGTTACAATCGTCATCATAGAAGTGAGTGGCTTGTGTAACTGTGCAGTTGGTAACTAAGCAGTTTTCAATTCTACCAGAGCAGTTGCCTGCAACCGCGCCGACGATTGTTCTACCTGTTACTCTAATGTTATCGAAATGAACATTTCTAACGACGCCAGAACTACCGATAATTTGGAATAAACCGATGTTATCGCCAGATTTATGAGCGTCGCTTTCAAATCCAAATGTACCTAAGTAAGCATCTTGATTTGATTGATAACTAGTACCAGCAATCCATGGAACTGGGGTTGAAGGTAATTCAGAAAATTTAAGAGTTGCGTTGCTAACTTTATAGCCATTACCTTCTAAGATTCCGTGGAAGTAATCATTTAATGGTGAGGTTTCATCACCGAAGAAATAGCCAAGTGGCTCAAAATTTTCGATTGATGATAAGTCGATATCGTTACCTAATACATATGTACCGGAAAGATTCTCATTGATGTTTTGGAATTCTTCAGCGGTCGTAATTACTTTTGTACAAAGCATGATATCAATTCTTTCACTCGATTCATCATCGAAAGTAGCTGTCATGGTCTTTTCTCCAGAAGCTTGTCCTTCAAAGAATGAACCATCAACTGTTAAAATTCCGTCTTTAAAACCAATAATACTTTTATCTTCGGTTGAATTTCTTCCTAATGATAGGGAAACAATTCGACCTTCAGTTTTTTCAAGACGAATTGAGATTTTGTAAGGTTCTTCAACACTCATATCGTAGTAGGCGAGTTGTTCGTGGATGGTATCCCCTTCAGTAGGAACTAATCCAGCACCTCCAGAACCACCACAACCAGCGAGGCCGACTAGGGCGAGAAGTGAGGCTGATAGAACTGCTAATTTTTTCATAATATTCTCCTTTCAGCTATGAAAAATTTAGACGAATGATGTAACGATGGGTATTATCCCTTTAAACCTCCAACAGAGGTGTTTTCCATAATGGTTTTTGAGAAACAGCAGAACAATATAATAATAGGCAGTATGGCGATAATAATAGTCGCGAACAGCACTGTATAGTTGCTGTGCACTTGCATCTGCTGAGTCAAAGTGTGAAGACCATAAGCGATGGTTGGTTGTCTTGGCAAATAGATAGATGGAGTTAAATAGTCATTCCATAATCCGATAAGTTGGATAATTGAAATGGCGATAATTGGTCCTTTTGCCATTGGAATAATGATTCTAAAGAATATTGTAAAATCATTTGCCCCATCGATACGGGCGGCTTCGACATATGTCCAAGATAAATTGGTGAAAAATGAATATAACAATAAGAAGTTAGAGCCAAATCCTCCAGAATAGAGGAATATACATCCAATGATAGTGTCATTTAAATGTAAGCTTCTCATCAATTGAATTTGGCTAGGAAGAGCACCGACGATTGGGACGATAAGAGAGAAGATAACAACTCCCCATAAAATGCTTCTTCCTGGGAAGCGGTATTTAGCGACGACATAGGCAGCACACGAAGAGGTAAAGACAGTAACGACTGTACCAATTCCGGCGATGATGACACTCATACCTAACATTTGGAAGATGTTAAATGAGCCAGTTGACGCGCTTGTCGTCGTGGTGAATGCTTCAGCAAAATTGTTCCAAGTCCAAGAAGATGGGAAGGACATGAAGTCGCTGGCAAATTCTCCTCTTGATTTGAAAGAATTCATCAAAATCCATAAGAATGGGAAGATGAATGAGAGAGCAAAGATGAGAAAAAGGACAAACATAAAGATAAATGTAGCTTTTTCAAATCCGTGTCTCTTATAGAGTACGTCATGATGTCTTGCGTAGTCTTCCGCGCGGAGATTATCTCTTTTTTTCTTTAACGCTTTAGTAAAAAAGTTCATAAATATTTTCGACTAATAGTTCACGTCAGCAAAGCACTTGTTCATGCCCCATCTAGTCGCACATATAATAGGTGCACCTATGAGAGAACAGAATAAACCAAGTGTCGCTGGGGTATTGAGTCCACTACCTCCACTCTGTTGATAAATTTGAAGACCAATGGTCATCGTGTCGTACATGCCCTGTGTTAAAAACATCGGCTGCATATAAACGTTAAATACGCTCATCATGCCAAAGATGAACAAGGTGGTGATGGTCGGCCAAGTTAGAGGAATAATAATACGAATAAATTCCACGATAGAAGGGACACCATCCATCTTGCACTGCTCTAATATGTCCTTAGGGATTCTCGACATACCGGCAGTCAATAAAATAACGTCGTATCCAATACCAGCCCAAATACAGAAAAACCACACCATCCATTTGGCATTATCACCAATGAATAAATTAGCGGTTTCTGTACCGAATAAGTAATAGGCTGGTCCATTGACGTTAAAAGTTAAACTAAATACCAAAGTCAATGCGACAAGTGGCAAAATGCTTGGTAAATAGAAGATAATCTTAAAGAATCCTGCGCCGAGTATCTTTTTGAAAATAAAGTAAGCAAATATAAGTGAAATAGGAAGAGTGATTAAACACGAAACGACAAAGTACGCGGATGAAGTTATAAATAGCGACTGAGTCGTCTCTTCCTGAAAGCTCATAAACAGAGTTTCAAAGTTATAGAATATTTCATCTATTCCGACAAATTGTAATTTGCCTCGAATTGGTCTTTGGAAGGCCAATAAGATAGAGTTTATATTTACGCCAATCCACATAAGAACAAAATGGAAGACTGGGTAAAGAAGCATCACAATGACAAATATTGTCGAAGAGCGAATTCTAAAACGTTTAGCTCTTTGTGGCTTATTAGCTTTAATGATTTTTTCACTTTCAGCTGTAGTTACCATACATCCTCCATTTTGTTTAATATTTTAGATTTGCGTAAATTTTATAGACCTGCATTTCTAAGCCAGCCTGCCCATCCTTGTCTAGCAGCGTTATACATAGCGTCACCGACAGCTTCTGGAGCAGCGCTAGCATCCCCTGTCATAGCAGAAGCGTAGTAGTATTCATTGTTGATCCATGGCATAACCTTATTAGAGTTCCAAACGGTAATAGGATTCATGCTCGCAAGGGTGAAACAAGTATTTTCTGTCACTCTTTGTGCAACTGAAGCAGTATATGTATCAGCACTTGTTAAAGCGTCTAAATTAACATTGTCATATTCGAAAGCGAGGAATGGTCCATCAGCTTTTTCAACGAATGTCGCACACGCTTCGTAAGTTGCTAAATATCTGAGGAAATCTTTCGCACCTTCTAAGTTTTGAGCGTTAGCAGGAACGACCATTGAATCGCCATAACCGACTAAATAGTTGACTGGAGTTGTTTCAACTGCGTTAGGGGCGGTTGGGGTGTTCATGAAAGCAATGTCAAAATCTAATTCACCAGTGTCGGTGACGTTAGAGATTTCAAGTTTTGCCCATTGGGCATATGGGATCATCGCAGCTTGTCCGTTAGCGAATAATGCTTGAGCGGACGCTAAGTTGACACCTTGAGCGCCAGAGTTGGAATATTCTGGATGTTCAGCAATTAAGTCGTACCACAATCCATAAGCATCGATAAATTCTTTGTAATATGTGTCAGGATTGTACATTTCATATCCGTTTTCATATTTAGTTAAATTACCATCGCTGTCAGGTCCGAGATATTGAATGACTTGATTGACTTTATCTAAACCAGCGAGTTGTGCCCACCATTCAAAGACGATGTAGTCCCAATAGTATTGACGATCAGAACCGCTCCAAGCGAATGGAACGAGTGTTTGTCTTTCACCGACTTCAATTTCAGCGTCGACGATTGTTTGACATAATGTGACTAGTTCGTTGTAAGTAGTTGGTACACTCCAACCATTTTCTTCAAACATGTCGATGTTGTAAATAATGCCACCTGCACCTTGGGTGTAGTTAACTTTGAAATAGTGTTCAACACCATCTTCACCTTGTGTTCTTGAGTATTCGAGGTTGAGGTCGAGGTTTCTTTCTTCAAATGTTTGTCCACCAGTGCCTTCAACTTCAGAAGCGTACAAGTCGTCGAGATTAGCTAATAATCCTTGGGCAGCATAGGCTTGCCAGTTGATGTCGTGCGACATGTAGATATCGTAATCTGACGCATTGTTGAGTTGGTCTTCGATACGGTCTAATAATGATTCATCCGCATCCCACTCAACTTTAATGCCGGTCGCCGCTTCATAATCTTTCGCGATTTGGTCGATCCATTCGGTGCCATATCCACCATCATAGACACAGACATAAACAGCGTCATTTGTATTGGTGTGGGAATTACCACCACCGCCACCACATGATGAAAGGGCTAACGCGAAAAGAGGTGTAGAAATAAGGGCCATAAAGGCAAGAGATTTGTTTGTTTTCATTAATTTTTTCCCCTTTTTTAAATTATGTATGTAGGAAATCGTTTTCCAAAACTATTAAAACATAATACAAGTGCACAATCAACACTTTTTTAAATTTTAATAATTAAAGGGCACTTTTTCCCTCAAACATATTGATATTATTATATTGACACAAATTTTCTTAAATTATCAAATAATTTTTTTACGTTAATTGAAAAACAAAATGCAACGAATCATTTCTTCTTGTTGCTTTTGCCTTTTCAACTTGAATATGTCACTATTTTAAGTTCTTTAGAATACTAGTATGCGATAATGGACCAGAATTTGACAAAATGCCTGATCTTGAAGTTGATGAAGAAACTGGTGAAGTATACGCAAGAGTATTCTATACAAGACCATATCGATCAGGAGATAAAGGATCTTGTGAAAGAAATCATGAACTATTTAGATATGTGATAGCTAAAGGAAAAAGCCTAGATGACTTAACTCAAGATGATGTTAATTTCATCTTCAGTAACATCAATTCCTACCCTAGAAAATCACTTAATTATCAATGCCCAATTGATGTCATTAACTCTATGATGGGAAAAGATTTCGCCACTAGGCTTAAAATTATCAAGATTCCCTTTAAACAACTAACATTTAAAAAGAAACTTAAATAACTAGATTATAAATCAAGAGACATCACTAGTTACAAGGAATGTTGCAATTACTGTTTCAATTTTTAAAAACAGTATATCTTTCCTATGCTTTTTTATATAACAATCGAAAGAAAATCGCAAATGAAAGTGAACTTTTGATGCATTTATCCTTTCAAGTTGATTGATTTTATTAAATGAAATAGTATTTCAAGTATTTGTTGCTTTTTGTTTTTCAATTAACAAAATAATTTTTTTATCGTGTTTTTTTATATTGTTTATTTTTAAAAATAATGATAACTTAAATATAGTTAGTAAATCGTTTTCGTAATAATTATGGAGGACTTTTATGACCAATAAATGCAAAATTATGTCAGTATTACTAATGGCAACTTTTTTAACCGGCTGTGGAGGCGGTAGTGACTCGAACTCATCTACACAAGGTGGGGGAGAAGTCGAATACGGCGATAGAGAATACTATGGGAAAGTGAGTGAGAGAGTCTCTTTCAATCAAGAAGATGAAAGAAATATCCACGAAACTTTTGAAGATGGTATCGACGATGAAAAATGGAGCGCGCTCGAAGGAGCGTGGCATACGACAGAAGCCGCCGCACCTCATAACGGGATGAAACATCGTAACCTTTTTTATACCGAAGATAACGATGGCAATTCTTATCTTGCTATAAGAGCGAGAGGCTATTTAAATCGCGATGCAGATTTTGAAACAAATAAGCCAGAAGGCGGGGCAATTATCACCAAAGAGCATCTAGGTCCAGGCCGATATGAGATCGAGATGGCGGCCATGCCAAGAGAAGGCGGAGTCACCGCGATGTGGACGTACTGCACCACCACTGGAAGCGAAGCGACAAGCCAAAATGAAATCGATATCGAGATTGGTGGTTCAACCGATGGTACACAGTTTGAACACCTTTGGGCGACTACTTGGACAAAACAACAAACAAAAGATACCGACGCCGTCGATACGAGAGATATCCTTTATTTAAATGATGGCAAGATCCATAAATATACATTTGACTGGTATACCGATTACATGGGCACTAATGAAAAACGTGTCGACTGGTTTATCGATGGTATATTTATCGCTTCGATGACTGGCAATGTGGTAAGTGAACATGAAACTCCACTTTGGGTTGGGGTTTGGTTCCCACCTCTTTGGGCAGGACAACCTGCATTTGAAACTGACTATATGCTCGTTAAATCTATCAGTTACACTGCATTTGATGCGACACAGTGGTATGAATCTTGTAGAAGTCAACCAGGGTATACTAAGGTAAACGCTTCAACATTAAATATGCAAACATTAACTTGGGATGAAGTTAAAAATGTCAACAAATTAGCTAATGGACATTTTGATACGACAGATACAGCGATTAGAGATGGTTCATATTTTGGTTGGAG
Organism: uncultured bacterium; assembly: GCA_949285325.1. Lineage (GTDB taxonomy): Bacteria > Bacillota_I > Bacilli_A > RFN20 > CAG-826 > CASEYK01. The sequence continues at coordinate 23,682 of CASDYZ010000023.1, forward strand.
TAGAGAAACTGCTTCTGTTGGTTCCACTACTTTAGTCAATGGTGAAAACGATATGGCGTTCCAATTAACTGCTGGTTCAGGTGATGGGGCGTACCATGGTGAATATATCGGTCAATCTATCAGTAACACCTTCCCAGGATATAAATTTAGATTAGAAGCAAAAGCGAGATTAGTTGATTCTAGTTCTGAAGGTAATATTGAAATTAGATTCTTAGATAGAAGCAATTCTAATGTGGCGAATAGCTCAATTAACATCGCGATCGATTCAACTGAATGGAAAAATATTTCTCAAGAAATAACTGTTCCTGAAGGCGCGATTAAAACTAAAATATCTGTGACTAGTGAAGAAGGAAGCGTCATCTATGATGAAATTTCTCTCACTTATCTAGGATGCGATTAATAATTTAAAATAACAATTAATAAAAGCGAGGTTTTGTTTAAAGGGCCTCGCTTTTTTATTTATTTATATATATATCTATATT
>CASDYZ010000024.1 GCA_949285325.1 uncultured bacterium
AAAAAATAAATAATTCTAAAAAAAGTTTAATAGCGGATAAAAAACACATTGATCAGTGGTGGTAAACCATCAAATCTGAGACTTATAATAATTACCAAAAATTGCTAGTTCTTGTAAGACACCACTTAATTTTTTTCCTAATTCACTTAGGCCATATTCAATCATAGGGGGATTTCTTTTATAATCTTTCCGATATATTATTCCATCTCTTTCAAGTTCTTTTAAACTCGATGTCAACATCTTTTGGGAAACGCCGTCAATAGTTCTCATCAATTCGTTAAATCTATAAGGTCTTTCCATTAAATTTCTTATTATCAACAGTTTCCATTTACTCCCGATAAGGTTTACCGTCAACGCGACTGGGCATATTGGTAGTTCTTCTTCTTTTTTCATTTTTTTCTACCTACTTAAATTTATTCTATCACACATTCTTTTTTATATACGTAGTTACTTTTTTGTGCGTACTCCTTAAATAATATGAAAATATTTACAATATTTAAAGAAAGAAGGAAAAAAATATGAAAAATTATACTGTTGTCAAAAAGAAAGAAGGGGCAAGAATTGAACTACATGATAAATTATCCCTAACAGGTGCTAAAATAAGCGTCAACACTTTGATGGCTAAAACATGTGTACCATTCTCCTATTCCCATAAAGAAAATGAAGAAATATATTACGTTATCAGTGGAGATGGTACATTTGTCATCGATAACGATAAGGTCGAAATAAAAGAAGGTGATTTTATTAAAATCGCCCCTAGAGGAAAAAGACAACTTTTCTCCAACGAGAAAGGAATCACCTACATTTGTATTCAAGTTAGAGAAAATTCACTAAATCAATATACGGCGAAAGACGCTTTAATTTAATTTTTTAATATAATCTTTTATGAGTACATGTATTAAAGATTTAATACAAAATTTAAATATTGTCGTCGGGTGCAATATCAACTGCTCATATTGCTACGCGAGAAATAATGTGAGACGTTTTCACATAAGTGACAATTTTAATGTTCCTAAATTTTTTGAAAATAAAATTAAAATAATATATCAAACAAAACCTCATATATTTCTTCTAACTGGATTAAGTGACTTTTCTATTTGGAAGAATGAGTGGATAAATATCGTTTTTGCCGCTATTAAGGATAATAAACAGCATCAATACATATTCCTCACCAAAAGGCCAGATTTAATTAATTTTAATTGTGATTTAGATAATGTTTGGTTTGGTGTAAGTGTCACTAGTAAAATGGATTTATGGAAAATTAATGTATTAAAGAAAAATATAAAAGCGAAACATTATCATGTCACTTTTGAACCTCTTTTTGATAATCCTGGTGAAGTCGATCTTACTAATATCGATTGTATAGTGATAGGAACGATGACTGGAAAATTAAAAAATAAAATCAAAAGCGATGTTTCTTGGATAAAATCTTTGCATAATCAAGCTAAAAATAAAAATATTCCCGTCTTTTTTAAAGAAGAATTAGTTTCGACTATAAAAGAAGAAAATATGATGCAAGAGTTGCCTGTCGAATTTAATAAAGTATTAGAGGAAAGAAAAAATGGACAAAAAAATTGTAATTAAAGAAGTTGAAACTAAAAATATTATGACTAAATCAAATCTTCCTGTCGGAGGATATTCTCTTAATCCATACATCGGTTGTACTCACGGATGTAAATATTGCTATGCTTCATTTATGAAAAGATTCAATAAACACGATGAAGCGTGGGGTGAGTTTTTAAAGGTCCATCTTATCTAGAGAGACTGAATTTTAGAAAGTATGGAGTAACTAGATTAGCGATAATAAGTGATTTGAAAATAGGTGAAAAACAAGACAATAATATCTATGAGATTGTCGTCACTATCCGGCTAGATGAAAGTGATGGTACCCAAAGGTTTTTAACAAAAACATGCTATATAAACGAACATGAATTAGATAATATTGCAATCGGTAAAATTGTTGAAATATCTCTTTTAGATGGTCATAGCCCTGTGTTTTCCATTAACACTAAAGCTGATAAAATTTTTATAAATTAATTATGAATAATTTTTTAAAAGATAAAAACATTATTTTTCTAGGCTCAAGTGTCACTCGTGGATATGCGTCTAATGGGATATCTTTCGTTGAAATTCTTTCTAATTTATATCACTTTAATTTTAAAAAAGAAGCAGTGGATGGAACTAGTTTAACTAAAGGTGATTTATCTTATTGTTATAGGTTAAAAAAATTAAATGTAGAAAAATGCGATTTATTCGTTTTACAACTCTCATGTAACGACGCATTTAAAAATAGTCGAATTGGGAATATAGATGATAACGACGATAATAGTGTTCTCGGGGCGATTAATTTCATCAAAAATTATGTCAAAGATCATTTCAACTGCCCTTTAGTTATTTTTACTAATCCTTATTTTGAAAATGATATATATAAGAAAATGGTTGAATCTATAAAGAAAATAAAAGATATCTATATCATGGATTTATACACTGACAAAGAATTTAATAATAAATTTTTACCTAGTTATATGTTAGATAATATCCATCCTACACTAAAAGGATATAAGGAGTGGTTTGCCCCATATTTATTCGACAAATTAAATGAAATAATGAAGCAAAATTCAAATTAAATATTTTAATATTTTTATTTTTGCAATAATTCAGTAAAAAAATATTGATTTATCTTTTTTATTTTGTTATAAAATAATCGGATAAGAAAGGAGAAGGCTAACTTATGTCTCGACCAAGCGTTTCGCAAAGACAACTCGAAAGATATCCATTATATTTATCCTATTTGCTAGAATGTAGCAAAAACAGTGTTAAATATATTTCTTCCTCTTCTTTAGCTAAAGGGCTTGGTTTAAACGAAGAAAAAGTTAGAAAAGATCTTCAAATAGTGACGAGAAGTAAAGGTATTCCTAATCTTGGAAGAGAAGTTAAAAAACTCATTTATGATTTGGAAACTTTTTTAGGTTATCACCATACGACTAACGCCGTGGTGATAGGGGTAGGCCACTTAGGGGAAGCTTTTATGGATTTTGATGAATTTAAAAGCCGTGGTTTAAATATCGTCGCTGGATTTGATGTCGATGATTTAAAAGTAGGGTTTAATATCAATAATAAACCTGTATATCACATCGATAGATTGAATGATTTAATTCCTTCTTTAGATGTGAGAATCGCTATTCTTACCACGCCGGTGAAAGTTGCTCAAAATGTCACTGATTTATTAGTTAAGGCAGGGATTAAAGGCATTTGGAATTTTACACCGACACATTTAAATGCAGGTGATGAAGTAATTGTCGAAGATGTCGATTTAGCCTCCTCATTTGCAGTTCTATCATACAAATTGGATACTAAGTTTAAGGAGGTTAAATAAACTTATGGCCAAAGAACCCGTCGATATTAACAAAGTTAATGAGGAAATCGATCGCCTCGTTGCAAACGGGAAAAAAGCACTTGATGAATTTTTAAATTTAGATCAAGAAAAGATCGACTACATCGTCGCAAAATGTTCTGTTGCTGGATTAGACCATCACGGCTCACTTGCAAAACTTGCTATCGATGAAACAAAACGTGGTGTTTTTGAAGACAAAGCGACTAAAAATTTGTTTGCTTGTGAATATGTCGTCAACAACATGCGTCACCTTAAGACAGTCGGTGTCATTAAAGATGACCCAGTCACTGGTATCACTGAAATTGCTGATCCACTCGGTGTAATTTGTGGTATCATCCCAGTCACCAACCCTACTTCTACTGTCATTTTTAAATCTTTAATTTGTTTAAAGACGAGAAATCCTATCATTTTCTCTTTCCATCCAAGCGCACAAGAATGCTCAAAAGCGGCAGCAAAAGTTATGTTGGACGCTGCAGTTGCGGCTGGCGCACCTAAAAACTGCATTCAGTGGATTGAAAATACATCCATGGAAGCAACTAACGCCTTGATGAATCACCCGGATGTCGCAACTATTTTAGCGACAGGTGGCAACGCGATGGTTAAGGCAGCATATAGCTGTGGTAAACCAGCGATGGGTGTCGGTGCCGGTAATGTTCCAGCCTACATCAATAAGAGTGCTAATGTCGAACAAGCAGTCAATGATATCGTTATTTCTAAAGCTTTTGATAACGGCATGGTTTGCGCGTCTGAACAAGGAGCAATCTTCGACAAAGAAATTTCTGGTCAAGTCGTTTCCTTCTTAAAGAAATTCCACGTTTATATTTGTAACGATGAAGAGAAGAAGAAATTATCTCGCTTCATGTTTGGTTTTGCCTGTGGTGATGAAGGGGTTGAGAACGCTAAATTGAATCCTAACATCGTCGGTAAGAGCACAACCTTCATCGCTGAACAAGCTGGTATTAAATTACCAGAAAATACTTCAATCATCGCTTGTTGGTGTAAAGAAGTAGGTCCAAAAGAACCATTATCTAGAGAAAAACTTTCACCAGTCTTAGCCCTCTTTGAAGTCAAAGATGAAAAAGATGGTTTCAAATTCGCTAAACAAATGGTGGAATTTAATGGTTTAGGACACTCAGCAGCAATTCACTGTAAAGAACAAGAAATGGCGGATCGCTTCGGTGAAGAAGTCAAAGCCCTCCGTATCATTTGGAATTCTCCATCAACTTTTGGTGGTATTGGTAATGTTTACAATTCGTTCCTACCATCTCTCACTCTCGGCTGTGGTAGTTACGGTCATAACTCCATCGGCGGTAACGTCAGTGCGATTAACTTATTAAATATTAAAAGAGTTGGTAAAAGGAGAAATACAATGCAGTGGTTTAAAGTACCTTCAAAAATATATTTTGAACGCAATTCCATTCAATATTTATCAAGTTGTCGCGATGTCAACAAAGTGTTTATTGTCTCTGATAAATCGATGATGGAATTTGGTTTTGTCAATAAAATTATTGACCAATTACGTCTAAGACGTAATCCAGTCACTGTTCAACTATTCTTAGATGTTGAACCAGATCCAGATATTGAAACAGTCAAAAAAGGTGTCTCTTTGATGAGAACATTTGGCCCGGACACCATCATCGCCTTAGGTGGTGGTTCACCTATGGATGCCGCGAAAGGTATGTGGCTTTTCTACGAGCACCCTGAAGTCAATTTCGATGACTTAAAACAAAAATTTATGGATATTCGTAAACGTGCATTTAAATATCCAGAACTTGGTAAAAAGACTAAACTCATCTGTATCCCAACGACAAGTGGTACCGGTAGTGAAGTTACCCCATTCGCGGTTATTTCTGATAAAGCACATAACAAGAAATATCCTCTTACTGATTATTCTCT
>CASDYZ010000025.1 GCA_949285325.1 uncultured bacterium
CTTTTAAGACAAAAATTAAAATGCCGTCTTTTAAATCAGAATTAATAGTCGGTTCAGATGACGGCGTTAGAGTGTACGTAAACGATAAATTAGTCGGAGAAAATTGGGGTGAACATGCATTCACTTTAGAAAGTTGTGGCAAAAATGATAAAAATGAAATCATCGATTTAAAAATTGAATTTTATCAAGCTGAAGGTAATGCTTATTTAAAGTTATTTGTTAAAGAAGTAAATGAAAATGACTTAGATACACAGCTAACATATTTACCTAAAGGCGAGTTTGTCAATTTATTTACTGGTGAAATACTTAAAGGTGAAAATAAGATTATTAAAGAATATGAAATGGATAAAATCCCTCTTTATGTGCCTCTTAGTCGAATTATTGTTTTAAATGATGACGCACTTAATACTTCAAAAATAAATTGGGATAGACTATCTATTCACATTTTCCCTGGAGAAGATGAGTATAAATTTTATCTTTATGAGGATGATCGTGTCTCAATTAATTACCAAAACGGTGAATATAAAATAACCAATTTCTCTTTTAAAAAGAAAGACAACGGATATGAAATTGAAATAGAAGAAGTTGAAGGACAAAATTATAAAGAAAATATAGTGTATCCTCTTTCAAAAAGAGAATTAAAAATAAAAAATAAAATAGGAGAACAACCTATTAGAAACTATAGATATAATTACAATCTCCTCCAACGTCATTTCACATTTAAATTTTATGAATTAAAAGATGAAATTAAAGAAATTTATGTCGATGATAAATTAACTGAATTTAAAAGAATAAATAAAAACAAAAATAGTTTTATCCTGCCATTTGAAGGCGACACCCCAACATCTAATAGTGTCGAAATAAGTACTTCATTAAATACTAAAAAGCGTCATAAAATTTTATTTGTAATTAAATAGAAGACGCTATTTGAAGAGTAGTTTAACCTAGAAGTAGAAAAGGTAGAGATACTATTAAATCAACAAGACAAAATTTTGTAATTGACAATTTAATATTTTGTTCATGAAACTAAACTAAAAAACGTATTTTGTAAAGCACACTCAATAAACAATTTTTGGAATTATTAAAAAGGATCTTATACACATAATCACAAAACATATATTAAATATTTTTTTCAATTTAATTATATGAAATCTAGTTGGATTTAGAAAAATTCAGTTTTAACATAATAGGGTGAACGAAGCAGAAAAATAAAACATATTTTTAAAAATATTGCATTAATTACTCTAATTAGTTCAATCGCTATAGGAGTATCAACATTTGGTGTTAAACAAAGTACAAAAGAAGCACAAGCGTATGACAATATAACTAATATTTGGGGATTTAACATTAATAAGTTTTTAAACACAACGTATAGTGAAGTTAAAAACAAAGAACACATTGGTAAATATTATAAAGTAGGCATAATGGGCCATCGCCGTGTAGTTAAATTTGGCGATAAATTTTATCTAAAAACAAAAGAAATTGAGACTTTTACTAATACTTGTAGTACTGGGTCGTTAAGCAATCTATCTTTTAGTACAACTCGTTCTCATGTCGTTGGAGATAAAATTACAACGAGTGAAGAAGTTAATATTGCCTATTCTTCTATAAGTGAGGTGGCGCTTACCTTCGCCAATGTTTTAGAAGTTGGAAATGAGGAATGTTTTACAATCCAATTAAATGTTGGAAACCTTGGAGAATATTGGGAAGAAGAACTTAATACTGTAAGCGTTAACTACACATTGAATCTAAATAATTTGTTAAGTGGGAAAACTGGATTTTGATATAGTAAAGTCGCTTGCTATATTGAAGCAAATGTAATTTAAAGTTATACACAAGAGCAAGGAATGTTCGGAAATTGGTATAGATTAAGCGGAACCACTACAGAAAATTATTGGGTAAGATATTATATCGATGATATTTGCACCTGCGTATATAACGACAATACATTTGGTGACAAAGTTATTTTTGATGACACTCACATAGAGATTGAAAAGCACGATTTTATAATTATTTATGGAGAATCAGGTATTGGGAAAAGCACGCTTTTAAAGATGATTGGACTTATAAACAACTTTGATGGTGATTATTTTATTAATGATAAGTTAGTTAATAAAAAAAGATAGAGAAAAAACGAGAATTAAAACTTTTTCATATTTGTTCCAAGAGCCACTTTTAATACCTTGTTTAAAAGTTCGCGAGAATATTGTTCTCCCACTTAAAAATTTAAAAAAGAATATTAATGAAAGAGAGATAAATGAAATTGCAAAACGATTAAAAATTTATGATTTATTAGATTGCAAAGTTGATAATTTGAGTGGTGGTGAAGCAATAAGAGTGTCTATCGCTCGCGCGATTGCGGCTGATAGGCCTGTTCTTGTTGTAGATGAACCGACCGGTAATCTCGATTCGGAAAATGCTTTAAGCGTCATGCAAATTCTTAAAGAAGAAAACGAAAAAGGTAAAACTATAATAATGGTTTCTCACAGCAAAGAATTTGAAAAATATTTTAATAAAATTATTAGAATCGAGAATAAAAAAATAGTATGTTAAAAAGACTTTTTTATCCAATTAAATCGAATGTTTATTTATTTTTGATATGTTTTCTCGCCCTTATACCATTTACTTTTTTAATCGTTGGTGAAAACGTCCTAGAATATATCTATTCAGGAAACTATGCATATGTAGATCGTAATTTAGTATTCAATAATGAAGATTATGATATTGAATCTTTTTCTGAAATTGAAGATTTTGAGAAAGAAGATAAAGAAAAAATGCAAAGTCTTTCGAGAAAAGATATAAAGGATTATCATGCAGTTATAAGTGCGGATTTATATATTAAAGATGAAGAAAATCATAAACATCATTCAAATATTGTTATATCTAAATCTCGTTATGCTCTAGAGCAATATTCATTGATGCACTACGATGAAAATTTTAAGATTGGAAATGATGAAAAATTAATTGTTTCAGCAGATAATGAATTAGCTAGTGCAGGCGATGATATAAAGTTTGCAAACGAAAACGATTTTGATCCAAAAACCGTTATTCTAAAAGTGGATTCCGAACGTGAATTCAATATGTATCATTCCAATTTAATTTTTTATGTTGTCACTGACTATGACGATGAAGACGCATTAACTATTGAACCTCTTTTATCACATACCTCAGTTAATTTCATTTATGTTTATGATGCGCCTGTAGATAAATCGATAGTCAACGAAGGTGCGGTTAAACTTGGATTATCTTTAACATGTAGTGACTATGAAATCAATTTGCGAACAAGTGGTTTTGAAATGGTGTTTGAACAGACTAGATTAGTTGTCGCTATTGTAAGTGTTGCGATTGCTTTTGTCTTAATATATGCACTTTTATCAAAAGAGAAAAAGTTACATCAATATGAAAAGATACGTCAATATTTTTACGAAGCCAAATATAAGTCTGCTTTATACCATATATTGAGTAGCTTCTTAATGTCATTATTTGCTTGCCTTGCTTGCCTTATTGTTATTCTTATTGCATCTATATCTATGAATTTTCTTAAATTTACATTCATGATTGATTCAACGATTTTTATACTATTTGTAATCCAAATTGTTTTAGTTACTATTGAGTCCACAATAGTGTATTTAATAACACATTACACAAATTTAAATTCTGATTAATTTCAATAAAAAAAGGCACGTTTTAGTGCCTTTTTACATTATTTTTATAGATAATATTTAGATAACATCAATATACAAATTAAAGTCAGCGTCATTTACTGAAGTAGAGACTTGAACTGTACAATCATCATATGTTTTTTCATATGTATCCATATCATCCGTACCCATCATATACCCACTCATTATAAGCTCCATCATATAATCGAATTGCGCGTTGCTTGCTGCTTCAGCGCTTGAATATGAACCCATCAATGTGCCCATGCCAAAGTCAGCAATTATAATTGTATTTGTCCAACCTAGATCTGGGTATATAAATGGTAGTTCACTAACTCTTTCTTCACTTCCTAATAAGTCCACTAAATCTTGATAAAAATCAACATCAGCCCATGAGGTTGGTGCCTCAGGATATACGATTGTGTAATTATCATATGGCATAGTCGCGTTTTCTAATTTTGTTATATTAATATCTTTATGCCATAAAGCATATGAATAATCATATGAGATTTGGACATTGTCATTATCGATTGTCATTTCAAACGTTTCTTCGTCGACACCAATTGAATCATCTTCAATTAATGTGCTAGGTAAAAAGTACGATAGATATTGAGTGAGATTATATCTTGGTTCTAACTTATATACTCCATCGACCAAATAGAAGAATTCAGGGGCCATTAAGAATTCGACTAATCTATCTTCGACACATAAATCACTTAAAGGTGCACCTGTCGCATTAAATGTCGTAGGAGTGGTAGTATTGTCAACATTAAAATCAACTAGTCCATCGTCTGTATCAATTGCCCCATATTCATTAGTGACACCATCTTCGGTGTGGCTAATTATATACATATTTTTATTGACCACTACATCATATTGTTCACTTACTTCATTTGTGTCTGGATCAGTGATTGTGTAAGTAAATTCATAGTCTTGATTTTTTAATTTCTCAATTAAATTTCTAACTTCTTGAGTTTCATCTTTTTCTTCTAATAAAGATACTGTCGGAACATTAATTTCTTCTTTAGTAAGAAGAGATCCATTCATTTCATAACCAACTAGATAATCGACATAATCGCCCATATCATATGAAGCAGAATATTCAAATGTGATTGAGACATTGTCTCCATTTGAGATAGTAAAAATTAGTTCTTCTGCTCCACCATCATATTGAGTGAATAATGTATGTATATATTCGTTTTGATTTAATTGTTCTAAATCTAGTTTAAATGTGTTGGTGTCAATTTCTTCTAGAAGAGCGACATCTAAATTTTTAAATGGATTAGAATATTTTTCATCGTATATTTGATTTTCCCATGTTTCGTAATTTAGTTGTACTTCATCTTCTATATTTGTGTTGTCGAGTGATACTTGTTTTCTAACAGCCTCCCCATCACTATTTTTAAAGATGTGGACAGTTTCGATAATTGTTCCATTTGCGTCAATTTCTTCATTCCAATATTCATCTTCTCCGACAAAAGTATAAGCGTCGGTTAATTCAACACCACTTTCTTGTTCACTAGTTTTATCAATTTGGAATTTTTTCAATGAGAAAGATAACGCTAGATCGCCGTTTAATTTTTCTAATAAATATTTTTTTGCATCAAAACTTTCACTAGAAGATTCACTTGTTGTTAGCTCTTCAGAACTCTCTTGACTAGAACTACTAGAAGTTGGATTATTTGAACAACTTGCTAATAGGAGTGGAATAACTAACAAACCCATTTTTAGTTTCATATTTTTTGCCTCCAAAAATCAATGTGTATATCATAACAAAATTATTTTTTGAGTAGTAGCATATTTTATTTTTAATAATGTATAATATAGTTTCAAACGAGGAGGAAAGTATGAGAAAATTAACTTCTATCATTCTATATACAACTATTGCGACATTTGTCATATCTGGTATGGCGGTCTTATATTCTAAAAAATTCGTGCCATCTAATATTAATGCGACGAGCGAATATAATATTGTCATCGACGAGACAACTTCAAAAGATTGGACATTTTTAAATAGCGAAGATTATGACAATTCATTCTATATATTTAGAAATACACAATTTGCTTTTGAAAATGCGAAATTAAGTCAAAAAATACAGCTTCAACTAAAAGAAAATGATGGAACCATATATAACACACTAGAAAATAAAATCGACAATCACGCGATATCGGGTGTTACATCCATAACAGTTAATTATAATTCTAACGATAATTTAATTATGTATTTTGGTAATGAACCTAAACCAATCAATTCAAATATGAATATTGAATTAGTTAGTGGTGAGACCACTAATATAAGTGATTATTCTGCTTTTAGATATATAGCCATCAAAGCAGGATACGATGATGTAACTATATCAAAAATTAATATAACTTATTCATGTATCGATACAAGCTATTCTTATTACCCTAGTTCTTTAGAAGTCGCGATGAATAAGATAGAATTTGTCGAAGATGAATTTTTAAATCCTAATGAAGATATCGATGTTGATGTAATTTATTCAAATTCTTATAAAAAATCCTTAAATTACGATGAAAATGGAATAAATGGTTGGAAATTTGATTTAATTTTAGGACCTGACGGAAAAGAATTTAATATCGATAATCCTCTTATCGCTGGTGATTATTTATTTTCTATTTCTTACACTGAAAATGATAAGACTATCACATACGAAGACGGAGAATTTACTGTTTTAGGTTCATCGACATTAAATAAAGAAGATTTGTTATACACAATCAAAGACCTCAGCGACAATTCATATTTCAATACTCCCGCGATGCCATCTATTGGTAGTCCAACTGCTTTAATCGTGCCTATTTGGTTAACTGATTCAAATAAATTTATTGATGAAACACAAAAAGATAAAGTAAGACAAGATATTGAAAAAGCCTATTTAGGCACAACAGAAGAAACAGGTTGGCATTCTGTTAAATCATTTTATTATGAGGAATCGAGAGGCAAACTTAATTTAAACGGTGTAGTTACTGATTGGTATGACAGTTCATATAGTTCTTCTATAAATTCTTATCAAACAGATATACTTGTCGAAGAAGTGGCTGATTGGTATAAAGATCAAGTTACAACAAGTGAATATAACACACTCGATTCTGATAAAGATGGATATTTAGACGCGGTTATATTAATTTATGGTTGCCCAAATTCATATAATAACAATGGTAATCTTTGGGCTTATTGTTTCTGGTTAGCTCAATATAATCAAAATGTCAATTCACCTATTCCAAATACATATTTTTGGGCTTCATATGATTTTATGTATGAAGATGATTATTTTATAGTTGACGCTCATACGTACATCCATGAGATGGGGCATATTTTAGGTTTAAATGATTATTATGATTATGCAAGTGGCTCTCCAAATAGACCAGCCGCATCTTTTTCTATGCAAGATTATAACGTTGGTGGACATGATCCTTATTCCGTAATGGCGTTAGGTTGGGTATCTCCTTATGTGCCAAAAGATGACGCTGTTATAACTATCAATACATTCCAAGATAGTGGAGATTTAATTTTATTGTCATCTAATTTTTCTTCCTCACCATTTGATGAATATTTACTTTTAGAACTTTATTCCCCGACTGGTTTAAATGAGGTAGATGCTTCTAGACGTTATGCCGGAATCTATCCACAAGGTCCGAATACTGTCGGCATTCGTTTATGGCATGTCGATTCACGATTAAATCAAGTGCATAACGGATATTTCTATCCAACTCAATATTATACAAATTTTGATGATATAGATAATTGCGATGGTTATTTAATAGACATATCTAATACAACTAGAGACGGCACCAATGATGACTATGCTTCTAGTGCAAATAACGCTGATTATGATTTACTCGCTCTAATTAGAAATAGTGACGCTTCTGATAGTGGTATGAATTACGACCTTAACAGCGACATGCTATTTTACGAAGGTGATTATTTCTCCATGGATGATTATAGAAATGCATTCCCAAATGGAAATAAACTCAACAGTGGTCTAGATTTAGGCTTTGACTTTAGAATTATTTCTTTAGATGACACATCAGCGACAATTGAAATAACTAAAATTTAGTCTCCTTTATATTTGTTTGATTGTCTTTATGTATAAGGAGGATATTAACTTTGAAAAATAAATTAATTTTATCAATGTTTATTCCTGTTTTATGCTTATGCTTTTCTTCTTGCGATTTAAAACAAGATACAACAGAAGCAACAATAAATACCATTACTTTGACTTATGATTATCATCGAGGTCTTGTATATAGTGGTGATTCCAATAACTCCGAACAAATAGAATATGTATTAGGATTATGGAACCTCAGTTATTTAAGCGGAATTAATGGTATTGTCTATCCAGATGTAATCAGTGAATTTGTTCCTGGAGATAAATTAAAACTAACATATACTGGTAATCTATATGGAACAGAAACAATGCCCGGCACTTTTTATTTAGTAGATGGGGAAGTGCTATCTAGTGAATTTATTTATGTCGATGTCAATGAAATTAGTAGTGGTGACATCATAAGAAATGACGTCGGTAATGTTACAGGTATAAAAAATATTAAATTAAATTCTGATAGAGAATATTTAGTTGTAAACAAAGATAAGACATTTACCATGCTTGAAGATTTTCAAACCGGCACATTATATGCGAGCGTTGAAAATGACACCGTGACATGCTTTTTTACTTATAATCCAAGAATTAATTAATTATTTAAATATTAATTTTGATGGTAATATCTAGGGATGTTTATCATTAAATTAAATACTTTGTTTTGGTTTTCTAAGCAAAAAAAGCAGTGACATTTGGAGTGATATTTGCAGTGACATTTTTTATAAATTATCAATCGATGAAGAAAACATAGACAAAAAATGTTGGAGATAGTTTTCCTCAAAATTCAATACGACATAATGAATATAAAATGATAAGTTTTGATAAAAAACCTATAATGATTAGACATCATAGGCAATTTTCTTTACATGGTCGGAACGATAGGATTTGAACCTACGACCTTCTGCTCCCTAAGCAGACGCGATACCAAGCTACGCTACGTCCCGGAAGATGTTTTGCTCTATAATTTTAATATATTTTTATGTTGAAGAGCAATTACTTTGACTATATTTGTCAAAAATGATAATTTTATTTTATAAATAAAAATTATGGAAAGCAAAATTATTATTAAAGGTGCACGAGAAAATAATTTAAAAAACATAGACTTAGAAATACCTAAAAATAAATTGATTCTTTTCACTGGTTTGTCGGGAAGTGGTAAAACCACACTTGCGTTTGACACTATTTTTGCTGAAGGTCAAAGAAGATATGTAGAATCATTATCTAGCTATGCAAGACAATTTTTAGGTAATTTTGAAAAACCTGATGTCGATTCAATAGAGGGACTATCTCCATCTATATCAATCGATCAAAAAACAGTTTCACACAATCCTCGCTCTACTGTTGGAACAGTTACAGAAATATATGATTATTTAAGACTTTTATTTGGTCGAATTGGTATACCATACTGCCCTAACCATAATGAACCTATTATCTCTTTAACTAAAAGTGAAATGACTGATATAGTTTATTCTTATGGTGAAGGTAATAAAATTGTTATTCTTTCTCCAATAGTTCACCATGAAAAAGGGGCACAAAAAGACACGTTAAATAAAATTAAAAATGCTGGTTTTGTAAGAGTTAGAGTAGATGGAGAGATGCTACATTTAGATGAAGTAGGGGAATTAGAAAAAAATAAAAAACACGACATCGATATAGTTGTCGATAGAATTGTCATTAAAAAAGAAATAAGAACAAGAATTTATGAATCGATAGAAACAGCACTAGATTGGTCACATGGTTTAATTATTCTTTTAAGCGGGCAAGAAGAGAGACTTCTAAGTCAAAGACACACATGTAAGCACTGCGGATTTTCTGTTCCTAAAATTGAACCAAGATTATTTTCTTTTAATTCTCCTTTAGGATATTGTCCTGACTGCAAGGGATTAGGTATTAAAAGAGAAGCTGATCCAGCTTTGTTAGTCCCTAATCCTAAACTTAGCATCAACCAAGGGGCCATCGATTTTTATAAAAATCAAGTAGGCACTAAAAACTTAGATTGGCAAGAATTTAAACTCCTATGTGACTTATATAAAATACCACTTAACGTTCCATTTGAAAAACTAAGTGATGAACAAAAAGATATTATTTTTAATGGTTCAAAAGAAGTTCATAAATATGTTTTAAAATCATCGAGTGGTAACACGACAAATAAATTTGGATATATCGAAGGTGTTAAAAGAAAAATAGAAAGACTTTACGCTGAAACGACAAGTGATTGGATGCGCGATTATTATGAAAAATTTATGAAAGATAGAGAGTGTCAAACTTGCCTTGGTGCGAGGCTTTCTAAAGTTGCTTTATCAGTTAAAGTAGACGGAAAAAACATATATGAAGTTGCTTCTATGCAAATAAAAGACTTGTATGCATTTATTAAGCAATTACCTGAAAAACTATCTAAAACTCAATTAGAAATTGCAAATTTAGTATTAAAAGAAATTGAAAATAGAACAAAATTTTTAATGGATGTTGGATTAGAATATCTCACGTTATCTCGTATGGCTTTAACTTTGAGTGGTGGTGAATCACAAAGGATAAGATTATCTACTCAAATAGGTTCTAAATTATCTGGCGTCCTTTATGTTTTGGATGAACCTTCTATTGGTCTACACCAAAAAGATGGAGAAAAATTAATAACAACTTTAAAGGAAATGGTTGATTTAGGTAATACTTTAATTGTGGTTGAACACGATGAAGAAATAATTAGGTCTGCTGATTATATAGTCGATATCGGCCCCGGCGCGGGCGTGCATGGCGGTGAGATTGTCGCCTGTGGTAGTTTAGAGGATATCGAACAAAGCGATAGAAGTATCACTGGTCAATATTTATCTGGTAAAAAGAAAATCCCATTACCTATAAAAAGAAGAAAGGGAACAGGCAAATACATAAAAATTAAAGGGGCAAAATGTCACAATCTTAAAAATATTAATGTCAATATTCCTCTTGGAAAATTTATCGCGGTGACAGGTGTGTCTGGTTCTGGTAAATCGACATTGATCAATCAAACTTTGTACAATTATTTAAAAAAAGAATTATATAATGTTGAAACTTATCCAGGTGAAGTGAAGGCTATTGAAGGGATAGAAAATATTGATAAAGTCATCAATGTTTCACAAGAGCCTATCGGGAGAACTCCAAGGAGCAACCCCGCGACATATGTCAAAGTATTTGATGATATACGCGCGTTATTTGCTGAGACAATTGAGGCTAAAACTAGAGGATTTGACAAAGGTAGATTTTCATTTAATGTCACTGGCGGGAGATGTGAAACTTGCCAAGGTGCAGGAGTTACTAGAATACCGATGAATTTTTTACCTGATGTCTATATTAAATGTGAATCCTGTGGAGGGAAGAGATACAACGACGAAACGCTTCAAGTAACATACAAGGGCAAAAATATTTATGAAGTGTTAGAGATGACGGTTGAAGACGCGCTTAAATTTTTCTCAAATAGACCATCAATTGAGAAAAAGTTACAAACTCTTTATGATGTTGGGTTAGGTTATATCAAATTAGGACAACCAGCCACAACAGTATCAGGAGGAGAAGCACAAAGAGTCAAATTGGCGTATGAACTTCAAAGAAAGCCAACTGGTAAAACACTTTATATCTTAGATGAACCGACAACTGGTCTACATCAAGATGATGTTAAAAAGTTATTAGATGTGCTCAATAGACTTGTGGATCACGGCGACGCAGTTTTAGTAATTGAACACAACTTAGATGTCATTAAAGTTGCTGATTATATTATCGATTTAGGCCCTAATGGCGGGGATGGTGGAGGAGAAGTTATCGCAAGTGGCACACCAGAAGAAGTCGCTTCCATCCATAATTCATATACCGGCCAGTATTTAAAGAGAATTTTAAATAAATAGTGGAGTTTTATATTAAAAAATATAATAATGTTAAAAGAGTTTGTTAAAGAGAGGAAAATATTATGGTAGGAACAGTATTCTTCTATATCGGACTAGCGTTAAGTCTAAGCTTATTTATATATTTATTAGTGTTTAATATTCGTTTTGTTAAAAATAAAATTATTCAAAAAGATTATAAAAAACAATTGATAAAGTCATCGTACATTTCTATTGGATTTGTCGTTTCATTTTTAATAATGATGATGTCGGTATATTCTGCAAATGGGATGAATGATGTCGCGTGGTATCATTATTTATGTTCTATTTTTGGTTCAATATTCACAAGCGCGACTTTCATAATATTTATCACAACTTTTATTCTTCATTATTACGATACAGAAAAAAATAAAACATTAGATAAATGGCTCTACCGCACGATGATCGCGTGCATCCCTTTATTTATTGTTTTCCTTTTCATTATGAGTGAAGGATATGCTCATTATTTAAATTATCCACTCATCAATGGTATTTATTTTGGAAGTGAAGGAGTGCACTGGGCTAGTCCTAGTGGGCAGTACTCACCAACCATCGCCTTCTATGCGATTGCGATATTATCTGGCGCTTTATTTGTCTATTTCCTATGTGACCACAAAATGTATAAACAATATGGAAAACATGGTCTAGTAGAATCGACATTTTTAGTCGCTTTTCCTTCAGGTATAATCGGTGCTAGATTATTTTACGTCATCGGCAACTGGGAACTTGAATTTGCCGGGAGAGATTGGACTAAAGTATTCGCAATTCACAATGGTGGATTGACTATTTTAGGTGGAGCGATCGTTGGTATTGTCGTCGGTGTCTTATGGTTTATGTGGCGTAATAAAGGATATAGTATTTGGGTGGCGGTAGATGTTATCGTCCCTACTATTTTATTAGCCCAAGCTATTGGTAGATGGGGCAATTTCTTCAACTGTGAAGTTCATGGTGTCGCGGTTAGTGATTCTTACTGGAGATTCTTACCAACTATTATTTTAGAAAACTTAAGATATTCATCCGCTCATCCTGGTGTCGTATTAGAAGGACAAATATATGTTCCGTTATTTTTAATTGAAAGTATCGTCAATATATGTGGATATTTTGTCTTATCGTATTTATTTGGCAAAGTATTAAGAAAATATACTGATTTTGGTGACTTAGCTTTTGGATATGTTATTTGGTATGGTTTGACTAGAACATTTATGGAACCACTCCGTGATGGTGCGTACAATATGGGTGTCGATGGATATTGGTCTTGGATTTGGTCGGTCGTATTCATTGGGGCTGGATTCTTATTAGTTATGATTAACCACATCGTTAGATATTATTTAGCGAAGAGAAAAAGAGAAAAAGAAGGCACATTGATTCAACCTTCTTCAATTAAATCTATCTCAATCGGTTTAAGTGTATTCGCCGCTCTTACGATAATTTGTTTAGCTACAGGTGGGGCATTAATGGGCCTTAACGAGCATCCATTAGAACTCGTCTTTAACGCTTATAATATTGGACTTATCGTATTAGTATTTGGTATTTCTTTCTTCTTTATAAGTGCGATATTTGTACCTCATTTAATTGATTTAATCAAATTTAATAAGAAACAAGTCAATGAATAAAAAATTAAAATATGAAATTATCCTTTTTGATATGGACGGCACACTCGCCGACACTGATGGGATTATATTAGAAACTTACCACGAACTTTTTAAATTGTATAACAAAGATAAAAACATAAGTGATGAGACAATATTGACCTTTTCTGGTCCACCTCTTAGTAAGACATTAAAGGAACAATTTCCTCATCTTGAATATGATTTTATCTATAAAGAATATATAAGAATTTCAACCCCAAAATATTATCAAATACTTAAAGGATATGAAGGGGAGAAAGACACATTAAAATATTTAAAAGATAATGGTGTTAAATTAGGCATTGTCACTAATAAAAGACATAATTTAAGCGAGGAATGCATTAAAATTTTAAATTTAGACGGGATTTTTGATGTCGTAATTGGTTCAGATGATGTTTTATTTCCTAAGCCAAATAAAGAAGGTATTTTAAAGGCATGTGATTATTTTAATTATCATAATTTTGATAAAATACTTTATGTTGGTGATAACGATATCGACTTTGAAACTGCGAGTAATGCACACATTAAATGTGCACTTGTAACTTGGGGACCTCGCAAAATTAATAAAACATTGAAAGTTGATCACTTTATCGATAAATTTGAAAAATTGAAGGAGATAATTTATGAGTGAAATAATTAAAATTAACATCGCGGTTATTGGTCTAGGGCCTGCTGGTATTGGGGCGAGTGTCAAATTATTTGATGAAGGTATTGACTTTACTATTTTTAATAAAGGAATGCCAGGAGGAAAAGTTAATATTTGTCCTCGAGTTGATAATTATCCAGGCTACACTAAAATACCAGGACCAGACTTAGCGTTTGCTTTATATCAAAGGATATTGGATAGAAAAATAAAAGTCATAAATAAAGAAGTTATATCCTTAACAAAAAATAATGATGATTTTGAATTAATATTAAGTGACAACAGCAAATATATCGCTAAATATGTCATTGTGGGAACTGGGACTAAAGAAAAACTAATCGGATTAAAAAACGAAGAAGAATTTTTAGGTAAAGGTATATCATACTGTTCAGTGTGCGATGGACATTTTTATAAAAACTTACCAGTCGCGGTGATAGGGGGAGGCAACGCCGCACTTAAAGAAGCGATCCATTTAAGTGAATTTGTGTCGCATTTATATGTCATCCATCGAAGAAATGAATTTAGAGGCTCGTTAAAAAATGTTGAAGAACTTAAAGAGAAGAAAAATGTCGAGATACTAACTCCTTATATTCCTCTTGAGATAATGGGGGAAAATAAAGTTGAAGGACTTAAAATTCAAAATAAGGAAACAGGAGAAATTAAAGAATTAAAGATTGATGGTCTTTTCCCTCTTGTTGGGCAAAATCCAAATACGACATTTATTAAAATCGACGGTGTAAAAGATGAATATAATACTATTCCAGTAAATTTAAAAACCATGGAAACTAACTGCCCTAACTTATTCGCGACAGGTGATGTTTTACCACGTTTATTAAGGCAAATATATCTATCAGAACATGACGGTGTAGTCGCTGCCCAAACTATAATTAATAGAATAAGAAATAAAAATAATAATATAAAATTACACTTATGAGTGTATAATTACTACATGAGCAAATTAGTTATTTTAACTGGTCCAAGTGGTTCTGGTAGAAGTAGTGCGAGATATGTCTTTGAAGAATTAGGATATTTCGTATGTGAAAATGTTCCATCCGACGTCATTGAATCGTTAATTGAATCATTTAAAAAACGTATTAAGTATTGTCAAAAATTTCTTGTCTCAGTAAGTGTCCACGACGCGAGAAAAGTTTATGAAAGCGCGAAAAAATTTAATGATTTTGATGTGTCTTTGATACTTTTAGTGACAGAAAGAAAAGAACTCATAAAAAGATTTACTCTAACCCGACACGTTCACCCGAGAATTTTAATCGAAAAAACGACACTAAATAAAGCGATAGACGCTGATATAGAAGCTTCAAAACAGTTGAGTAATATTGCCGATATCGTCATCGATAATTCAAAAATGACAGTCAAAGATTTAAGACTTAGATTATACAATTATTTAGACGCGAGAGAAAACGGTTCTACTTATTTCAATTTCGTCTCTTTTGGGTTAAAAAACATCGCCCCGAGCGATGTCGATTTGCTTTTTGATGTAAGAATTATACCTAATCCATATTGGGTTGAAGAACTTAGATCCCTTTCAGGTTTAGACGATAAAGTAATAAAATATTTACAATCTTTTCCCACCACTAAACAATTAGAAAATAAAATTATTGATTATTTAGATTTTTATCTACCTAAAGTTGTTGAATCAGGGAGAGCCTCATACAATATTGGTGTTTGCTGTTCTGGTGGTCAACATCGTTCGGTATATATCGCCCAAGTCCTACACGACCATTTTGCAAATAAATATAAAGTGAGCATTACACATAGAGATATCGATAGAATAGAGGAAAGAAAATAAAATGGAAAATAGTCCATATTCTTTCACTCGTCAAATTAAAGAAGAAATAATTGAAAATACAAATATTTCAAAAGATAGAATGCACGCGCTTCTATCTGCTTTTATACGTATTAACGGAAGATTAGTTATCAGAAAAAATAACACTATACTAATAATGAATACTCAATTAGCTAAAGTAGCTAAATTTATATACACTCAACTCAACAAATTGTTTGATATTGAGATAGAACTTTATTATAAAAGCGAGACTAAGTTCAAAAAGAAAACTAATTACACAATAACAGTAGTTAAAAACGCTGATACAGTTTTAGAACAATTAAAAATAAGTTTCTTAGAAGGGAAAATCGATAAGACATTAATCGATACTAGCGACGAGATTGCCGGATATCTTTCAGGAGCATTTCTAGCCAGTGGTTCTTGTAATTCTCCTTCGACGAGCAATTACCACCTTGAGATAAGTGTAAATTATTTAAATTACGCAAATTGGTTAAAAAAACTTTTTCCAAAATCTAAAGCTAATTTAGATGAGCCAAAAATTGCTTCTAGAAGAAATAATTTCGTATTATATTTTAAAAAAAGTAATCAAATCGCCCTTTTTTTAATCGTTATTGGCGCGGTTAATTGTTGCATGGACTTTGAGAATGTAAGAGCGGATAGAGACTTATTTAATTCGCTTAATCGCGTTTCTAATTTCGACACCGCCAATATGAAAAAGACGGTTGAGAACGCCACTAAGCAAGTGGAAGAAATCAAATTGATAGATAAGAAATTAGGTATTGACAATATTAAAAATGAAAAGATGAAATTGCTATGTAAAATTAGACTTGATAACGAATCATCTTCTTATAAAGAACTTGCGTCCATTTTATCTAAACAATTAAATAAGACATTTACTAAATCAAGTGTCAATCATTTATTTAGATCGATACATGAACTATATGGGAGGCTATCTAATGGCGATTAATTTAGATGTAAATACACAGCTTGGTATGAGGATAAGATATTTAAGAAAGCAAAAACATCTTTCGATTGAAGATTTATCTTTGCAAGCTAATATTAACCGTAATTACATAAGCGACCTCGAAAGAGGAAAAAGAAATCCAACGACAAAAATACTATCTAAAATTTGTCGTGTTTTAGATTGCTCTTTGGAATTTTTATTTCAAGGAATAGATGTGCTTTAAATCAGTAAAAGCGTTGATACACAATAACTCTACTTTTAGTAGAATAGGTTTTTTCTTATGTAGAGAAAATTAATATATCAGTAGGATTTTTTTTATCGATATTTAATTAAAATAAATATGCCTATGAATAGGTGGTTTTATTAAACTCGATTTTAAAAATAATTAAGGAGTATTTATTATGAAAACTTTTCAAATAATATCTGATGGTTCATGTGATTTAAACAGTACATTATTAAAAGAAAACGATATTGATATCGTACCTTTTACAGTTAGTTTTGATAAAGAACATTCTTTAAAAGAAAATGTCGATATATCGACAAATGATTTTTATAAAAAGTTAATTGATAATCCTGATGTCTTTCCTTATTCAGCTTGCCCATCAATAAAAGAATATTATGATGTGTTTGTTAAATATATTAAACAAGGATTATCGGTTATTTGCATTTGCATCACTCAAAAATTTTCTGCTTCTTATTCAGTGGCACTGATGGCTAGACAACAAATAGTAGAAGATTTTAAAGACGCGAAAATTGATGTTATAGACTGCCGATGTAACACTGTTTTACAAGGCTTAATTGTTTTAGAGGCGGCGAGAATGCAAAAGGCAGGTAAATCATTTGAAGAAGTATCTTTAATGGTAAACAATACGACGGGCTCAAGAATTTATTTCACCGTTTCTAATTTAAAATATTTAGAACACGGAGGTCGTATTGGTAAACTTACCGCGGTAGTGGGTAAATTATTTCAAATAAATCCAATTATCGTATTAAAGCATGGAGAAATCTTTTCTGGTGGTATCGCGATTAAAAGGAAACGGGCGTTATCAAGTATAATAAAAAAGACTAAAGAATATTTTAATAAAAACAAATTTAAATATGATGATTTTAGATTTGTTATTGGGTATGGCTACGATAAAGATGAGGCACTTAATTTTAAAAGTGAAGTTGAAAAAGAATTAGGTATAAACTGTGAATTATCTCAAATTGGTATAACAATTGCTGTCCATACTGGACCTGAACCAATCGGACTTGCTTTTGTTAGAAAATTTGACCATCAACAACAATAACTAAAAGGCGGGGTATCCGCTTTTTATTTTATTTAAATAAATATACAATATTGATATGAAGAATTTTATTAAAAAACATTGTTTTATTTTTATACAACTCGTCATATCTTTAATATTTTTAATCATTTTAATCATTTTATCTTTAATAAAATTAAGCGTAAATGCTTCAGAATGGTACACGAGAAATATCTACAATTTATACTTAAATATATTTTCTCCTATCAATAGATTCATTCCTTTTTCTATAACAGAAATCGTCTTTATTTTATTTATATTAAGCATCGTTAGCCTTATTGTTGCTTGTGTTGTTTTACTAATTAAAAAAAGAAAAGAGCAAGCCTTACAAATTATTTTATTCATCCCTCTTTTATCTTTATTTGCACTAGATTTATATCAAGGCACCGCCGGGATAAGTTATTCTAGAAAGAGTCTACCTATTTCTTTATATGAAAATGATGTAGCTAAAGACGATGCATTAAAAATAGTTAAATATTTTGTCGATGATTTTAATTATGTATCATCTTTACTCACTTACGACGAAAGTGGTGAAGTTATTTGTCCATATTCATACGAAGAACTTAACGATATTTTATTAGATGAATATTGTAAAATAGAGTCATCCTATTTAATTGGTTCTAATTACAACACCAAGAAAATGCTTTTTCCAACTTTATATAGTGAATTTCATATCACCGGCATGTTCTTTTCCATAACTACTGAAAGTATAATTAATTACTATATACCTAACAGTGATTTACCTTTCACTATGCTACACGAACTTTCACATTCAAGAGGTATATTAAGAGAAGATGACGCCCAACTTATGGCGGCATTCATCTCCCTTTCTAGCGATATACCATTTGTTAAATATTCAGGGTATATGAACACTATTTATTCAATGCTTAATCTCGCTAGACTTATCGATGAGGAAGAAGGTATAAAAATAAATAATTCTTTAAGAGAAGAAATATTTCTTGACTCACAATAT
Organism: uncultured bacterium; assembly: GCA_949285325.1. Classification (GTDB taxonomy): domain Bacteria; phylum Bacillota_I; class Bacilli_A; order RFN20; family CAG-826; genus CASEYK01. Next base: position 18,981 of record CASDYZ010000025.1, read on the forward strand.
TCTTCTAACTTTTGGAACAAATACCACACCTTAAATGACATCGCGACCTTCTTTAATGATTTATATTTAAAACTATTTTCAAATGATGATACTTCTAGTTATATTGATGAGCCACCCGTGGTAAATCCAGATGGGAAAATATCATATTCAACATATCAAAAATTATATTTTGCTTTTTATTTTGAAACTATATCTTTCTCTTAAATTTGTGCTAAAATTTAATTACTTATTTAACGGAGGAATTTTCAATGGCGGATGAAAATAAAAAAGTTCGTAAATTTCGCTGTTTAGTATGCGGATACGTATATGAAGGCGAAGAACTTCCAGAAGATTTTGTTTGCCCAGTATGTGGACAACCTGCTTCAGTATTTGAAGAAATAGAAGATTAATTTATTTTTGTTCACTTTATCAATTATCATTGTTGAAAAGGGGTGATAATTTGAAAAGGTATTTGACACTGATGTGGCGATTGATGAAAGGACGACGTTTGTCGTATATTTTTTGTTTTATCATTCAACTAGTCAGTGTCTTTTTTTCTATCGTTACTACTTATACGGCAAAAATATTATCTGACACGATTACTCTCGATATATTCATAGAATCAAGATTAGGTAGATTTGGAACATTTTTAACTAACTTATATGGCGGGCCAACATTTTTAGAAGACAATTTATGGATATTCGCTATTATTTTTATCGTCCTTGCCTTAATAGTGGCCCTTCTTACTTTTTTAAGAATATTTTTCCGTTCCTACACATCGACAGGATTTGGCAAAAACACACAGATGATGATGTTTAATCACATAGAAGGTTTACCATATTCTATTTTAAAAAAGTGTCAAAGTGGAGACATTATACAAACTTGTACTAGAGATGAAACTGTCCTTAGACGTTTTGCTATATTTCAAACATTAAATGTTGCGAATGTCATATTTTTAATTATTGGTTCTTTTTTAGCTATATTAGATTTAAGTTATCAATTAGCATTAGTAAGTATCGCAATTATGTTGCCTTTATTTATATATTCTGTTTTCTTAGTTAATGAAGTGAGAAAAAGATATAGAAAAACAGACGACAGCGAAGGACAAATGATCGCCAAAATTGAAGAAAATTTAAGCGCTGTTAGGATTGTGAAAGCATACAATAACGAACGTTATGAAATGGATGATTTTGAAAGATATTTAGATGATTACCAAACCAAATTTAAAAGGTGGAGAATTATGTCATCTTTATATTTTTCAACAAGCGATATATTAGTGTTTGGGCAAATCGCTTTATCGACAATCTTTGGGTTATTCTTCGTCATAGAAAATATTATTTCAATAGGCACATTTATCGTCACCAATTCTTTTGTCACTATGATAGTGTGGCCACTTAGAGATATGGCTAATATTTTTGCAGATTTTGCAAGAGCGATAGTCGCAGTCGATAGAATTAATTTAATAATAAACGAAGATATTGAAGATATTAAAAGTGGAAAAACGCCGACAATTAAAGGCAATATCGTGTTTGACAATGTTAGTTTTAAATATGAAGATGGTGAAGAAAATGTATTGAATCATTTATCTTTTTCTATTAAAAGCGGTCAAACCATTGCAATCATGGGAAAAACAGGTTCAGGTAAATCAACAATCGCCCAACTTTTAACTAGACTTTATGACGTTAGTGGAGGAACTATATCAATAGATGGTGTCAATATAAATAATATTCAAAAAACATATTTAAGAAAAAATGTTTGTTGTGTCCTTCAAGAATCATTTTTATTTTCTAGAACTATTGAAAATAATATCCGAATGGCGGATAAAAGTAAGGACTTAGAAGAAGTTCAAAACGTCGCAAAAATCGCTGATGTGCACGATTCAATTATGTCGTTTGAAAAAGATTATCAAACCCCAGTAGGAGAAAATGGAGTCACTCTTTCTGGCGGACAAAAACAAAGAATAGCGATGGCTAGATCTCTATTAACTAATCCTCCCATCATTATCTTTGATGATTCTTTTTCCGCGGTCGATACAGAAACAGATATAAGAATAAGAGAAGCTCTTAAAAGATATAAAAATAATACGACGATTATTATAATCACTCACCGCGTCGCAACGGCGTTTGAAGCTGATAAAATATTAGTTTTAGATGATGGGAAAATTTCTCAAAGCGGTACACATGAAGAGCTTTTAAAAGAAGAAGGGCTTTATAAAAAGCTTTATGATATTCAGACGAGGATGGTGTAAATATGGCTAATAATTTTGTCTTTCAAGAAGAAAAAACACCAAAAAAATTTAACCTATCAACATGGGCTAGTATATCTACCTATGTCTTTAAAAATTGGCCATATTTAATCGCCATATTCATCTCGATGGTTTTTACTTCTTTTATCGATTCTAGCTGTTTTCCTCTTCTTTCTGCCTCGATCGTATCCTCAATTCAACAGCCACACGCCTCTAATATTATTGATTTAGTCATCAATGTCACTTTTATATTTGGAATTAAATTTAATTTAGATTATATCGGTCTTATTTTGTTTTATGTCATTTCAATATTAATAAGGTCACTTGCTATATTTATTAATTTTTATCTTTCAAATCTTTTAGTCATGCATATCGTCGTCGACTTAAGAAGAGATTCATTTAAGAAAGTACAAGAATTATCTTTCTCATATTATGATAAAACTCCACATGGCTGGCTTATTGCTAGAATGGGGAGCGACTGTTCGGATATCGCCGACATGATAAGCAATGGCTTTATTAATTTATTTTGGATTTTCTTCGATTTAATTTTTATATTAATAAGCATGTTCTCATATAATGTTGCTCTCTCATTTTTAGTGCTCGCGATCACCCCAATCCTAATAATAATCATCCCATTATTTGAACGAATTGTTTTAAAACTCCACCGTATTGCTAGAAATTCATATTCTAATTTTGTCAGGTGGTTAGCGGAATGCATTAACGGGGCAAAAACGATAAAAATATTGGCGATTGAAGGGGAAATTGAAAAAGAAGCTGATGAAATTACAGAAGATATTCGTAAAAAAAGAAGAAGAGCGATGACTTTTAATGGCTTTTTTGTCCCTATAGTTTCTATCGCCTCCGCGATAACGAGCGGATTAATTGTGCTAGTTGGTGAATATGTCTTACATTTAAGAAGTGATGTAGTGGGCAATATCGCTATTTTCACATTCTTTATTTCTTGTTGTTCTTCTATTTATACTCCTATAACTCAGTTTACAGATTTATTCTCCGAGTTTATGGCCACACAAGCGTCGGTGGAAAAAGTTCTTTCACTAGTGAACACCAAACCCGCCATTGTCGATACAAAAGAAGTGATAGAAAAATATGGGGATATTTTTAATAACAAAAAAGAAAATTTTGAAAAAATGGATGGTAATATTTGTTTTAAAGATGTTTTCTTCCATTATGAAAATGGGAAAGATATTATCACTAATTTTAATTTAAATATTAAAAAAGGTGAGACCGTCGCAATTGTGGGAGAGACGGGAAGCGGGAAGACGACTATTGTCAATTTATTATGTCGCTTTTATGAACCAACCGCGGGAGAAATATTAATTGATGGAGAAGAATATAGAAATAGAAGCGTGGGGTGGATTAGGAGTAATATTGGTTATGTCCAACAAAATCCATTCGTTTTTAATACCTCTTATTATAATAACCTACGATATGGCAATTTAAACGCGAGTGATGACGCGGTTAAAGATGTTTGCAAAATGATTGGCATTGACGATTTTATAAATAGTCAGCCTCAAGGCTATAACACCATCCTCAATGACAGCGGTAACCAACTATCTACTGGACAAAAACAGTTACTCTCTTTCGCACGCGCTCTTTTAAGAGATCCACAAATTATTATCTTAGATGAAGCGACAAGTTCAATTGATACTGATACAGAATATAAAATACAAAAAATGATTGGAACATTTTTAAAAGGTAGAACTTCTATTATCATCGCCCACCGCTTATCGACCATAGTTGAAGCCGATAGGATAATCGTTTTAGATAAAGGCAAGATTGTTGAAGAAGGTAGCCACAAACAATTAATTGAGAAAAAAGGATGGTATCATCATCTTTACATGAATCAATTTAAAGAACTCAATATCGATGAACAAATTAAAACTTACGAAGAACAAATAGAAAAAAAGAAAATCAAATTATAAATATTTACTCAAAACAATATATAATGTTTTTAGAAGAAGAAATATTATGCCTGCGATAATGACTCATTATATTGCCATGGATTTAATTCTCAATAAAGATGAACCTTATAGACGATGTGCGCTTTTAGGTTCTCAAGGTCCAGATCCTTTTTATTATTATGGTTTTACTTCTCTATTTAAAAAGAAAAAGTTTTTTGAACTTAGAAGTATTGGCACCCTCCTTCACTGCGCGGACTTCTCTAAAGCTATCAGCTTCATGATTAATTACATGAATAAAAGAGAAAAAAGCGATGAATATTTAATTTTAAAATCATATATCAAAGGATTTATTTTACATTATTGTTTAGATAGAAGTGCTCACCCGTATATTTTTTATCGGACAGGTTTTCCAACTCAAAAAGATATGAATAATATCAAATACGCTTGGACACACGCGGTGTTTGAAACGCGTCTAGATGTACTCTACCGTAAAAGATATAATATTCATCACTTTAATCCAGCTCATACAGTAAAAATAAATAACAAACAATTAAGAATAATATCTAATTTATATTTTGAATTAGTGCAGTTCTTATTTCCTTCAGTCACTTTTATTAAAAGAAATACATTTTATAATGCGGTTAAAAGTATGAAACGCGTTAATTCCTATGTATATTCTGCTACTGGATTAAAAAAGAAATATTTTTTAAAACATGATTTTTTTACTATGAAAAACGCGATAAGCCATCCTCTTTCAGTCAAAGACGATAACACTGTAGATTATCTAAATAATTCTCATTCGTCGTGGAGACATCCAGTAGATGGAACTAGACACGATGCATCTTTCATCGATTTAGTGGAAATCGCCAAAGCTGACTTTAAAGATTTCGTCAATATATTAGAATATAAGGATGAAAAATTAATAAAACAATACAGTTTAAAATTTTCTAAAAATTTAGATTTTGAAGGTAAGCCGTTAAATAGCAAAAAAATATATTTCAATATTTTTTATAAAGATGAAATTCCTTTATAATATATAAGAACCTTTTTAAGGAGGGAATTAATGAAAAATAAAAATATATGTATAAGTTCATTAATATTATTGTCTACATTGTTATTAACAAGTTGTGAAGTAATTTTTAGACTTGATTTTGGTTTTGGCTTTGACTCTATCGACGAAGATTATTCTTTTCCAAATTTAGATACATCACTAGATATTAATACTAGTTTTGACACAAGTGAGAATTTAGAAAATATAGGAGAATTTGAAAGACTAGATTATCCTAATGGCAATACTTATCACGATTTTGGACAAAATTCCGCGCAAAATACGTTCTACGCCCCATCAGTTGGCAGAAGTAATATTTTAGTCATACCGGTAGTGATTGAAGGATATGAAAATAACGCGACTGAGAGCACTAGACAAAGAATATCAAAAGCATTTTTTGGGACGAGTGACAATACTGGTTGGGAATCTGTTCAATCTTATTTTTATAAATCTTCTTACGGTAGACTTACGATAAGCGGAACGGTGACAGAATGGTTTGATGTTGGCCTCACACCTCTTGAAGTTTGTCAACATGCTTTAGATGATAATTATTATGGTGATGGAGGTACGTTCTACGTCTTAAATAAAGCAGTGGAATGGGCTAAACAGCAAGGTTATGACATGAGAGATTATGATTTAAATAGAGATGGCTTTATCGATGCGGTTTGGCTTATTTATTCTTGCCCAAACTCTGTTAGTATAAGAGGAGTAAGTGATGATGATAATCCTTTTTGGGCGTTTACTTTTTGGGATTACAGCAATACGAGAGGTCCTAATTTAAATAACCCAACCACCAATACATATGCCTGGGCGTCTTATGATTTTATGAATCAAGGTAGCAGGGGCATTGATATCGACGCTCATACGTATATCCACGAACACGGACACGTCATGGGTTTAGATGATTATTATGATTACGACCAAGAACATTCACCTTTAGGAAGATACGACATGCAAGATTATAATGTCGGTGATCACAATGCTTTCTCTAAATATGCATTTGGATGGGTAAGGCCTTATTTAGTTACTGGTGAGGCAACGATAACAATAAAACCGATGGAAACAAGTGGACAGTGTATAATTGTTGCTGATCCTAATGCTTCTAGACGCGTTTCTCAACCATTTGATGAATATTTAATACTCGAATTAATTACGCCCACAGGGCTATGGGAGCATGACGCTAAATACGATTACAATGGGGCAGGAAGAACATATACTCAGCCAGGTGTAAGAATACTTCATGTCGATGCTTCACTTAGAAATTCAAGAAATCAAGTAATAGATACTGGGGTATTTACTTCTTGTTTTCAAGCATATAGCAATACTCCTTCTTACAGTCTATCAACTGGTAGTGCAAATATATATCACGATTTACTTGCTTTAGTAAGCGCGGATAATGATTCAAGTTTACAAACTTCTTACTATGCAAAAGGAACAAATAATTCATTATTCCACACAGGTGACACATTCAATATAAATGATTACACATCATTTTTTGACGATGGCAAGATGAACGATGGTAGCACCATTCCATTTGAAATAACATTTGAAAATGTCAGCGATTCAAGTGCGACTATTTCATTTAAATATTTATAATAGAGAGGATTTAATCGGTATGGATGATAAAGTTTGTAAAAGAAAAACGTTCACTTGTATTGAACAACTTAATGAAAAAGAATATGTTGTTGAAAGAAAAAAGAAACAATATTTATATATCGATTTTTCTTCTAACATCGAAGAATTTGATTTCTTTTCATTCACTAGTAAAAGATTAAAAAATACCGGTATTAAAATTCCAAAAGTATATTGGATTGATAAAAAGAATAAAAGTGTTGTCATGCAGTATATAAAAGAAGAGACAGTGTTAGACACACTTATCAAGCAAGACTTAACTGATGAATATTACGAACAAATATTTTATATTGCGTGGGCGAGTAGAATGGAAGGATTTTTACTTGATTTTAATCCAAAAAACTTTGTCATGCACGACAGTGTACTTTATTATATGGCTTTTAAATTTGAAGCGTATGATAAAAACCGTGCCTTTCAACAAAAAGATATATATTACTGGGTTTATACAAAACAATTAGTGGAATATTTAAAACAAAACAATCTCCCATATGATGAAAAAAGATTAAAAGATGAATATTCAACTAATAAAGAAATTGCCTTAAAGATTGTAAAATTTTATCGTTAAATTATGGAAAAAATCGTTTTTAGTGTCTCGGCAAATAAGAAGTGTGCGAAAGAGGTAGCCAATCTTTTAGGGTGCGAAGAAGGAAAAATACAAATCAATCATTTTCAAGATGGAGAAGTGATGGTCAAAACTAAAAGCGATGTTAAAGATAAAATTGTCATAGTCATACAGTCTACCTCAAGTCCCGCTCACGAAAAATTATTTGAACTCCTCCTATTACTCGATTCAATTAAAAGGGGTGGGGCGTATAAGATTTATTTATATATTCCCTATTTTGGCTATTCTAGACAAGAGAGAGTGTCTTTTAAAAATGAACCGATATCATGTGAAGTAGTTGCGAGGATACTAGACACCGCGAAAGTGGATAAAATAATATCTTTTGACATCCATCATAAAGACATAAAAGACTTTTTTAAAACCGAATTTATAAATAAACCTACAACATCTTTATTTAAAAATTATTACGAATCGATTTTAAATGATGAAATTAACGATAAAAATAATATCGTAATAGTCTCTCCAGACCACGGCTCAAATGAAAGAGCACATCTACTTGGTGACGCTTTAAAAAACGCCCCAGTAATAATACTTGATAAATATCGCCCTGCTCCTAATAAGGCAGAGCATTTAAAAAGCGACGCCGATGTAAAGGATAAGACATGTATCATCGTGGACGATATCATCGATACAGGAGGGACATTGATAAGTGCAAGTAAACTCCTTAAAGACAAAGGAGCTAAAAAAGTACTTATATGTGCCTCGCACGCCGTATTATCAAAAAACAGTAAAAAATTATTAAAATCTAAGCAAATCGCCGATATTGTTGTAACTAATTCAATCGAAAAAAGAAAAATTAAAGGTATTAATTATCTATCGATTTCGCCTTTGATAGTAGATGATTTTAAAGATTAAAATATAATTTATGAAAGACGAGAATAAAAACAATAAATATAGAATTGATAAAAAAGAAATAGGAGTGTATGTTGTCATATCAATATTATTCTTGCTTTCTTTAATAGCGTTAATTTATATTATTATACGATAAATCTATGGTGTTGTCCTTGCTAACCACCATGTAAAACAAGGAGGAAAAAATGAATAACAATTTGGTGCGTTCTATCGCCTCTAACGGGATAGTCGCCTCGATGTATGTCATATTGACATTAGTAACCTACCCAATCTCTTTTGAAGGTATCCAGTTGCGCTTTGCAGAAATTCTTGTCTTACTATGCTTTTTTAGAAAAGATTATACGCTTGGGATATGCTTAGGCTGTGCATTAGCAAATATCGCTAGTCCTTTAGGATTATTAGATACGCTTTTTGGCACTTTGGCGACTTTGTTATCATGTCTATGTATCATGTTTTGTAAGCACCTACTACTAGCGATTGTCTTTCCAGTTTTGTTTAACGGAATAGTCGTTGGTTTAGAACTATATTTTCTACTTAATGAGCCTCTTCTCATATCGATAATTAGTGTGGCGTTAGGTGAACTCGTCGTCATGATAGTGGGCTATTTTATTTATTTATCGATAAAAAAGAGGAAAGATTTTTTCCTTCTCATCGGTGCTTCACAAAATATCAATTTTAAATTCTAAAATAAGTATATCTTCAATAATAAATTTTATAAAATTTAAAATATATTTCGTTTTATTATACATTTTTAGTTTTCCCATATATAATTATTGACGAGAAAGCGAGGACTTATTTATGCAACAAATTATTAACGACTTATATTTTTTAGGATTAAATAATCTTAGTGAAAGAATATTTGAAGGTGAGATACCTCTTAAAAAAGGTATGTCATATAATTCTTATCTTTATCTAGATGAAAAGACATGCTTATTAGACACAATTGAAAAAGATTTATTAGATGAATTTATCGATGAAGTTGTAAAAGGTTTAAATGGGAGAAAACTTGATTACTTTGTCATCCATCACCTAGAACCAGATCACACCGCGGGAATTGCTAAAATTTTAAATTTATATCCAGATGTCACTGTGTATATCTCTCAACTTGGTTTAAATGTGTTACATCAATTTTTCCCAACTGTAGTCATTAAAAATCAACATTTAGTGAAAGAAGGGGATGTTTTAAGATTAGGTAAACATGAATTAGTATTTTTTAACGCCCCGATGGTGCATTGGCCAGAAGTTATCATGTCTTATGATCCAACTATTAGGACACTTTTCTCCGCTGACGGGTTTGGTTCATTTAGCATCGTTAATCACATGGATTCAAAAGATTATCCTGACCACGATGAACTAATTGAAGAAAGTAGAAGATACTACACTAATATTGTCGGTAAATATGGTGAACAAGTCATAAATTGTTTAAAGAAAGCTTCTAAATTTGCCATTGAAAGAATTTGTCCACTCCACGGGCCAATCCATACTCAACTCATCCCTGAATTTATAGATTTATATACAAAATGGGCATCCTACACTGCAGAAAAAGAAGGAGTTTTAGTTGTCTCTGCTTCGGTGTATGGACACACTCATGAAGCCGCGCGTAAGATGATGGAATTATTAAATAAAAGAGGAGTTGAATGTGAATTTATCAATTTAAATGTTGATGACGTCACCGACGCATTATCTAAAACATTTATTTATAAAAATATCGTTTTATTTTGTTCGACATTCAACATGTTTCTTTTCCCTAAAATGGAACAATATTTATTTTTCTTAACCTCGCACAATATCCAAAATAAAACATTTGGTTTTGTAGAAAATGGCTCATGGGCTCCTCAAGCTAAACGTTTGATGCAAGAAAAATTAAAAGTTTTATCAAATAACTATTTCTTAAATACTTCATTGACTATCAAATCAGTATTTAAAGAAGAAGATGTCGACACATTAAATAAAATGATTGATGAAATTCTTTTACCTTCAAAAAATAAAAAAGAATGTGCCGCTAAACATCATTATAAATGTAAAATATGTGGATATATTTATGAAGGAGATGAACTTCCTAAAGATTTTGTTTGCCCAATATGTGGTAGAACTATCGATGATTTTGAACAAATAGATTAAGATGAAAGATTTTTATTTACAAATATTACATAAAGATAAAAATTGTAAGGCTAGGTATGGTATTCTTCATACCCCTCACGGAGATGTTGAACTACCGATGTTTATGCCCGTAGGGACACTGGCGACCGTTAAAACTCTTTCCCCAGAAGAGTTAAAAAGTATGGGGAGTGGTTTTATATTAGCTAATACTTATCATCTTTCTTTAAGGCCGGGAGAAGATATCGTACAAAAAGCTGGTGGTCTACACAAATTTATGAATTATGATGGACCAATCTTAACCGATAGTGGTGGTTTTCAAGTTTTCTCTTTATCTCAAAATAGAAAAATAAGTGAAGAAGGAGTAATTTTTAAAAATCATTTAAATGGTGACTTGATGGAATTCACTCCAGAAAAAGTTATTGAAATAGAAGAGAAATTAGGCGCGGATGTCATCATGGTGTTAGATGAATGTATCCCCTACCCATCAACATATGAGTATGTTAAAGAATCGACAGAGAGAACTATCAGGTGGGCAAAAAGATGTAAAGACGCCCAAAAGAGAGACGACCAAGCCTTATTTGGAATTGTTCAAGGTGGAGAATATAAAGATTTAAGAGAGTACTGTGCGATAGAATTATCAAAAATTGATTTTGTTGGATATGCGATAGGGGGCACTTCAATTGGTGAACCTAAAGAAGTTTATTCAAAGATGATACAGTATGCGGTTGAATATTTGCCAGTTGATAAACCTAAATACATTATGGGCGTCGGTTCAATTGATTATTTACTAGAAGGAATAGAAAATGGTGTCGATATGTTCGACTGTGTCCTTCCAACCCGTTTAGCAAGACACGGGGCGCTAATGACTTCAAAAGGGAGAATAAATATAAGAGACGCAAAATATAAAGATGATTTTACTCCACTAGATGATGAGTGTGATTGCTACTGCTGTAAACATTATACAAAAGCATATTTGAGGCATCTTTATGTGTGTGATGAAACATTTGGTAAAAGATTGTTGAGCATCCACAATATTCGCTTTTTAATACACTTAATGGAAGAAGCTAGAAAAGCAATTAAGGAAGATCGCTTTTTATCTTTTAAAGAAGAAATGATTAAAAAATATAACGATAAGAGGGGGTTTTAATGGATATTTCATTATTTGACTTTGATTTACCAGAAGAACTAATTGCACAAAGTCCCGCTCAAAAAAGAGATGAATCGCGTCTTCTTGTTATCGATAAGAAAAATAAAACTTATGAAGATCACATATTTCACGACATTATCGATTGTCTTAAACCAGGCGATGTTTTAGTTAGAAATAACACTAAAGTCATACCCGCAAGGATGTTTGGGATAAAAAAACAAACTAACGCCCATATTGAAATACTTCTTTTACATGAAATAGAAGGCGAAAAAGATACGTGGGAATGTATAACTAGGCCCGCTAAATCGATAAAGATTGGGACTGAAATAAGTTTTGGAGAAAATGAAGAACTAAAGGGCGTATGCACAAAAGTATGTGACGAAGGTATAAGACATATCAAATTTATTTACAAAGGAATATTTTTAGAAATATTAGATAAATTAGGAAAGATGCCTCTCCCCCCATACATTAAAAAACAACTAGATGAAAATGATAGATATCAGACAGTGTACGCCAAAATTGAGGGAAGTGCAGCCGCCCCAACTGCTGGATTTCACTTTACTCCTCAATTATTAGAGAAAATAAAAGAAAAAGGTGTTGAAATAATCGATATCACTTTACACATAGGGCTAGGAACTTTTAGACCAGTTAAAGTCGATAAAATAGAAGACCACGTCATGCACTCAGAAGTGTATGAAATAGATGAATACGCCGCGTCAAGAATTAACCTCGCTTTAAAAGAAAATAGAAGAATAATTGCCGTTGGTACTACTTCAGTGAGAACTCTAGAAGCTAACTTTAATAAATATCAAAAAATATATCCTTGTAAAGAAAGTACAAATATATTTATTAAACCAGGATATGAATATAAAGTTGTAAAAGCTTTAATAACTAATTTCCACCTTCCTAAATCTACTCTCATCATGCTAGTGAGCGCGTTTATGGGAAGAGAATTTACGCTAGAAGTATACGAACACGCAATAAAAGAAAAATACCGTTTTTTCTCATTTGGAGACTCGATGTTTATTTATGAAAAATAATGTTAATTATCAAAAAACTTTGTATAAAACACTTGAAACAATTAAAAATGAAGGGAAAAAGCCATCATTATTGCTCCATGTTTGTTGCGGCCCTTGCTTTTGCGTTCCCTTTGAATTATTCGGTGATTATTTTGATATTACAATCATGTACTATAACCCTAACATATATCCAAAAGAAGAATATTTGAGGCGAAAAGAAGAATTGAAACATTATTTAAATTTAATTGGAGTGAAATATATTAATATCATCGAACCAGAATATAATCAAAATGACTTTTTTGACACGATCAAAGGGCATGAAAATGATAAAGAAGGGTATGAAAGATGCCGTATATGCTTTAGACTTAGACTAACCTACTCTTATCAATACGCTTCAAGTCATCATTTCGATTATGTTGGGACGGTGATGAGTATATCTAGATACAAAAATGCTCAAGATATAAATGAGATTGGACTAGAATTAGAGAAAAAGTTTAATGGTCCTAGATGGCTGTGTGCTGACTTTAAAAAAAATAACGGATACGAAAAAGAACTCCTCATCTGTAAAAAATATAATCTCTACTTCCAAGAGTATTGCGGATGCCTTTTTTCCTACCAAAATTATTTAAAAAAACAAGAGAAAAAAGTATAAAAACGTGAATTTCACTAAATGATATTCAAGACGGGAAAACACTATTGAAGACAAAAAATAGTCTTTTTTTATATTTTTTATTAATTTTTATAAAATTATTATTGACAAGCGTATACGCAAAAGGGTATAGTCTTAACGTTGACTGTTCGCGTTGACGTGCGAGGTTGCGGATACACCCACAGGCGTTGTCATGAAGGTATATCCGGGAATTCTCACTGAACGAATTAGTCAAGCCTGAAGTGATATTAGGAGGAAAGTTCATGGCAAAAACAACAAAGATTCGGGTTCGCCTCAAAGCATACGATCCTGCCAACCTTGATTCAAGTGCGCGTAAAATCGTTGATGCTGCGGTGAAAACAAATGCTGGTGTTGTGGGACCAATTCCGCTCCCGACGGAAAAACAAGTATTTACAATATTACGAGCGGTTCACAAGTACAAAGATTCTCGTGAACAATTCGAAATTAGAACCCACAAGAGAATTATTGACATTATCAATCCTAGCAAAGGAACAATCGACGCCTTAAAAAATCTCGATTTACCTGCCGGAGTTGATATTGAAATTAAACTATAAGGAGGTAAGACAAGATGAAAGCAATATTAGGTCGTCAAATGGGCATGACTCAAGTCTTTGCTGAAGATGGCACAATGTATCCTGTTACAGTAGTTGAAGTTTTACCAAATGTAGTTACTCAAGTTAAGACTTTAGAAAAAGACGGTTACGTCGCTGTTCAAGTCGGATATGAAGATAAGAAAGAAAGCCGTGCTAATAAGCCTGAAAAAGGTATTGTTAAAAAGGCTGGTACTAATCCTCATCAAGTGTATGCCGAACTTAGAGGCGACGAAATGTCAAATTACAAGTTAGGTGATAAGATTACGGTCGACATGTTTAAAACCGGCGATGTCGTCGATGTCATCGGCACTAGCAAAGGTAAAGGATATTCTGGCACCATCAAACGTTGGCATATGTCTATCGGCCCTAAAGGACATGGTTCTGGTTATCATAGAGGTCAAGGCTCGTTCTCTAACAATGGACGTTGTAACAACCGCGTCATTCCGGGCAAACACATGTCAGGACATCATGGTAACAAATCTGCAACTATCTTGAATTTGACAGTAATCAAGGTCGATGTTGAAAGAAACGCCATCCTTATCAAAGGTGGACTTCCAGGTCCGAGAAAATCAATCGTCACTATAAGAAGTGCAATCAAAGCTCAAAAAGGTCAACCAGTCGTCAAGACATTGATCGATAGAACTCCAGTTGCACCAGTCGAAAGTGAAACAAAAGCTGAATAAGACGAAAGGAGTTAAATAATTATGGCAGAAAAGAAAAATGTCAGCGTAAAAGTGTATAACATGGCTGGCGAAGAAGTTTCCAAAATGAATTTAAGTGCTTCCGTCTACGGCGTTGAACCTCATCGACAAGTTCTCTTCGATGCCGTTATGGTTGAACACGCTAATGTGCGTCAAGCGACTGCAAAGACAAAAAAGAGACACGAAGTCAGTGGTGGCGGAAAAAAACCTTGGAGACAAAAAGGTACTGGTAGAGCCCGTGCTGGTAGTACGAGAAGCCCTATCTGGGTTGGTGGAGGTAATGTCTTTGGTCCAACCGGTAATCAAAATTTCAAACTTTCTCAAAATAAGAAAGAATATCGCTTAGCAAAGAAAAGTGCATTATCTCTCGCTGTCAGTGAAAATAAATTGACAGTCGTGGATGAAATCAAAATGAGCGATAAAAAGACAAAAGCATTCGTCGCGATGCTCGACGCTCTTAAAGTCGGTAACAAAGTACTAGTGGTTGTCGATGAAATAAATGAAGAATTATACGCTTCAGCAAGAAACCTCGGTTGGGTAAAATTAGTTACCTCCGACAATGTCAGCGTAGTTGACTTATTAAATGTCGATACCTTGGTTATGAGCAAAGATGCGGCAAAAACTGTTGAGGAGGCATTAAAGTAATATGGCACGTAAAGCAAAAAAAGAAACAGCAAAAACTCAACGCTTCCAAAAAGCGACAGAAAAAGATTACACCGTGATTGATCGTCCAATTATAACCGAAAAAACCATGGCGTTAATGCAAAATGAAAACAAAGTCACAGTGAGAGTCAACAAGAATTCTAACAAGACAGAAATCAAACTTGCTTTCGAAAGAATTTTCCAAGTCAAAGTAACTGATGTCAAAGTCTCCAATGTGGCGGCTAAATCCCTTTCAAGAGGAACTAGATATAAAGGAACCCTCGCGGGATATAAAAAAGCGATTGTCACTATCGTAAGTGGTGAAGCAATCGACTTATTCAAAGAATAACTTAACTAAATTATAGGAGGAAAACAAATGTCAATTAGAAGTTATAAACCAACTTCTCCATCACGTCGTAATATGACCAATTCGACATTCGAAGAAATTACGAGTGCAACTCCTGAGAAAAGCTTATTAGTCAGTTTGACAAAATCTGGCGGTAGAAACAATCAAGGTGTCATCACCACAAGACATATCGGTGGTGGACATAAACGCAAGTACCGCATTATCGATTTCAAACGTGATAAGGACAATATCCCAGCGACGGTCAAAACAGTAGAATACGATCCAAACCGCAATGCAAATATATGTTTGCTCGCGTACGCGGATGGAGAAAAAAGATATATACTCGCGCCTAAAGGCTTAACAGTCGGTAGCAAAGTATTGTCAAACGATGCATGCGATATCTTAGTCGGTAACGCCATGCAACTTAAAAACATTCCAGAAGGTACCTTCATCCACAATGTCGAATTAAAACCTGGTAAAGGTGGACAATTATGTAGAGCGGCTGGAACAAGCGCTCAAGTGTTAGGTCTTGAAGGTAAATACGCAATTATTAGACTTGCCTCAGGTGAAGTAAGAAAAGTAGTCAATACTTGCCGTGCGACAATCGGTATCGTCGGTAACGAAGATTACAACTTAATCAACTTAGGTAAAGCTGGTAAAACTAGATGGAAAGGCACTAGACCAACAGTTAGAGGTTCTGTCATGAATCCTAACGACCACCCACATGGTGGTGGTGAAGGTAAATCACCAGTCGGTCGCGACGCTCCTAGAACTCCTTGGGGTAAGAGAGCGTTAGGTGTCAAGACACGCAATCAAAAGAAAGCGTCAGGCAAATTAATTGTCAGAAGACGCAACGCTAAATAATAGATGGGAGGAAAAAAATAATGGCACGTAGTTTGAAAAAAGGTGCATTCGTCGATGAACATTTAATGAAAAAAGTCGAAGCACTCAACAAAAGCGGTAAAAAAGAAATCATTAAAACTTGGTCACGCCGCTCAACCATTTACCCAGCATTCGTGGGTCACACCTTTGCCGTCTATAACGGAAAAGAACATATCTCAGTTTATGTTACCGACGATATGGTCGGACATAAATTAGGTGAATTCTCACCGACGAGAAAATATACCGGACATACCGGCCACACCGCTGAAGATAAAGCCGCCGCGGCTGGTAAATAATGGAGGTAAATATGGCAGAAAAGAAAACGAAAAAAGTCGCTGAAGAAGTCAAAGAAGAAGTAAAAGAAGAAGCGACTTCTCCTAAAGCAAAAAAAGCTAAGAAAGAGAAACCTGTTAAAGAAGAAGTCAAAAAACCTTCAAAACCAATGCCAACTGAAGCGAGAGCGATAGCCACTAATGTCCGCGTCACTCCTCGCAAAGTGAGATTGGTAATCGATCTAGTCCGTGGGAAAAGTGTCAATGAAGCACTTGGCATATTAGAAAATGTCAACCGCGCTGCTAGTGAGCCAGTGAGTAAAGTTATTCGCTCGGCTATGGCAAATGCGACAAACAACTTCGGAATGGATAAAGATGCTCTTTACATCGACACCATCTACGCAAATGATGGTCTTAGAATGAAAAGATACATGCCGAGAGCTAAAGGTTCAGCCTCGGGCTTAGTAAAAAGAACGAGCCACATCACTGTGGTAGTCAAAATGAGATAGGAGGAAAGTTAACAAATGGGTCAAAAAGTTAATCCAGTAGGTATGCGTATCGGCGTCAACCGCAATTGGAATTCTCGTTGGTATGCTAATGACAATGATTTTCATGTCTATCTCAATCAAGACATCAAGATTCGTAAATTTTTAGAAGCAGATAAAAGTGTGAAAGAGGCACTCCTCTCCCACATTGAAATTGAAAGAACCAAAACTGACAATGGACAAAGAATAGAAGTGTTCGTCCATGTCGCAAAACCTGGTGTAATTCACGGACAAAATAACGACAATGTTAAAAATTTAGCAAAAAGACTTGCTAAACATGTCGGAGTCAAAGGCATTAGAATTACTCCACTCGCAGTTACTCAACCAGATCTAGACGCAACTCTTGTCGCGAAAGATATGGCTAAACAACTCGAAGAAAGAGCGAGCTTTAGAACCGTTCAAAAGAAAGCGATTCAAAAAGTTCGTAAAGCAGGAGCAAAAGGTTGCCGTACTGTCATCTCTGGCCGTCTTGGTGGTGCGGATATCGCAAGAAGCGAGGGCTATAAAGAAGGTATCATCCCTCTACATACCTTAAGAAGCGATATCGACTACGCTGTTGCAGAGGCGATGACAACTTATGGTAAATTAGGCATTAAAGTCTGGATTTGCCGCGGTGAAGTTAGAAAGAACAAACCAACTCCTGAAAATGAGACGAAAGGAGAATAAACATGTTAGAACCAAAAAGAACAAAATACCGCCGTCCACATATCATCAAATATGAAGGGCACGCTAAAGGTGGAACTGAAGTTAGCTTTGGTGAATATGGTCTCCAAGCTGTCGAAGGTAATTGGGTGAGCGCAAGACAAATTGAAGCAGCCCGTGTCGTACTTTCAAGATACACAAAAAGAACTGGCAAAATTTGGATTAGAATATTCCCACATTTAGCCAAGACGAAAAAAGCTGCTGGAACTCGTATGGGAAGCGGAAAAGGTGGACCAGAATACTGGGTTGCAGTAGTTAAAGAAGGCAGAGTCATGTTTGAAATCGGTGGTGTTCCTGAAGCAGATGCCATAGAAGCACTACGCCTCGCTGCCTATAAATTACCACTCAAATGTAAAGTGGTTAAGAAAGGAGATAAGTAGAGATGAAAATTTCTGAAGTCCGCGATATGAGTACGAGTGAACTTAATGAAAAGCTCTACTCTCTCAAAGAACAACTCTTCGAGTTAAGACGTAAAAAAGCCGTCGGCGCGCTCGAAAGAGGAGAAGATGTCATAACGGTAAGAAAAGACATCGCTCGCATCAACATGGTAATTCGTGAACGCGAATTACAAAATAAATAAGGAGGATAAAAATGGTTATGGAAAGAGAAAATGCAACTAGACGTACTATTCAAGGTGTCGTCGTCGCTAATAAAAATGATAAGACCATCGTCGTCCTTGTTGAAACTTACAAAAGACATGCAAAATATGGTAAACGCGTTAAATATTCTAAAAAGTATTACGCGCACGATGAAAAGAATGAGTGCAAAGTTGGCGATACTGTCACCATCATGGAAACTCGCCCATTAAGTGCTTTAAAAAGATTTAGATTAGTTTCTATCGACAAGCAAGCTGAACTTACTGTCAAAGAAGCTGAAGCTGAATTAAAAGAAGAAATCTTAACCGGTGAAACCGAAGAAGTTAAGGAAGAAGATAAGAAGGAGGAAGCTGAATAATGATTCAAAACGAAACAAATCTTGTTGTCGCTGATAATTCAGGAGCGAGAAAAGTTCGCGCCTTCCGCCTCTATGGTGGTTCAAACCGTAAATCTTCCTCCATCGGTGACATCATTCTCTGTGCGGTTAAAGACGCTATCCCAAACGCTAAAGTTAAAAAAGGTGACGTCGTCAAATGCGTCATTGTCCGCACTAAAAAGGCTATCAACCGTCCTGATGGTTCAACCATTAGATTTGATGACAACGCAGTAGTGGTCATCAACGATGATTGCAATCCTATCGGCACTCGTGTTTTTGGCCCAGTCGCACGTGAATTAAGAGAGCACGGAGAAAAATTTATGAAGATTGTCTCCCTCGCTCTAGAAGTGTTATAAGGAGGAAAAACGATGAATATAGTAAAAGGTGATAAAGTCATCGTTATCGCTGGACGTGATAAAGGTAAAGTCGGCGTTGTTCAAAAAGTCGATCCAAAATCAAATCGCGTCGTAGTGGAAAACGTCAATGTCCGTAAAAAACACAAAAAACCAACTCAACAAAATACTGAAGGGGCCATCATGGATATCTACGCACCAATCGATGCGTCAAATGTCATGATATTAGACCCTAAAACAAAAAAACCAACTCGTATAGGTCACAAAGAAGTTAAAGGCAAAAAAGTCCGTGTAACCAAGGCGAGCGGCACTGTGCTATAAGGAGGAAGTAAAAATGGCAGAAGAAGTTAAAAAGAAAACAAGCACCGCTAAAAAGACGACCTCAAGCACCGCTAAAAAGACGACTGTTAAAAAAGAAGAAACAGTCGAAGTAAAAGAAGAGAAAAAAGTCGAAAAGAAAGTTTCCGCCCACAAAGTGAGCGCTTATATCCCAAGAGTTAGAGCCCACTATGAAGGTGAAGTGAGAAAAGCTTTGATGGAAAAATATCAATATTCTTCCACAATGCAAATCCCTTCACTAAACAAAATCGTCATCAATATTGGTGTTGGTGATGCGACAAGCGACGCGAAGAAATTAGAAGACGCTGTCAATGAACTAGGGGTAATTACTGGACAAAAACCAGTCATCACCAAGGCTAAAAAATCAATCGCATCCTTCAAACTTAGAGAAGGGCAAGCGATCGGTTGTAAAGTCACTTTACGCGGAACTAGAATGTATGAATTCTTCGACAAACTCGTCTCGATTGCCCTCCCACGTGTTCGTGACTTTAGAGGAGTGAGTAAAAACTCTTTCGATGGAAGAGGTAATTATACTTTAGGTATAAAAGAGCAACTCATCTTCCCTGAAATCGACTATGATAAAGTACACAAAGTACGTGGTATGGATGTAGTTATCGTTACGACCGCTCAAACTGATAAAGAGGCATATACCTTATTAGAATTATTAGGTATGCCATTCGCTAGATAAGAGAAAGGAGTCCAAAACTAAATGGCAAAAACTAGTGCAAAGGTCCGCTGTGCGAGACCAAAAAAATACAAAGTACAAGAATATACCCGTTGCGAACGTTGTGGACGTCCTCACGCTGTCTATTCAAAATTCCATTTATGCCGTATCTGCCTTCGCGAATTAGCGTACAAAGGTGAGATTCCAGGCATGAAAAAATCATCTTGGTAATAAAGGAGGAAAAATATTATGATGACAGATCTAATTGCAGATATGCTCACACGCATAAGAAACGCCAATGCATTAAAATATGACACCGTTTCTATTCCTTCCTCCAAGATGAAAGTTGAAATCGCTAAAATCTTAAAAGAAGAAGGATTCATTAACGATTATAAAGTCAAGGGCGATGTCAAAAAAGAATTGACTCTTACCCTCAAATATACCAACGACGGCATCGGTGTCATCGCTGGTCTTAGAAGAATTTCAAAACCAGGTTTACGCGTCAATGTCGGTGCGGATAGACTCCCTAGAGTCTTAAAAGGATTAGGCATTGCAATCATATCCACCTCACAAGGTGTTATGACTGACGCCAAAGCACGTAAACTAGGTATCGGTGGCGAAGTTCTCGCTTATGTTTGGTAGGAGGAAAATATATGTCACGTATTGGAAATAAACATATTATCTTACCAGAAGGTGTCAGTGTCACTTTAGAAAATGGTAACGCTGTCGTAAAAGGTCCAAAAGGCACATTAAATGTCAAAATCAATAGTGGCATCGATATGCATGTCGATGGACAAACTATCACCTTCACCCGCCAAAACGAAATGAAACAAACAAAACAAAATCACGGCACGACACGCGCTAATGTGCACAATGCTGTAGTCGGTGTCAGCCAAGGTTATAAAAAAGAATTAGAGATGAAAGGTATCGGTTATAAAGCTCAAATGCAAGGTGAAAATGTCACTCTTTGGGCTGGATATAGCCACACCATCACCATCGTCCCTAATGAAGGAGTAAAAATTTCTTGCCCAAGTGCGACAGAAATCGTCGTTGAAGGTATCTCCAAACAAGCGGTGGGACAAACTGCTTCTCGCATTAGAGAAGTTAGACCTCCAGAACCATATTTAGGAAAAGGTATAAGATACAAAAACGAAGTCGTACACACCAAAGAAGGTAAACGTGCCTCAAGTGGTGGTAAGAAATAGAAAGGTGGAGTTAAGATATGATTAATAAAGAATCAAAAAATGTTTCTCGTCTAAGACGTCACGCACGTATTAGAGAAAAAATTAGTGGCACAGCTACTTGTCCTAGACTTTGCCTTTACCGCTCAAACAAAAATATCGAAGCTCAAATTATCGATGATGATAAAGGTGTAACTCTCGTCTCTTCTTCATCGATGAGCTTAAAATTAGAGAATGGTTCGAATATCGAAGCTGCCGCTAAAGTTGGTGAAGACATCGCTAAAAAAGCGTTAGCGAAAAAGATTACATCTGTCGTATTCGATCGTTCTGGATACATCTATCACGGCCGCGTAAAAGCACTTGCAGAAGCTGCTAGAGAAGCGGGATTAAAATTCTAAAGGAGGACTAAACAATGGAAGAAGAGAAAAAAGAAGTTGTTGCTAATGAAGTAGAAGAAGCAAAACAAGCTGAATCCAAACCAGTTAATAGTGGTAATAGACGTCCTCGCGGAGATAGAAAAGGACCACGTCGTCCTGACAAAAGAGATGCTCACAAAGAGCAAAAAGAATTTGAAGAAAGAGTTGTCTACATCAACCGTGTTTCTAAAACCGTCAAAGGTGGTAGACGTATGAAATTTACCGCGCTTGTCGTCATCGGCGACCGTAAAGGTAGATATGGCTTTGCTTTAGCAAAAGCAAGCGAAGTACCAGACGCCATTAAAAAGGCAGGCGAAGCGGCAAGAAAAAATCTTCATACTATTAAACTCAGCAAAGGTGCAACCCTTTCTCACGAAGTCATCGGTAAATTTGGTGCGTGCAAAGTTTATTTAAAACCTGCTCCTGAAGGTACTGGTGTTGTCGCAGGTGGCCCAGTTCGTGCTATACTAGAACTTGCTGGCGTTCAAAACGTCTGTTCTAAAGTTTATGGTTCACGCGCATCAATCAACGTCATCCGCGCGACAAATGAGGGCTTATCACAACTCAAATCATATGCAGAAGTGAAAGCTCTTCGAAGCCAAGCTGAATAATTAAGTTTGGTGTCACATTAAAATTTAGTAGGGAGGTGCTAAAAATGAAACTGCATGAACTTCAATCGAGCGTTGGCTCAAGACATTCATCTTTCCGTAAAGGTAGAGGTATTGGTTCTGGCAATGGTAAAACTGCTGGTAAAGGTCACAAAGGTCAAAACGCTCGTAGTGGAGGCGGTGTCCGTCTTGGATTTGAAGGTGGACAAATGCCATATTACATCCGTATCCCAAAACGCGGATTTAAAAATGTCAACCGCATCGAATATGCAACCATCAATGTCTCTTCATTAAATCGTTTTGATGAAGGTACAGTTGTCACCCCAGCATTATTGAAAG
Source organism: uncultured bacterium (assembly GCA_949285325.1). GTDB lineage: Bacteria > Bacillota_I > Bacilli_A > RFN20 > CAG-826 > CASEYK01. The sequence continues at coordinate 41,772 of CASDYZ010000025.1, forward strand.
AAACTGGTTTATTAACCAAGGAATATGATGGATTAAAAATCTTAGGAAACGGGAGACTTGAAAAGAAATTAACTGTCAAAGCTAATAAATTTTCTAAGTCTGCTTTAAAAGCCATCGAAGATGCTGGCGGAAGTGCTGAGGTCATCTAATTATGAAGAAACTTAGCGCTATATTAAGAAATAAAGAGATCATGAACCGTCTATTATTTACGGTCATGATTCTTCTTGTCTTCCGCATTGGCGCGCAGATAACCGTGCCAGGTGTAACATTAGGTGAAGAATTAAGTGGATATTTAAGCGAAAACAACGCTTTGAGTTTGATGAACTTACTCGGCGGAGGTACGCTTCAAACATTCTCTATCTTCGCTCTTGGAGTATCTCCATACATCACCGCACAAATCATTATTCAACTCTTGTCGACTGATGTCCTTCCAGCTTTAAGTGAACTGAAAAGACAAGGTCAATACGGAAGAAGAAAAATAGAATTAGCCACACGTTATTTGACACTTATGATTGGTGCTGTACAAGCTTATGGTATCATTCAAACGATGATGAATAACGAATATATATCATTCGAAGCTGGTTCATATGAATGGCTCACATACATATATGTCGTCGTCATTATGCTAGCGGGGTCACTTCTCGTCATGTGGCTTGGTGACCAAATCTCATCAAAAGGTATTGGAAATGGTATATCAATGATTATTTTTGCTGGTATTGTCGCATCTTTACCAACTCAAATATCACAAGCGTTCGCCACATGGGTACTCTCTTCACAAGGTACTGGAAGCGAACTTGCTGGTATATTCCAATTTGTCCTATATATCCTCGCTTATTTGGCTATCATTGCCTTTGTTACATTTATCGAATTGTCAAAGAGAAAAATTCCTGTTCAACATTCAGGAAAAAGTGGTGGCCAAACCCAAAGTATGGCGCGTGCTTCATTCTTACCTATCAAGATTAACTCCGCAGGTGTTATTCCAGTCATCTTCGCTAGTTCTATCTTGATGGTTCCAAGCGTCATTGTCGCCTTTGTTGATCCAGGTGCATCAGATGCTCAGTGGCTCGGTATATTCAATACCTCAACACTGTATGAAATGCCTTGGTTCAATGGTGGAAGTTGGTACATGCCATGGGGATTAATCATATACATTGTCCTCACTGTCTTATTTACCTTCTTCTATTCAAATTTACAAATCAATCCGCAACAACTGGCGGAAAACTTCCAAAAGAATGGTAGTTACATACCAGGTATTAGACCAGGAAATGAAACTGAAAGGTATGTGCGTAAAGTATTAAATCGCGTCACTGTCATCGGTGCTGCCGCGCTCGCCTTCATCGCTTCGCTTCCTTCCATTCTAACTATGAGTGGTATATTTGGCTCTAATACATCTCTCGCCTTGGGTGGAACTGGTATGATCATCGTCGTCGGTGTCGCGCTTGAACTTAATAACCAAATCGATGGACTTCTCGCTGGAAAATCATTCGATGAGGTTGTTGCTGGAGGAGGTCGTTAATCATGAAAATGAATATTATTCTAATGGGCCCACCTGGTGCAGGCAAGGGCACAGCTGCTAAACAGCTTAAAGAAGCCTTCAATCTCGTTCATATCTCAACTGGTGATATGTTTAGAGAAGCGATTAAAGAAGGGACAGAATTAGGCAAATTAGCTAAAACATTCATCGATAGAGGCGACCTTGTCCCAGACGATGTCACCATTGGCATCGTAAAAGAAAGACTCGCAAAAAAAGATTGTGAAAATGGATTCCTTCTCGATGGTTTCCCTAGAACATTAGTCCAAGCTGAAGCGCTTGATAAACTATCAAAAGAAATCAATAGAGAAATCGATACTGTCATCAATCTTGAATGCGAGCAAGATGAACTCGTCAGACGTATAAGTGGTAGAAGAGTTTGTAAAAATTGTGGTGCACCTTACCACATCGAAACGATGAAACCAAAAGTCGACGGCGTGTGCGATATTTGTGGAGGCCCTCTCTTTCAAAGAGCGGACGACAACGAAGAAGCACTTAAAGTTCGTTTACATCACTATGTTGAAAGCACTAAACCTCTGCTCGAATATTATGAGAAATTAGGTTTACTTAAGAATTTTAATTCACTAGTAGGTGCTAAAACATTATTCGATGAGATTTCACAATATTTAAAAGCGTAAGATATGATTATTATCAAATCGGAACGTGAAATAAGTTTGATGCGTGAGGCAGGTAAAGTAGTCGCTGAAGTGTTTAAACAACTAGAGCCTCTTTGCCGCCCAGGCGTATCGAGCGAATATCTCTCTAACAAAGCAGAAGAAATCATTAGAGAGCGTGGTTGTACGCCGACATTTAAAGGTTATAACGGATTTCCAGGTGCGATATGTGTCTCGCTTAACGACACATTAGTGCACGGTATCCCAAGTAAACATATCATCTTAAAAGAAGGAGATATTGTCTCGCTTGACGTCGGTGCAACTTATCAAGGCTACTGCGCTGATGCGTGTCGAACATTCGCAGTTGGAGAAATAAAAGAAAACGCTAGAAGATTGATAGAAACAACTAAACAAAGTTTCTTCGAAGCGGTAAAACTTATTAAACCAGGTGTGAGGTTGGGCGACATCAGTCATAGAATTCAAGAATATTGTGAAGCACATGGATATTCTTTACCTCGCGACTTTACCGGACACGGAGTAGGGGCACATCTTCATGAAGACCCAGTTATACCAAATTATGGTAAAGAAGGGGTTGGACCTATACTTCAAGAAGGTATGGGACTCGCGATTGAACCTATGGTAGCGGAAGGCAAACATTACACTAGAACTCTTCCAGATGGATGGACGACTAAAATGCGTGATGGTAAACTTTCTGCTCATTATGAGAATACCGTTATAGTCACGAAAGATGGCTATGTGATATTAACGATGTACGAGGGGGAGAAATAGGCATGTCAAAACAAGATGTCATCGAAGTACAGGCGGTAGTTATCGAGAATTTACCTAACGCGATGTTTAAGGTAAAACTCGAAAATGGAGTCGTAATATTGGCCACCGTTTCTGGAAAAATCCGAATGAATTACATTCGCATCCTTCCAGGTGATAGAGTTACGGTTGAAGTATCGCCTTATGATTTAACACGGGGCCGCATAACTTTCCGTTTCAAGTAGAAACGAATTAATTTAGGAGGAATAAAACTTTATGAAAGTCAGACCTTCAGTCAAACCTATTTGCTCTAAGTGTAAAGTTATCAGAAGACATGGCAAACTCATGGTCATCTGCTCTGATCCAAAACACAAGCAAAGACAAGGTTAATTATTAGGAGGATTAATAGAATATGGCACGTATTGTTGGTGTTGATATTCCAAACGATAAGCCAGTAGGTATTTCCATCACTTATATTTACGGTATTGGAAGACCGACTGCTTTAAAGATTTGTGAAGCTGCGAAAGTCAATCCAGGACTTCGCGTAAAAGATTTAAGCGACGATCAATTCAACGCGATAAGAGGCGAAATCGCCAAATATAAAACCGAAGGTGATTTAAGAAGAGAAGTCGCATTAAATATTAAACGTCTTACCGAAATTGGTTGTTACCGCGGTTTAAGACATCGCAAAGGTCTACCTGTTCGTGGGCAAAGAACTAAAACTAACGCTAGAACGAGAAAAGGACCTAAGAAAACTATTGCCAATAAGAAAGCGGCACCTAAATAATGAAAGGAGATGTAAATTATGGCAACTAAAACAACAACTCGTAAGAAAAAAGTCAAACGCTCCTACACCAAAGGTGTGGCTCACATTCATTCAACATTCAATAACACCATCGTCACAATCAGTGATGAACAAGGTAATGTTATAGCCTGGAGTAGTGCAGGTGCATTAGGATTTAAAGGTGCGAAAAAATCGACACCATTTGCTGCTCAACAAGCTGCGGAAACTGCAGGCAAAAATGCATATGATCAAGGTATTAGAACAGTCGATGTCGATGTCAAAGGACCTGGTCCAGGTAGAGAAGGGGCAATCCGCTCTTTAAGTGTCGCTGGACTTCAAGTCGTCTCCATCACCGATTCTACACCAATCCCACATAATGGCTGCCGTCCACCAAAACGCCCACGTGGTTAATTAATAGGAGGAATTTTTGATGAAAATTGCAAATCCATTCGAACAATTTGACATTACAAGTGCAGATTATGATGGTAATGAAAACTATGGTCGATTTGTTATTGAACCATTAGAAAGAGGATTTGGTTTAACTCTTGGTAACGCATTACGCCGTGTACTATTAAGCGCTTTACCAGGCGCGTCGATGTATGCGATTGAAATTGAAGGTGCTCGTCATGAATTCAGTGCCCTTCCAGGTATTGAAGAAGACATTACCCAAATTATTCTCAACCTCAAAGATTTAGTGTTAAAAATCGATGGCGATGATGAATCAAAATTAGAAAACAAAAAAATTCATCTCAATATCAAAGGACCAAAAGTTGTCACCGCCGGGGATATTGAATGCCCATTTGGTGTCGAAGTCGTCAATAAAGATTTAGTAATCGCTCACGTCACTGAAGAGGGTGAATTAAATGCTACTCTTCACGTTAGAAATGGTAGAGGTTACATCACTGGTGAACAAAATAAAGTTCTCCACCCTAATCTACCTCTAGGTGTCATTTCTACTGACAGCAATTACTCTCCAGTTTTAAAAGCTAATTACAGCGTTGAACAAACTCGTGTTGGACATGATTCTCGCTTCGATAGATTGACTCTTGAAGTTTGGACCAATGGTTCATTATTACCTCAAGATGCCGTCGCACTCGCTGCAAAAATATTGATTGAACACTTGAATAAATTTGACAATTTAAGCGCGATTACACGCGATATTAACATTGAAAAAGATGATGAAAGTGAAGAAGAAAATAAATTTGAAAACATTCAAATTGAAGAACTCGACCTTTCAGTTAGAAGCTATAACTGCTTAAAACGTGCATCTATCAACACTGTTATGGAATTGACTGAAAAAACTGAAGAAGATATGATGAAATACAAAAATTTAGGTAAGAAATCTTTAAAAGAAATTAAAGAAAAACTTGCTGAAATTGGACTCTCATTCAAAGGCAATGATGAATAAGGAGGAAAAAGAAAATGCCAGCACAAGGAAGAAAAAATGTTCATGGTAAAACCGGTGTTAGATTTAAAGCCGCATATACCAAAAGCAAATATGAAAATATGCTCCGCAATGTGGTAAGTGACCTACTTATTCACGGGGCAGTTAAAGTTAGTGAAGCAGTATCTAAAGATGTCGTTAAACAAGCCGCGCGTCTTGTCACACTCACTAAAAAAGAAGATGTCATGAACGCGAAAAGAAACGCTTCAGCCTATGTGAGAAAAGTATATAGAGATGAAGAGAAAACTATCTCCGCACTCGACGTATTATTTAATGAAGTAGGCCCGAAGATGAAAGACCGTAATGGTGGATACACCAAGACTCTTCGCTTAGAAAATAGACGTGGTGACAATTCGCCTGTCGTATTAGTCACTTGGGTTGATTAATTAAAATAATTCAAACTACCATTCATCGATTTGGGTGGTAGTTTTTATTATGCCTAAAATATTTATTTTTAACTAATTTTTGTATATACTTTAATTAACTCGATTTGTGGAGGAATCCGATGAAGAAAGATTATATGAAAGAGTATAAAGATGCTTATACTCCCTTTTTAGTGAAAGAAGAAGCATCTAGGTGTTTACTATGTTTAGATGCACCTTGTTCAAAAGCGTGTCCAGCTGGTACAAATCCCGCTAAATTTATCCGCTCTGTTAGATTTTCTAACATCAAAGGGGCGGCAGAAACAGTGAGAATCAACAATATTTTAGGCTCGATATGCGCTAGAGTTTGTCCGACTGAAAGATATTGTCAATTAGGTTGTTCTAGAAGTGGTATTGATAAACCGATAGATATTGGTAGAATTCAAAGATACATCACTGATTTTGAAACAACAAATAGGATGAGAATATTAGAAAGAAAAAAAGATAACGGCAAGAAAATCGCTGTGGTGGGATCAGGACCTGGTGGACTTTCAATCGCTGGTTTATTAGCTATAGAAGGATATAACGTCTCAGTATATGAAAAAGAAAATAAAATAGGTGGATATTTAAGATATGGTATACCTGAATATCGACTACCTTCTTCTATAGTTGATATGGAAATTAAAAGAATAAAAGATTTAGGTGTCGATTTTTACACCAATATAAAGATTGGTAAAGATATATCATTATCAACTCTTCAACTTCAAAATGACGCGGTCGTTTTAGCGGTCGGTACATCAAAAGGCAAGACACTTGACATGTTTAAAAATAATAAATACTGCATAACGGCGGTCGAATTATTAAAACAAATTAAAGACAACCAAGGAAATGTAAAACTACCTTCAAATGTTTTAGTAATCGGTGGTGGTGATGTCGCGATGGATGTCAATACATCATTAAAGTTACTTAGAGTAGAACAAGTGAGCGATGTCGTATACGAGACATATAAAGAATTTAGAGCAAGTAGAGAAGAAAAAGAAACTGCTCTTGAAAATAATGTGTCAATAATCGATGGATATATGCCAATAAGCGTTAAAGATAATATCGTTACATTTAAACACCGCTTCATCGATTCAACTATCACCATCAAAGCTGATTTAATCGTTTTAGCAGTCGGGCAAGAAGTAGACACACAAGGATTAAATATCGATTTTGAAAAAGGTGAAGTTAAAGAAAAATCATATCGAATTGGTGGCTCAAATGTTTTTTATGTCGGAGACATATCACATAATGAAAAGACAGTCGTACACGCGGTAAGAAGTGCGAAAGAAGTTGCTTACGCGATTAAAACTTATCTAGGAGGGAAATAAAATGGTAAAAAAAGATTTATCTATCAATTTTATGGGAGTTAAATTCCCTAATCCATTTTGTCTAAGTGCTTCTCCAGTTGGCAATTGTTACGATATGTGTGCGAAAGCTTATGATTTAGGTTGGGGTGGCGTTGTTTTTAAAACAATCGGGTTTTTCATCGCTGATGAGGTTTCGCCTCGTTTTGACACACTTGAGAAAGAAAGTACACCATTTGTCGGATTTAAAAATATGGAGCAAATCGCTGAGCATCCATTAGACGATAATTTAAACGATATTAGAAGACTTAAACAAGATTATCCAGATAAAGTATTAATTGCCTCAATAATGGGAGCGAATGAACAGGAGTGGGAACAATTAGCTAAGCTCGCAACTGAAGCAGGGGCAGATATGCTCGAACTTAATTTTTCTTGCCCACAGATGACAAGTCACGCGATGGGTAGCGATGTCGGTAGTTCACCTGAACTATGTGAGAAATATTGTAAAGCCGTAAGACGTGGCACTCACTTACCTTTTATGGCGAAGATGACCCCAAACGTCACCGATATGTGTGAAGTGGCAAATGCCTCAATTAGAGGTGGGGCGAATGGAATCGCCGCGATAAACACTGTAAAATCGATATGTAATGTCGATTTAGATAAAAAGATTGGATTACCGATCATCAATGGTAAATCATCGATAAGTGGTTATTCTGGTAAGGCTATTAAACCAATTGCCCTAAGATTTATCCAACAGATGCGACAAGATGAACAATTAAAGAATGTTGAGTTATCTGGAATAGGTGGGATCGAAACGTGGATTGACGCGGTTGAATTTATATTGTTAGGATGTAAAACTCTTCAAGTGACGACGGCAATAATGGAATATGGATACCGCATTATTGAAGATTTAACTAACGGACTAATGCACTATATGGATGAACAAAATGTTGATAAATTAGAAGATTTAGTCGGTTTAGCAAATAATAATATAATTCCAGCAGAGCATTTAGATAGAGATTATAAGATTTATCCGTCTATTGATACAGACAAATGTATAGGGTGTGGAAGATGCGTCATATCTTGTTATGATGGGGCCCACCAAGCGATGGAGTGGGATGAAGAAAAAAGACGACCACACTGTAACGAAGATAAGTGTGTCGGATGTTTGCTCTGCTCTCTTGTCTGTCCAATACAGGCTATTTCAAAAGGTAAAATTGTCTTTAAACCAGGACGAGGAAAAAATCGTTCAACTAAAGATTTAGTCTTATAATTTTAATCAAATTTAACAAAAATTCCTCTTAAATAATTGATTTTTAAGGGGTTTTTTGTTTTTTATAAATATTTTTTTAATACTTGCAATTAAATTTTAATTTTTAAATATATTTGAGAGCATTGACAATTTATTGAATACGAAGATAAAAAAATATAAAATATTTTTGATTATAAATTAGTAAGGAGAAAAAGATGGCTCATTTACAACCTCAAGCAGCAAAAAGAATTGCTGAAATTGTTTACGCCCATAAAGATGAACCTACTCCATTAATGGTTATCCTTTCTGAAGTGCAAAGTGAATTTGGTTATATACCAATCGAAGCACAAGAATTAATCGGATCACTTATCGATGTTCCAGTTTCAGAAATTTATGGTGTCGTTACCTTTTATTCTTTCTTCTCACTTGTTCCTAAAGGCAAATATGCGATCGGTGTTTGTCTAGGTACTGCTTGCTATGTCAAAGGCGCGCAGACGGTGTTGGACAAGTTTGCAGAAGTGCTAGGTGTCGAACCTGGCAAGACGACAGAAGATGGTCTTTTTACACTCGATGTATTAAGATGCGTCGGTGCGTGCGCACTTGCACCTGCCGTTTCTATCAATGGTAAAGTTTATCCAATGGTTAAACCTTCGCAATGTCAAAGTATCGTTGACGAATATCGCAAGAAGGAGGAAGTAGTCAGTGAATAAAATTACTAATGAACAAGAATTGATTGAAAGAGTAAAAATCTGCTCTAGTTGCATGGATAAAAAAATTAAAGTTAAAGATGGACATAGAGCGATTGTCGTTTGTGGAGGTACTGGATGTCTATCCTCAAATTCACAAAATCTCTTAGATAAATTTAATAAATTGATTGAAGAGCATAATTTACAAGATAAAGTTACCGCGAACATTGTTGGATGCTTTGGATTTTGCTCTAAAGGACCTTTTGTTAAAATCTTCCCAGAAGAAACTTTATACACCCAAGTTAAAGAAGATGATGTCGATGAAATATTTGAAAAAGACATCTTAAATGGTGAAGTAGTTGAAAGATTGTTATTCTTAGATCCAGTCGATAACGTAAGGGTGCAAAAACAATCCGACATTCACTTCTATAAACTTCAAAGAAGAGATATCGCTTTAAGAGGCAATGACACTTTAAATCCAGAATCGTTTGAAGAAGCACTTGGATTTGAAACATTCCTCGGACTTAACCGCGCGCTTCGCATGTCTCGTCAAGATGTCATCACTGAAGTGTTAAAAAGTGGTTTGAGAGGTAGAGGAGGAGCTGGTTTCCCGACTGGTAGAAAGTGGCAGTTCGCTTACGATGTCGACAGCGAAGAAAAATATATTATTTGTAATGGCGATGAAGGTGACCCAGGTGCATTTATGGATCGTTCCATCATCGAAGGTAACCCTCTCAACGTCATCGAAGGTATGATGATCGCTGGGTATGCGATTGGGGCAAAAAACGGCTACTTCTACATTCGTGCTGAATATCCAGTCGCGGTGGCAAGACTTAAAAACGCGATTAAATTATGTGAAGAAAATGGTTTATTAGGCGACCATATCTTAGGTACTGATTTTTCATTTAGATGTCACATTAGATTAGGGGCTGGGGCATTCGTATGTGGTGAAGAAACTGCCTTACTAAATTCTATCGAAGGTAAAAGAGGTATGCCTCGTCCACGTCCACCTTTCCCTGCTGTCAAGGGCTTATGGGGAAAACCGAGTGTCATCAATAACGTTGAAACACTTGCAAACGTGCCATTCATCTTAAGAGAAGGATGGGAAAAATACGCCTCAATTGGGACTGAAAAATCTAAAGGCACAAAAGTGTTTGCCCTAGGTGGTAAAGTCAATAATGTCGGCTTAGTTGAAGTACCTATGGGTGTCACACTAAGAGAATTAATATATAACATTGGTGGTGGCATTCCACACGATAAAAAATTTAAAGCTATCCAAACTGGTGGACCTAGTGGTGGGTGTTTAACTGAAAAAGATTTAGATACACCAATCGATTACGATTCACTTATCGCCAGAGGATCAATGATGGGTTCTGGCGGCGCGATCGTTATGGATGAAGACAACTGTATGGTCGATGTCGCAAAATTCTATATGACATTTATTTGCGATGAATCGTGCGGTAAATGTTCACCTTGTAGAATAGGAACGAAAAGATTGCTTGAAATATTAGAAAAAATCACTGAAGGTAGAGGGACGATGGATGACATTACAAAATTAGAAGAATTGTCAAAAGTTGTTAAATCTAATTCACTTTGTGGTTTAGGACAAACCGCTGCTAACCCGATACTTTCAACTCTCGCTTCATTTAGAAACGAATATATAGAACACGTTCAAGATAAACGTTGTTCCGCTCACGTTTGTAAAAAACTTATAGAATATTACATCATTCCAGAAAAATGTAAAAAATGTTCACTCTGCGCAAGACAATGTCCGGTCCACGCGATTAGTGGTGTCGTCGGCAAAGAACCATTTGTCATCGATACAACTAAATGTATCAAATGTGGCGCATGTTTGAGCGGATGTCGCTTTGGTGCGATTATTAAACGATAAGGAGGAGATACATCATGGCATTAGTCAATATTAAAATTGATGGTAAACCTTTCCAAGTTGAAAGTGGACTTACTATCTTAGAAGCCGCGAGAAAATGTGGTTTTGTTATTCCTTACTTATGTAATTTCAAAAAAGATGAATGCTCTTTAGCGTCATGTCGAGTCTGTTTAGTAGAAGTTAAAGGTGCTAGAGGTTTAGTCGCATCTTGTGTATATCCTGTTTCAGAAGGAATGGAAATATCTATTTCGAGTGAAAAGGCGACGAGTGCGAGACGCGCTTCAGTTGAACTTTTATTATCAAATCATCAAAAGAATTGTTTGCAGTGTTCTAAAAACAATCACTGCGAATTATTAGAAGTCGCCAAGATGGTGGGCGCGCGTGATGGTATGTATGAAGGCGCGATGTCTCCTGCCACTCTTGATACGCTTGCTCCTGGCCTAACAAGAAATACTGCAAAATGTATTTTGTGCGGTAGATGTGTAGCAAGATGTAACAAAGCGCAAGGCATTTCTATTTTAGGATTTGAAAATCGTGGTTTTAAAACAATTGTTTCTCCTATTCAAAATAGAAGTTTTGCTACTAGTCCTTGTATACAGTGTGGACAATGTGTCAATGTCTGTCCAACTGGCGCGCTTATGGAGCACAGCGAAATCGATAAAGTCGATGAAGCATTTAGACAAGGTAAATATGTCATCGTTCAAACTGCCCCTGCCGTAAGGGCGGCAATTGCTGAAGAATTTGGCGAACCAATCGGAACTAGTGGAACTGGTAAAATGGTCGCTGCGTTACATAGATTAGGCTTCTATCGTGTCTTTGACACTAATTTTGGGGCTGACTTAACAATTATGGAAGAAGCCAATGAACTTATTGAAAGAATTAAAAATAAAGGTGTCTTGCCTCAACTTACTTCCTGCAGTCCTGGCTGGGTAAATTATTTAGAATATTACTATCCTGAATTAATACCTAATCTATCGACTTGTAAATCTCCTCACATGATGATGGGTGCGATTATTAAGACATATTTTGCTAAAAAGCACAATATCGACCCTAAAGATATCTTTAATGTTTCTATCATGCCTTGTGTTGCAAAAAAATATGAGAGAAGTAGACAAGAAATGATTAGTGATGTCGACGCGGTTTTAACAACAAGAGAACTAGCTAAATTAATTAAACGCGCTGGTATAGTTTGGTCAAAATTACCAGATGAAGAATTTGATCAAGATCTATTAGGCGAATATAGTGGGGCAGGAGCTTTATTTGGTGTAACTGGTGGAGTTATGGAAGCCGCGCTTAGAACAGCTTATTATTGGCTAAGTGGCAAAGAATATGACAAGATTGGTTTTAAAGAAGTTAGAGGCTTAGAAGGCGTTAAAGAAGCTGATATCAATATCGATGGCACTGTTGTTAAAGTTGCTGTTACTTCCGGCATGAGAAACGCAAAACCTCTCTTAGAACAAGTTAAAAATGGTACCTCACCATACATGTTTATCGAAGTCATGGGTTGCCCTGGTGGATGTATCAATGGTGGTGGTCAACCATATGTCAAACCTCTTCTTTTACCAAATGAGGACGATGATATTTTAGATACCTACTGTGCGAAACGCGCCAGCGTCCTTTACAGCGAAGATGAAAGACAAGTAGTAAGACAATCTCACAACAATAAAGATATTAAAAAACTTTATGAAGATTTCTTAGGTAAACCTGGTTCTCACCTCGCTGAAGAACTTCTCCACACCTCTTATAATTCAAAGAGAGAAAAATATCCTAATAAATAGTTAATATTTAAAAAAATAATTTAGAACTGCTTTGTTTTTTGAAAAAATGAGCAGTTCTTTTATTTTATATAAAACATATTTTTAATCGTATATATAATATTTTTCTAAAATAATATAAAATCTACCTATTATATAAATAAGAAGAGGGTGGTAAAATAACTACTATGAAAAATTTAAACCAAATAAAACTATATAATTCTCTTACTAATAAAGAAGAAATTTTTACCCCTTTGGAGGAGGGAAAAGTTTCGATGTATGTATGTGGGCCAACTGTCTACAATAGACCACACATCGGTAACATGCGACCGATTGTCGTATTTGATACTTTGAGGCGTCTATTTGAATATTTAGGTTATGAAGTTACTTATGTATCTAATTATACCGATATCGACGATAAAATAATCGACGCCGCACAAAAAGAGAATATATCGGAATTAGAACTAAGTTCAAAATATATTAAATTATTTGAAAATGTCGTAAAGATGATCGGCTCTAAATTACCAACTATAACTCCTCGAGTAAGCGAATATATTCCTCAAATCATTAATTATATAAGTAGATTAATCGAAGAAGGTGCAGCCTATAAAACCTCAACTGGTATTTATTTTGATGTAAGTAAAGTCAGTGATTATGGATGCTTATCTAATATCGATTTATCCTCCCTTCAAGTAGGGGCAAGAATTGACGAAGATAAAGAAAAACATTCCCCTTATGATTTTGCATTATGGAAAAATACTAATGTTGGTATAAGGTGGGATTCTCCTTTTGGCGTGGGTAGGCCTGGGTGGCATACTGAGTGCTGTGTGATGATCGATTCGATATTTAAAAATCATTATATCGATATTCATGGAGGAGGTTATGATTTAAAATTTCCTCATCACGAAAATGAAATCGCTCAGTCACAAATAATAAATCACAACAAAATAGCGAGATTTTGGATGCATAATGCTTTTATTAATATTGGGACTGAAAAGATGTCTAAATCATTAGGAAATGTCTTATATCCTGACGATTTAATCGATAAATATGGCGGGCCATCAATTAGATTATTAATTTTAAGTGCTCATTATCGTCAACCAATTAATTTCACCGCCGATACAATAAGTATGTCACAAAGAGAAAATTTAAAAATTGAATCTTTAGTTAAACAAGCTGGTTTATATTTACAACTTAACAATTTAAATTTAGATAAATATGAAGAAGTTGATGAACTTCATAATTTTATCAATGCTCTATGTGATGATTTAAACACCGCGAACGCATTGATGGAAGTGTATAATCTAGTTAAAAAGATCAATCAAATTTTAAGAGCTAAAGAAGTTGATAATAAGTTATTTATCGATAATTTTAAATCTCTACTTATTATGCTTGATGTCTTAGGACTAGATATTACTTATAAAGTTTTAGATGAGGATGAAAAAGAATTATATAGTGCATATATAAAAGCAAAGCAAGATAAAGATTTTATCAAATCGGATGAAATTAGAAAAATTTTGATGGAGAAAAAGATTATATAATTTATGAATAACGATTTACTTTTTTATGGTCGTAATCCATTTAAAGAAGCACTTAAATGTCAAAAGATAGAATGCGTTTATTTACAAAATGGTTTTTCTGATAAAAATATTTTAAATCTAATCACACAAAACAATTTAAAAATTACTTATTTAAGTATTAGTGAATTAAATAATCTTTGTATGGATAAACACCATCAAGGTATCGCTTTTAAATTAAAATATTTTAAATATTATGAACTTGAAGATATCATCGTTAAACATAATGATAGAATACCTCTAATTTTAATATTAGACGAGATTAATGATCCACATAATCTAGGAGCAATTATTAGAAGTGCGGATGTCTTTGGTGTCGATGGGGTAATTATTAAAAAAAGAAATCAAGTTATGGTTAATTCTACTGTTATGAAATCGAGTGTAGGCGCGGCAAATTTTGTTAAAATAGTATTAGTCAATAATTTAAATCAAACAATATCTAAATTAAAAGAGAATGGATATTGGATCGTATCTAGTGATGGAAGTGCTTCCTTATCTTATACCGATTTAAAATATGATTTCCCAACAGCGTTAGTTGTGGGTTCAGAAGGTTTTGGAATTTCTTCTTTACTATTAAAAAATTCCGATTATGTAGTTAAGATACCTCTGCTTGGAAAAGTTAATTCACTCAACGCATCTACTGCGACAGCGGTTTTACTAGCACGTATTAGAAGTTAATTATTTTTATTTTTTAGTCTTTAGTTAATTATTTGCTTTCATTTTTAAAAGAAAGGAAAAATTAACAATGAAAAAGAAAAAATTAAGCGATGAAGAACTTATTTTTTTAATCGCACAAGAAAATCGTGAAGCTTATTCTATGTTGTTTGAAAGGTACAAAAGGTATTCGTGGAGTGCAGCTCATAAGTTTTACTTAAAAAATGAAGGAAGCGGAATCGACGTCGCGACTTTTCACTCTATCGCCTTAACTGCATTCCATTTCGCATTATCAAAGTACAACATTAAAAAGCAAAATTTTTATCCTTACTGGCGGGAAGTTGCCCTTAACGAGATGCTCGAATACACCAAGCAAAATTCGTATCAATTTCGTGCAAAGTGGTTTAGTGGCACCTGCAGCCTCGATGAATTGATGTGTGAAAGTGGTAGTAAATTTGATGAGATACTCGGCGAAAACGATAGACTTTTGACAAAAGATTTAAGTTATGACAATTTACTTTTTATTTTAAGAAGAGCAAAGAAAATATTATTGCCAATTGAGTTTTCAATTCTACTTTTACTTTACGATGATTTTACTCCTAGAGAAATTGCCTCTAAAATGAAATTAGAAGCGAAGAGAGTATATTATTACATAAAGACAATTAAGAAAAAAATTAAACAAATATTACTATAACGAGTGTATATAAAAAAATTATGTTTATGATATAATCATAAGCATGAACGCACTCGAGATTAAAAATTTGTCATATTCATACGATAAATCATCTGAAGTATTGTTTGATATTTCTCTAGATATTAAAAAGGGTACCCATGTGGCGTTTGTAGGTCATAACGGAAGCGGTAAGTCAACCTTGGCAAAACTTATCGTTGGCCTTTTAGAAAAAGATAAAGGCTACATCAAAGTACTCGGACTTGATATCAATAAAGAAAATATTTATGAGATTAGAAAACATGTCGGTATTGTATTTCAAAATCCGGATAATCAATTTGTCGCGACTACAGTTGAAGACGACATTGCTTTTGGGATGGAAAATAGATGCGTCGAATATAATAAAATGCACGAACTTGTTTTAGAATTTGCTAAAAAAGTAGGAATGGAAAATTATTTAAAAAAGGAACCCTCTTCTTTAAGTGGTGGGCAAAAGCAAAGAGTAGCCATCGCGGGTGCCCTCTCTCTTAACCCCGACATATTAATTCTAGATGAAGCGACGAGTATGCTTGACCCAAAAGGTAAGAATGAAATTTTATCTCTTTTATCAAAAATGAGAAAAAATAACTCAGATCTAACAATTATTTCCATCACACACGATGTTGAAGAAGCTTATTTATGCGATGAAGTTTTTGTCCTTCACGATGGTAAAATTGTTTTAAACGGTACACCTGAAGAAGTCTTTTCTCAAAAAGAAAAAATCCATAAATTTGGATTAGAACAACCATTTTTACTAGACCTTAAAAATAAACTTATCAATATAGATATCGATATTTCATCTTGCCAAACGTTATCAGAAATAGTGGAGAAAATATGCCGATAAAAATAGAACATTTATATCATACATATCAAGCAAAAACTCCTACACCTACAAGGGCGATTATCGATATTAATTTAAATATCGACACGCCTTCATTTATCGCGTTTGTCGGCGAAACGGGAAGTGGCAAGTCAACTCTTATTCAGCATTTAAATGCACTTTTAATTCCTACCAGTGGAGATGTTTATGTCGATGAATATCATCTAGTTTCAAAGAAAAGAAAAAATAAAAATATAATGAAACTTAGAAAACATGTAGGTTTAGTTTTTCAGTTTCCTGAATATCAATTATTTGAAACGACTGTCTTAAAAGATGTGATGGTTGGACCTAAAAATTTTAAAATCAAAGATGAGCAAGCTAAACAAATTGCAATAAACGCTTTAAATCAAGTTGGTATAGGTGAAAAATATTTTGAACGTTCTCCTTTTGATTTATCAGGAGGGGAGAAAAGACGTGTCGCGATTGCTGGAATACTCGCACTTGAACCTGACATTTTAGTGTTAGATGAACCAACTGCGGGATTAGATCCAAAAGGAAAAAAAGAAATATTGTCACTTTTAGTTAATTTATATAATCAAGGGAAAACCATTATTATAGTTACTCACGATATGGATATCGTCATGGAATATGCTTCTAAAGTTATCGCTTTGCACGAAGGAAAAGTTATTTTTGAAGGGACACCGAGCGAATTATTTTCACATTTAAATGACGATATGGCGTTAGAAATACCAGTGCTTTATCAGCTAATTAATCGTTTAAATGAAAGAGGTTTTAATCTCGACACATCGGCGATTAAAAATGTCGATGATTTAGTTGAAGCGATTAAAAAACACAAAGGGAAAGAGAATGAATAACACTATTTTTGGTCGATATACAAACTACAATACGCTAATCCATAGGATCGAGCCGCGAGTTAAACTTTTCCTCCTCATCCTTCTTATTTCTATTATCTTTTTTAAATTCAGTGTCTGGTCGACTAACATCGTCTATACTATTTTACTTTTAATTTTTTTCTTTATTTTACTTGCGGTTTCTAAATCTAGTTTTTTAAGTCTACTTAAAAGTTTTAGAGCGATGTGGTTTTTAATTTTATTTTTATTTATCGTCTATATTTTCTTTCCCAATACTTCTTATAAATTTGTCGCCTTTTATATCGGTGATTATCCAATATATTGGGACGCGATTTATCAGACTTGCTATATTATAATTCGTTTATTTTTAATGATATCTATCATGATGGTTTTAACTTCGACTACTACCCCAATGGAGTTAACTTTTTCATTCGAATGGTATATGACTCCATTGAAAGTCATTAAATTCCCAGTCCACGCTGGTGCAATGGCTCTATCTATCGCTTTAAGATTTATCCCAACCCTTTTAGAAGAGACGGATAGAATCATGAAAGCGCAAGCGTCTAGAGGTATTGATTTCAATCACGGGAGCATTGGTAAAAGATTTAAAGCGATAATATCTTTAATCATCCCGTTTTTTCTCACCGCTTTTCAAAGGAGCGACGAACTTGCAGAAGCGATGGAAGTAAGAGGCTATAATCCTAACGCGAAAAGAACGAGATATAGAAAATATAATTTGCACTGGGTAGATTTATTTGCTTCCTTAATTATCCTTATTATTTTTGGTGGGGTTCTTACCTTATTTATCATCGACAAAAATTTTAGACAATTAGACATTTTTCAAATATTATTTAAAATAGATTTAGGGTTTTAATTTATGCGAGTTTTAGCAACTGTCATGTATAACGGCTACATGTATAATGGGTGGCAAATTCAAAAAAATGGTAGCAGTGTAGAAGAAGAAATTGAAAGAGTTTTATCAAAACTTTTAAATCAAGATATCAATATACTAGGGGCAGGTAGAACCGATGGTAAAGTTCACGCTTTTGGGCAAACATTTCATTTTGATTTTATAGGAAAAAAAATCGATTTACATAAATTGATTTATGCTTGTAATAGACTTTTACCTCACGACATTAAAATTATAAAGATGAAATATGTTTCTTTAAATTTTCACGCGAGAATAAATGCAAAAAAGAAAGAATATGAATATTTAATTAAATTAGATAGCAAAGACCCATTTTTAAATAATTTAGTTTATATTTGTCCATTTGATTTAAAAATAAAAAAAATAAGAGAAGCGATGAAATTATTTATAGGCGAACATGATTTTAGATGTTTTACTTCTAAAGATGAAGATTTTTTAAATTATAAAAGAGAAATATATTCTTTTAATGTTAAAAAGATGAGAAATGAAAATATATTGGTTTTTAATATTAAAGGAAGCGGTTTTATGCGTTATATGATACGCTTTATCATCGGTACATTATTAGAAATCGGAAGAGAAAAAATAGATATTGATTTTGTTAAAAATCATCTTGATGTAGATGTTCGAGAAGTGGTGCCCTATAAAGCACCTCCTGAAGGATTATATTTAAAAAAAGTATATTATTAATGCTCATTTATAATAATTGTGATAAAATCACAAAGGATTTAAGAAAGAAGGTAATTTATCAATGGGAAGACATTTTGAAGTAAGAGCAAAGGCCATGGCTGAAACCGCGGCGAAAAAATCTGCCATATACATGCGTGCATCGAAAGAAATCTATATGGCCGCGCGCAGTGGAGATCCAAACCCAGATTCTAACCTCGCTTTGCGTTCTGCAATAGAAAAATGGAAAGGGCAATCTGTCCCTAAAGATGTCATCGATAGGGCGATTAAAAAAGCTAGTGGCGGGACAGCAGAAAATTATGTCAGCGGACGTTATGAAGCATTTGGACCTGGTGGTTCATACTTTATAATTGATACACTTAGTGATAACAATAATCGCGCGCTTACAGAAGTGAGAACCGCAATCACAAAAAAAGGTGGGCACATGGGTAGTGTCGCCTATTATTTCACTGAATATGGCGTTTTAGCGTTCAAGAGCACTAATCGTGACGAAGTAGAAGAAACACTAATTTTAAGCGATATCGATGTCAAAGAAGTAAGTTTAGATGATGGGATTATTGAAGTGCTCGTCGAACCTAGCTATTTTGGTAGAGCAAAAGAAGTTTTATCATCCATGGGTGTCAGTGAATATGAAGTGGCAGAAATCGAACCAATCGCAAACGATTTAATCGAAATAACTGACGAAGAAGACAAGAGAAAATTTAATGAATTATGTGACATGCTCGACGAACTTCAAGATGTTCAAGGTGTGCACCATAATGTCAAAAATTAATATTTAAAATTTTTAGTAAAATAGAGGGCAGACACAAGTGCCCACTTTAAATTATATCCACCACAAAGGGCGTCAATATCTAACATTTCACCTAAGAAATAGACGCCTTTTTCTTTTTTTGATTCAAAATTGAAGTTGATTTCTTCTATTTTAAGCCCACCGATACTGACTTGAGAATCATTAAAATCATAAAAAGAAGAAACATTAAAAGTTAAATTATGTGCGCGGTTTATTAATCTAGATGCATCGATAAAATTTAATTTACAATCAATATTTATATTTTCTAATTTATAAATATATTTTGCTAAATTTTCTTGCAAAAAAGGAAGGAGTACATTATCGATATTTTTATTTAATTTTAAAAGATCAACTTCTTTAATTGTCTCATCTAAACAATCTATTTTTATCGCAATTTTTTCATAATTATTTCTTTGAATTATGCTGGCTAAGTTGAACGCCAAAATGCCACCCAAGCCATCTTTTTTAAACACAATTTCGCCCTTTTCTTTATAGAGTATTTTTTCATTTTGTATCAATTTGGCTTCGCCTCTAATTTTTTCTCCAAATAGTGATGAAACATCTTCTTCAATCTTAATTGGACATAATCCAGGTTTTAATTCGTTTATTTTATATCCTTTATTTTTTAAGATAGAAAACATTGAGCCATCGCTCCCTAAAATAGGTGAAGATTTACCTCCACACGATATGACTAATTTATCAACATCATATGAAGAGTTATCAGAAAAAAGTACATCGATTTTATTGTTATTATTTAACCTATAATCTATACATTTTGTCCTTAATAAAACTTCTATATTTTTACATTTTTCTATTTGTTTTATTAAAACTTTATGTACTGTTTTTCCACTTAGATTGACAGGGTATAAATATCCATCGTGGAGATTAGTTAAATATATGCCTATTGATTTAAGTGCTTCTTTTTGTTTATTGATATTAAACTCTTTAAGATATTTTTCAACAAATTGAGGATTATTATATTTATTAATATTGTCATCATCATGATTTATGTTGCATCTACCATTACCACTTACAATAAATTTTTTACCAATCATCTCTTTTTGTTCAAAAATAATGATTTTTAAATCTTTATATTTTCTCGCAAGAAAAATAGCGGTAAAAATATTTGCAGGTCCTCCACCTAATAGACCGATAACTTCTTTAAATTTTTCCATATGCATATCATAGCATATTTTCTCAATATTACTAAAAGTAATTGACTTTTAGATCGCCTTTAGTGTATATTCTTTATCGGCACACAAAAGCCTAAACAATTAAGTCCCCGGTAAAGACTAGTTTGTTTGGTAAAGGAGGATTAAGTATGCAACGTCAAACAACTATTGCAAAAGCAAACGAAATCCAAAGAAAATGGTATATTATTGACGCGACTGACTTACCTTTAGGAAGAATGGCTTCCGAAATAGCAAAAATTTTAACAGGACGTAATAAACCAATCTACACTCCACATGTCGATTGCGGTGATTATGTAATTGTTATCAATGCAGAAAAGGTTAGTTTATCAGGAGACAAACTCAATAATAAAAAATATTACAACGTGTCAGGTTATAATGGTGGATTAAGAACTAGAACAGCGAAAGAAATGATTGAAAAATACCCAACTGAATTAATCGAAAGAAGCGTTCATGGCATGGTACCAAAAGGTCGTTTAGGTCGTCAAATTGAAAAGAAATTATTCGTCTACAAAGGTTCAGTTCAACCACACGAAGCTCAAAAGCCAGAAAAGCTTGAGCTCAAATTTTAAGGAGGTTACCCATGGCTAAGAAAAACGAAGTCCAATATTATGGAACAGGTAGAAGAAAATCTTCTATTGCTCGTGTTTATGTCACCACTGGTAAAGGCAAAATTGTCGTCAACGGAAAAGATGTTGATGAATATATGCCATATGCGACATTAGTGATGGATTTAAAACAACCTCTCACCCTAACGGGAACAGAAAGCAAATACGATGTACGCGCGGAAGTTAGAGGCGGTGGGTTCACAGGCCAAGCCGGTGCAATTAGACTCGGAATTGCTAGAGCCCTATTAGAAGCTGGATGCGATAGGTCAGTATTAAAAGGCAACGGAATGCTCACTAGAGACTCCCGTGCAAAAGAACGTAAAAAATACGGTCTTAAAGCTGCAAGACGCGCGCCACAATTCTCAAAGCGTTAATCTTACACTTTGAAATTATTATTCAAGAAACTAGATCGTCTATCCATGGGCGATCTTTTCTTTTAAAAAATTTCATTGCATTTTAATTTTCTTTATTGTATATTATTTTAGCGCGTGCAAAGCGGGCCACTAGCTCAGTTGGTTAGAGCGCACCCCTGATAAGGGTGAGGTCGATGGTTCAAGTCCATTGTGGCCCACCAATTCACTACCGCACGACTTATGAAAGTGGAAGCGGTAAACGATTCCACATTTTTTAAAAGGATTAAACTATTCTCTCTTCTAGAGGGACGTCAATCTGGACACTTAGTTCAGCGGGAGAACGCTTCCTTCACACGGAAGAGGTCGTAGGTTCGATCCCTACAGTGTCCACCATACAAGCCATCTTAGCACAATTGGTAGTGCAACTGATTTGTAATCAGTAGGTTGTAGGTTCGAGTCCTATAGATGGCACCAAAAAAATCAAATATTGATAGTAATATCAATTTCTAAATGAGTTCGAGAAATCGGACTTTTTTAATTTTATGCTTGAATAATCACTTTTTAAAATTCATGTCGTTACAAACCGAGACTTAAAATAATGATTTTGGATTTACTTTTATCTTTTACCGTAATTCAACTTTAGTAAATGATAAGATAAGTGATAAGATAAATGATGAGATAAATGATAAGATATTGTTTGAAATAAGAAAAAATAAATATGTAACTATTCCAGAAATGAAAGATAAATTAAATATATCAGAAGCTACTATTTATCGTCATTTAAAAAAGTTAATGAACGTCGGTGTTATTAGAAGAAATGGTTCTAGAAAAAAAGGCCATTGGGAAATAGTGGATGAAAAATAAGCAACGTAAGTCATAATTTTTAATTTGTAGACAGCAAAGAAATAAGTACTCATCGAAATAAAGAATTTATGAGTTTTATATAACTCATAATGTGTCAAACAAACCGGTTATAGAATTCCTAAAGTTTAAGAACGCTTCGATAAGAATGCGACTGATATTGAGGGAAACTGTATAAATTTTTCTATACCATGTGATGTGGAAGTAATGGCGTCCATGTGTGTTAATGACGTTGGTGCAGAAAATGGTGCAGAAAATGGTGCAGAAAATGGTGAAGAAACGGTGAAGAAACGGTGAAAAAAACGGTGAAGAAAAATGATACAGAAAATGATACAAAAAATGATACAGAAAAAATAATTATTTTAGCTATTAACTCAAATCCATATATATCACAAGAAGCCTTAACTGAATTGTGTAATAAATTGCGTATTACATTTCTAGAATTATTATAAATCAATGAAGAGCGCGCACGTGAGAGACGTCGTGTAAGATTATAAGGGCGCACAAAGTATCAAAAGCGTTGCGTGAAGTTAACCCAAAACAGCTAAGAGAATAAAAGTGTTGTGCTATATATAATTCACCCATCTAGCTGTTTTTTATATTTTTTTTAAACAGTTTTTA
Organism: uncultured bacterium; assembly: GCA_949285325.1. GTDB lineage: Bacteria > Bacillota_I > Bacilli_A > RFN20 > CAG-826 > CASEYK01. The sequence goes on from CASDYZ010000025.1 coordinate 64,865, forward strand.
ATTGCTATATAAAAAAAGCTTTGACGACAAGTAAATATTTTTAAATAATAACTTTTTAACTTTGATAAAATTATCAATAATCATATTTAAAAACAAGGCTTTTATTAATGATAATTTTTAAAAAACTGTTCAAAACTTACCTATTTTCGTTGTTTTTTCATGTTTTTAATTATGTTCTAATAATTATTAAAGAATGAATTTTTTGTATTAATTTATCAGTATAACATTCCTTTAATAAAATATGATTATTACACTGTCTTTTAACAATTTAATGTTGAAAATAATTTTAAAAATCAATAAAATACAACTTGCATATAAAGGGACCTCTTTATATGATTATGCACCTGTGGCGGAACTGGTAGACGCACTAGACTTAGGATCTAGCGAGGCGACTCGTGCAAGTTCGATTCTTGTCAGGTGCACCATAATGGTAATTCATGTCTGATACTCCAAAATGAACTGAACCCCATTTAGTTCACCATTATCAGATTAGACACCTCTTAAGTTAAAATATACTTAGGAGGTTTTTTATTATGAAAAAAACTAAACCAAAGAGATTTACCAATGAATTTAAAGCAAAAGTGATTAATG
>CASDYZ010000026.1 GCA_949285325.1 uncultured bacterium
ATTGTTTTTCTATTATCTTCTGTTAGGTGTGACATAAAAATAAAACCTCCTTTCTTACTACCTACAGGAGATTTAATTATAACTTATCAGAGTAAAATCAGCTTTTTGGTAAAAAGCGGAATTTACTTTAAGAATTCACAACTAACGGTATCGTTTATATTTTAAGTTGAGAGTTATAAATGTTTTGCTTACAATAATTAATAGATGAAAGCACCAAGTATAACAACAGTTAAAAAATATCTTTCTTTACTAAAAAAGACAAAAAGAAAGTATATGACGAGCGAGATGTTTTCTCGTGATGTAGGCATTTATCCTGATGTGTTAAATGAATTATTTTCATATTTTGAGCCAATGGTTAATCTCGATTACGATTTCAATCTTTTGCAATTGATACCATCGATGGAACAATATGTTGAAGATTATGAGAATAAAAAAGATAAAAATAATACACCTAAAACATTTATAACTAAGAAAAAACTCGATGAATTTTCATCAATAAATGATTTTATTTTGAAAAAAATGACCGATTCTGGCGGGATTTTAGATAGAAATGTTGTATTATCTAATCAAGATCTAAAGATTTTAAGAAAATTGATTAATGAGGAATTAATTAAAAGGAAGAAAAAATAAATGAATATTAAAAAAGTGAGAAAAGCTGTCATACCTGCCGCTGGGCTTGGTACTAGATTTTTGCCCGCTACAAAAGGGATGGCAAAAGAAATGCTTCCAATTGTAGATAAACCTACTATTCTCTACCAAGTTGAAGAAGCGGTAAACGCAGGGATTGAAGAAGTTATTATAATCATTTCAAAAGAAAAGAAAGCTATCATTGATTTTTTTGCAAAAGACGAGGAATATGAAAGATATTTGATATCAAAAGGTCACAAAGACTTTGCTGATGTTATTAAAAATATATCCGAATTAGCTAAAATAACTTATGTTTATCAAGATGAGCAAAAAGGTTTGGGGCATGCGATACTATGCACAAAAGAAGCAGTGGGTGATGAGCCTTTTGTTGTAATTTTAGGCGATGATTTAATCATCAATAAAAATGGAGACAATGTTTCTAAACAACTAATTGATGCTTATTATAAAATGGGTACGAGCATCTTAGGTGTGCAAGAAGTCGATGCTTCCCTCACATACAAATATGGTATTGTTAAACCTGGTATTATCGACGGTAGATATATAGAAGTAATTGGGATGGTGGAAAAACCAAAAGATAATCCTCCTTCAAGATACGCCGCACTTGGGAGATACTTATTAACTCCAGATATTTTTGATAAATTAAAAGTCACAACCTATGGTGCTGGCGGAGAAATTCAACTCACTGACGCCTTAACTAAATTAGATAAATTGTGGGCGTATAATTTTATAGGTAGCCGTTATGATATAGGGGATAAATTTGGCTATGTTAAAGCTATCATTGATTTTTCACTCGATAGAGATGATATAAAAGACCTAGTTTATGAACATATAAAAACAAAAAATAAAATTTATTAAAGAGCAGTTGCTCTTTTTTTCTTGATAGCCTTATAGACTTTGTCTATACTTATATTGGAATTTTTGGAGGAACTCAAATGAGTGTAAAAAAATCATTTCTATCTGTCGATGGCAACACTGCGGCAGCATTAGAATCGTACAATTTTATTGAGGTAGCTGGTATTTACCCTATTACCCCATCTTCGCCAATGGCGGAAAACATCGATGTGTATGCATCACAAAATCGTAAAAACTTTTTCAACTCAGTAGTCAAAGTTGTTGAAATGCAGTCCGAAGCCGGTGCTAGTGGCACAGTTCATGGCGCTCTTCAGGGTGGCGCGCTTGCGGCAACTTACACTGCGTCGCAAGGTTTATTATTGATGATACCTAACATCTACAAGTGGGTAGGTGAACTTCTCCCAGCGGTGCTTCATGTTTCAGCGAGAAGTTTGGCGACTCGCGCATTGTCAATTTTTGGTGATCATCAAGATGTCTACGCGATTAGACAAACAGGTATCGCGATGATTTGTTCTCATTCTGTTCAAGAAATTGCTGACTTAACTCCTGTCGCCCACTTAATCGCGATCGATGGAGAAACTCCAGTTTGTCATTTCTTCGATGGATTTAGAACATCGCACGAAATTCAAAATGTCGAATTTGTCGACGATAATGAATGGAAGAAATTACTTCCGATGGACAAGGTTGAAAAATTTAGAAAAAGAGCTCTTAATCCACATACTCACCCAGTAACTAGAGGTGGAGCAGAAAATGACGATGTCTACTTCCAAGGTAGAGAAGCACAAAATGTCCATTATAACCACGTCATTGAAGTGGCGGAAAAATATTTTAAAGCAGCGAGTGAACTCACTGGTAGACACTACGCACCATTTACATATTATGGTGCGAAAGACGCTGATAGAATCATCATCGCCATGGGTTCAGTAACTGAAACTGCAACTGAAGTTATCGATACATTAAAAGATGAAAAAATTGGATTGATTAAAGTTCATTTATACCGTCCATTTTCAATAAAACACTTATTGGATGTTCTCCCAAAAAGTGTCAAAAAGATTGCTGTCTTAGATAGAACTAAAGAAATTGGTGCGACTGGTGAACCTTTATATCTCGATGTCGTCAGCGCTCTTCACGAGGGCGGAGTTAAAGATGTCGAAATTTATGGTGGTCGTTATGGTCTAAGTTCAAAAGACACTCAACCAAAAGACATTAAAGCAGTCTACGACTTCTTAAATAATAAACCATTCCACGGATTTACTGTTGGCATCAACGATGATGTCACACATTTAAGTATTTCAGTTGATGATTCATTCCACGTCAATAATGACTATACTTCTTGCTTATTCTACGGTTTAGGTAGTGATGGCACTGTTTCGGCAAATAAATCATCAATTAAAATCATTGGTGACGCGACTCATCAGTACGCTCAAGCGTATTTTGCTTACGATTCACGTAAAGCAGGTGGAGTTACTCGTTCTCACTTAAGATTTGGTAAAAATCCAATTCATTCAACATATTATGTACAAAACGCTGACTTTATTTCTTGTTCATTAGATACTTATATGTATAAATTTGACATGGTCAAGAATTTAAAGAAGGGTGGTACTTTCTTACTCAACACCGATATGGATGATGAGACATTAATTAAAATGATGCCAAATCGTATCAAACATCAACTTGCTGAGAAAAAGGCAAAATTTTATGTTATAGATGCGAATAAAATTGCTTCTGAAATTGGTATGGGACGTCACACCAACACCATTTTGCAAGCTTCATTCTTCTATTTAAATCAAGGTATTATGCCATATGATGAAGCGCAAAAATGGATGAAAAAGTTTGCAGAAAAATCATACGCTAAAAAGGGTGAAGATGTCGTTTTAATGAATTACCGCGCGATTGATGCAGGGGCACAAGGTTTAAGAGAAGTTAAAGTCGATCCATCTTGGGTTGAACTACCATTAAATCATGTTTCACATTTAACAGGCGATGATTATTTTGATTCATACGTCATGGAAATGGGTAACTTAAAAGGTGATGATTTACCTGTTTCTAAATTTAATGAATTTGAACTTTTAGATGGTACGATGAACAACAATATCACCTTTAAAGAAAAACGCTCCATCGCTGATAGAGTTCCACTTTGGCACAAAGAAAATTGTATTCAATGTAATCAATGTGCATTTGTCTGCCCACACGCGACAATTAGACCATTCCTCTTAGATGAAAAAGAATTAGAAAACGCACCTGACATTGTTAAAAACGATGTTATAGATGCAGTTGGTCCAACTGTTAAAGGCTTAAAATTTAGAATTCAAGTTTCAAGCCAAAACTGCGTTGGTTGTAGCTTGTGTGTTAGCGAATGTATGGCTAATAAAATGGGCAAAATTGCCCTTGAGATGGTTGAAGCTAAATCTCAATTCCCTCAAGAAGAAGGGGCTGATTACTTATACAAAAATGTCACTTATAAATCAGATAAATTCTCAACCGACACAGTCAAAGGCATCGGCTTCTTAATGCCTTATATGGAAGTCAGTGGTGCTTGTGCGGGATGTGGAGAAACTCCATACTATAGATTAGTATCACAATTATTTGGTAAAGATATGCTCGTCGCCAATGCGACTGGTTGTAGTTCTATCTATTCTGGTTCAACTCCTCTCACCCCATTCTGCACCGATAAAAATGGTGAAGGTATCGCCTGGGCTAACTCATTATTTGAAGATAATGCAGAATTTGGTTATGGTATGAGAATCGCAACCGATACAAAAATGCGTGCCATTATTAATATCTTAAGTCAAGCAAAAGAAAGAGATACCGTCGAAGATGAATTAAAAGCAACTATCGATGAATATTTCAACAATATTAAAAATAGATCAGTGGTTCGCCCAATTATTGCTAAATTAGTTGATTTAGTTAATAAGTCCAAAGACAAAGATGTTAAAGATGTCTTAAATTACAAAGATGATTTACTCGATAAATCAGTGTGGATTGTCGGTGGTGATGGATGGGCTTACGATATTGGCTTTGGTGGTTTAGACCACGTTATCGCTAACGAAGAAGATGTCAATATCTTAGTGCTCGACACTGAAGTTTACTCTAACACTGGTGGACAATCTTCTAAATCTAGCCAAACTGGTTCAATCGCTAAATTTACCGCGAGCGGTAAGACGACAGCGAAGAAGAATCTCGCTCTTATCGCGATGAGCTATGGCAATGTCTATGTCGCTCAAATATCACTAGGGGCTAACCCAATGAAAGCAATCAAAGCGCTTAAAGAAGCTGAATCATATGATGGACCATCATTAATTATCTGCTATGCACCTTGTGCAAATCACGGCATCAAGGGCGGACTTGCCAACACTATGAGACAAGAAAAAGCTGCGGTTGAATGTGGTTATTTCCCAATCTTCCGTTATGACCCAAGAAAAGTCAAAGAAGGAAAACCAGGACTTGAAATCGATATGAAAGAACCTGATTATTCCAAATTTAGAGACTTCGTCATGAGTGAGACTAGATTCTCTCAACTTCCACGTGTCAATCCTATGCACGCTGAAGAATTATTGGCTAAATCTGAAGAATACGCGAAAGCTAGATTCGAAAGAATTAAAAAATTTGGTCTATAATTAAAATTAATTATTTAACTAAATGAATAAAAGGACAGTCTGTGCAAAGGCTGTCCTTTTTAATTATATTTATCGATAAATTTTATGAGTGCTACATTCGCGTCTTTTCTTTCTTTTTCACCTTTACCAATTATTTGGTTAAAAACGTGTCCAAATTTCATTTTATTGGTTATTAAATAATAAAACTTCGCAATTGTGCCATTATTTTTTAATTTTTCATTTAAAATTTGGCTTTGTTCTAGTATGAAATCTTTACTTGATGAGATTAAAAATGTCGGAGTGATAAAATCTTTATTGATTAAATGGATAGGATTAAATTCTCTTTTTTCACTTTCACTTTCATCTTTAAAAATTAATTTTAATCCATTTTTTGTAATAAGTTTTTTCGCCCCCTCATAGAGGGTTTCATAATCGGTGACACTCGAAGAGAGAACAAGTGATGAAAATATGTTTTTATTTTTTATTTTACATAGTGCATAAAGTGCGAGGTGTCCACCAGCGGAATCACCCATCAATGTCATACGTTTTGGGAGGTGATATTTTTCTTTGTTTTCAATTATGTATTCAACTGCTTTTACTACATCTTCACACTGATTTTTAATTGTTATGTCATTATTTAATTTTTTATTTCGATAATCGATATTTATAATAGTGTACCCTCTAGATAAAAGAGTTAATAAATAAGGAATATTAGTGTTGATGTTACCGACAGAATAAGCTCCTCCATGGACATCGATAATAAGGTGATTTTTGTCTAAATCTTTTTTAGGATAATAAATAGAAAAGATGTTCTTTTTTAAATCTAAAGTTGAATAATTGATGTTATGGATACATTCATATTTATCTAATTGTTTTTTGTGTTTTGGCTTAAGTTTTTCTCCTTTTGCCATATGTTTGAATAATAATTTAATAATAGGTACATTAAATTTCATAATTATTATTATATCCGTGAAAATGTAAATGTGTATAAATATAAAACATAAATTAAATACTTATTTTTTTAACAAAATATTCATCGATGTATCATACTGAAAAAATCTTATTTTTTATCTTGTCTAATTTGGCGTTAGCATCTATAATATGTGGTAGGTTAAAGGGTATGAACAAAAGAGAAAAGAAAGTAACACAACTAGTCGAACTCATCAAATCTAAAAGAGATATTGAAGAGATGATTAATTCCTTACCAAAAGGGTATATCTCCGTCAAGAAGATTTCTGGTCGTACTTATTATTACCGTCAGTGGAGAGAAGGAAGCCAAATCAAATCTCAATATGTCGAAGAAGATTTTCTTAATGGTGTCAAGGCTAAGATTCAACTTAGAAAAGACAACGAAGCATTATTAAGAATTATTAAGCATGATTTGAGAAATGTTCAAAAAAATATTTTGAAAAACAATTATCTAACTATTGAACAAGTGATGATTCTTAAAGAAAATGTCAGCAAGGATGCCTTGAATAAAAATGAGAGGCAAGAAGCTTTAGAAAATTATCTACCTGAATATGTTGATACAAAATTAGGTAAAGCATATATTGAAGGAATATCATCATACAATCAAATGTTAGTTGATAAGTGGATGAAATAATTAAAATTAAACTAAATGGTCTTTTGTAAAAAGACCTTTTTTGTTATCATATGAAGCGCATATTTTAGTCGGAGGGGAAATAATGGCGAAGTTGATAGTATTAAGTGGTGTGCCAGGGAGTGGAAAATCTTATTTTTCAAAACTTTTAAGGAAGGCGAAAGGTTCACATGTTTTTGTCGTTAGTAGCGATGAACTTAGAAACTTAGTAGGAGGTTCACCACAAAATTTTGATTTTGAAAAAACAATATGGACGATGTTTTACGAATTACCAAAGGTATACGCGATTGATAAAGACGCTCTAGTGATACTTGACGCGACACAAATCATAAAACAATATCGTACCGATTCAATAAAATGTTTAAAACCTTATTTTAATGAAATCGATTTAGTCTTATTTAAAATTGATAAAGCGATTGTCGATTTTCAAAATTTGCAAAGAGAGTGGGCCGTCCCACAAGATATCCTCGATAAATTCTTTAAAGACTTTAAAGATCCAGATGAAGAAGAATTATCGTTTTTTGACCATGCATACACGATTCGAAAAGTTATCGATTTCGCTTCGGTAATTGATGCATTATAATCAAAAAACTTTTAAATCTTGCTCCAATTTATAAAATTTGATAATAGTTCTGTTTTTATTTATGATTAAATATTTTTTCATCATTTATTTAAACTTAAAAAAAGCATACTATTTGCTATCTTTTTTATTTAAAAAATAAAATATATTGTGTAAAATATATTCGCAATGAAATTAATTTAAGGAGGCATACAAAAATATGTCAAAAATCAAAATTGCAATCAATGGCTTTGGCCGTATCGGAAGATTAGCATTCCGCCGCGCTGAAGAAACTGGTGACTTTGAAGTTGTCGCCATTAACGACTTAGTCGATGCTAAAACATTAGCGTACTTATTAAAATATGATACCGCTCATAAGACTTGGGGTGCTAATGACATTTCTTATGATGCTGAAAAGAATGCTCTTATTTACAAGGGCCGTGAAATTCCAGTATTAGGAAAACCAAACCCACAAGATCTCAAATGGGGTGATTATGGTGTTGATATCGTCTTAGAATGCACTGGCCGTTTCAAAGGCAAAGCAGACGCTCAAGTCCACTTAGACAATGGTGCTAAAGGTGTCATTATCTCTGCACCAAGCGATGCTGAAACCCCAACATTTGTTTATGGCGTTAACACCGATAAACTCACAAAAGACATGAAAGTAGTTTCTGGTGCTAGCTGCACAACCAACTGCTTGGCACCTGTGTGCAAAGTCTTAGTTGAAAAATTTGGTATTCAAGGTGGCTATATGACTACCGTCCACGCTTACACAAACGACCAAACAACTCTCGACTTAGCAAAAGGCAAAAATTTAAGACGTGGACGTGCTGCTGCTGCTAACATCGTTCCAACCACAACTGGTGCGGCAAAAGCAATCAATCTCGTCATTCCTGAATTAAAAGGATGTATGAAAGGTGGCGCAATCCGTGTCCCTGTCGTCGATGGTTCATTAGTTGACCTCTCCTTAATTTTAAAGAAGAAATCAACTGTTGAAGAAATCAACGCTGCAATGAAAGAAGCGAGCGAAACATACTTAAAAGATGTCTTAGCTTACACAGAAGACGAAGTAGTCAGTTCTGATATTATCGGCGCGACTGCTGGTTCAATCTTCGATGCCACTCAAACAATCGTATTCGACGATCCATTTGGCAATCAACATGTCAAAGTGGTCTCTTGGTACGACAATGAATATTCATACACTTGCCAATATGTTCGTTTAGCGAAAGAAATGGCAAAAGTACTTGGCCTCGTTAAATAATTTAATTAGGTAATCTTACTGGCGCCTTTCTTAAGATAGGAGGGCGCCTATTTTTTAATACAAAAAGGGGAAAAATATGTTAACTGTTAAAGATTTAAAAGATGTTAAAGGCAAAGTTGTCGTCGTTCGTGTCGACTTCAATGTTCCTTTAAAGGGTGGAGAAATTCGCGATGACAATCGTATTGTTGCCGCCTTACCTACCATCAACGATTTAATTGGAAAAGGTGCAAAATTAGTTTTGATGTCTCACCTTGGTAAAATTAAACACAAAGAAGCTCCTGAAGTAGTTGAAGAAGCTAAAAAGAAAAACAATATGGCACCAGTGGCAAAAAGATTGAGTGAACTTTTAGGTAAAGGAGTTCACTTCTGCCCTGTCACTAGAGGTGATGAATTAACCAATATGGTTAAGAGCCTTAAAAATGGTGAAGTGTTATTGATGCAAAATACACGTTATGAAAAAGGTGAAGAAAAAAATGATTCTGAATTAGCCTCTATTTGGGCATCGTTTGCTGATGCTTATGTCATGGATGCGTTTGGTAGTGCTCATAGAGCACACGCTTCTACTTACGGGGTCCCTTCAATTTTAAAAGAACAAGGTAAACCAGTGGCAGTTGGCTATCTAGTTGAAAAAGAAGTCGCCGCCTTAACTAGATGTGTCGATGTTCAAGAAGCAGATAGACCATATGTCGCTGTATTAGGTGGACTTAAAGTTAGCGATAAGATTAAAGTTATCGACTCACTTCTTAAAAAATGTGACAAGATTTTAATCGGTGGCGCGATGGCGTTCACATTCCTAAAAGCATTAGGTGGTAAAACTGGTGATTCTCCAGTTGAAGATAGTCAGTTAGAATATGCGAAAAACTGTCTTAAAATGGCAAATGGTAGAATCGTTTTACCAGTCGATACCAAAGCCGCGAATGGATTTGACAATTGGGATAAGATCGTCCAATGTAAGAGCGACAATATCCCAGAAGGTTTCCAAGGCTTAGATATCGGCCCTAGAACTGCTGCGATGTTTACTAAAGAACTAAGCAAAGCAAAAATGGTTTTCTGGAATGGTCCAATGGGCGTTTTTGAACAAGATGAATTCCAAGCCGGAACAATCGCAATTTGTAGTGCGGTTGCTGAAATTCCTAACTCCTTCACTGTCTGTGGCGGTGGGGATAGCGCTGCAGCGATTAAACAATTTGGTTTTACTGATGTATTCTCTCACGTCTCAACAGGTGGAGGTGCTTCACTAGAAATGATTGAAAATGATGGACACCTTCCTGGTATCGACATCATCCGTTAATTTATGAGAAGAAAATTATTGTTAGGTAACTGGAAGATGAACAAACTCAACAGCGAGGCTCTTGAGTTTGCTTCTCTTTCTCATTCGATAGTTGAAAAAGCGAAAGCTAATAATATCGATATCGGCGTCGCGCCGACATATTTATCACTTAAAACGGTGAGAGATAGTGCTCACAAAGATATGATTGTCGCCGCTCAAAATGTCCACTTTAAAGATAGCGGAGCCTACACCGGTGAAGTATCTATCCCAATGCTTAAAGAATTAAATATCGATTGGGTAATTATTGGGCATTCTGAAAGAAGGACATACGATAATGAAACAAGCGAGAAATGCAATTTAAAAATAAAAGCACTTCTTGCAAATGATATGGTGCCTGTCTACTGCGTTGGAGAAACACTCGAACAATTTGAAGCTGGCATCACTAAAAAAATCATCCACCAACAAATCATCAGCGGTCTGGAAGGATTAAGCGATGAACAAGTGAGTAAAATCATCATCGCTTATGAGCCAGTGTGGTCGATTGGCACTGGTAAAAATGCTTCTAGTGAAATTGCTGAAGATGTTTGCAAATTTATTAGAACAGTCGTAGAAGAATTAGTTGGAAGAGATGCTTCTAAAATAGTCCGTATTTTATATGGTGGATCTGTCAAACCAGAAAACATCCGTACTTATTTAAGTTTAGATGATGTTGATGGCGCGCTCGTCGGAGGAGCGTCACTTAAGATTGATTCTTACGAAGCTTTGTTAGATAATATTATTTAACTCTTTGTTTTTTAACTAAAGAGCAAAAAATTTAAAAGGAGGTGCATATCAATGTCAGATTTTGATCCTAATCCACACCAAAACAATATCGATCCAAATCCAACGATGAACGTTAGATCGTCGTCATCATCGGAATTATTTTCATACGTAAAAATATTTGGATATATGGGGATGTTCCTAGCTATCTCAACAGTTTTAGCAGTAGTGTTAGGTATCGTTTTTGAACGATGGATGTATACAGATCCAAACACTGCGATGAACACCATGAGCATAATGATGATTGTCGCAGTTATCGCACAGCTCGCACTTAGTATATTTATTTCATTCTTCACTATGCGAAAAGGCAAAAGCGTACTAGTTCCTGCAATTTTATATTCACTAGTCATGGGCTTTATGCTTTCAACATTTACTACCTTTATTTCTTGGTCGGTACTTGGTATTACATTTGGTATTACCACTTCAGTTTTTGCTTTGATGGCCCTTTTAGGCTTTCTAACTAAAGGTAAGGCAACTGGACTTCAACTTGTTATATCAGGGCTCGGCCTAGGTGTTCTCTTAATGGCGGGATTCAATCTCATCTTTATGTTTGTTTTCCCGAGTGCTTTTGAGACAATTTATTGGATTATTTCTTTCGCAGTCTTCGCACTTATAATGTTTGTAACTATTTTCGATATAGTTCAAGTTAAAAGAATCGTCCAATCTGGGCAAGCAAGCAATAATATCTCGATGTATTTGGCGTTCCAATTATATTTGGACTTCATCATGTTATTGATTAGAATTTTATATTACGTCATCATCTTCTCAAGAAGAAATTAAATCCTATAATTATTAAGATATATATAATAAGGACAACAATCCTCTAGGTTTCTAGGGGATTTTTCTTTTAAATAAAAAAGTTTAAAAAATAGTTTACATGTGCGTGCGTGCGAATATAATTATGAAAAGTGAACAACTTTTTACAAGTGTTCACCTCACTCTTATACTTTTATAAATAAAAGATATAAAAGACTACAAATAAGTGAAAAATGAAAAAAATAAAAAAAATTTAAAAAAACATTTGACACTTATAAAAATAGAGTGATATTATATTCAAGCATGCAACCTAAGCGGGTTGAATAGTTACTAAGTAACTTCATGCAAAGAGATCTTTGAAAACTAAACAGATGTACAAACAAGCAACGTCAATAACTTTATCCAAATAATTTGGAAAATAATCAAGATAATAATGAACTAGAATACAAACTTTGAGAGTTTGATCCTGGCTCAGGATGAACGCTGGCGGCGTGCCTAATACATGCAAGTCGAACGGGGATAACTTGTTATCCTAGTGGCGAACGGGTGAGTAACACGTAGGTAACCTGCCTTTCAGCTTGGGATACCCAGAGGAAACTTTGGCTAATACCGGATAACAACCGTCTAGGCATCTAGATGGTTTGAAAGGGGCTTTCAAGCCTCACTGAAAGATGGGCCTGCGGCGCATTAGCTAGTTGGTGAGATAACAGCCCACCAAGGCGAGGATGCGTAGCCGAACTGAGAGGTTGATCGGCCACATTGGAACTGAGACACGGTCCAGACTCCTACGGGAGGCAGCAGTAAGGAGTTTTCGGCAATGGGGGAAACCCTGACCGAGCAACGCCGCGTGAATGATGAAGGCCTTTGGGTCGTAAAATTCTGTTGTGAGGGACGAATGGCTCTTCGAGGAAATGCGAGGAGTTTGACGGTACTTCACTAGAAAGCCACGGCTAACTACGTGCCAGCAGCCGCGGTAATACGTAGGTGGCAAGCGTTATCCGGAATTATTGGGCGTAAAGAGTGAGCAGGCGGCAGTTTAAGTCTGGAGTCAAATTAAGGAGCTCAACTCCTTATCGCTTTGGAAACTGAACAGCTAGAGTACGAGAGAGGTAAGCGGAATTCCATGTGTAGTGGTAAAATGCGTAGATATATGGAGGAACACCGGTGGCGAAGGCGGCTTACTAGCTCGAAACTGACGCTCAGTCACGAAAGCGTGGGTAGCAAATAGGATTAGATACCCTAGTAGTCCACGCCGTAAACGATGAGAACTAAA
>CASDYZ010000027.1 GCA_949285325.1 uncultured bacterium
CTTCTGCGAGTAGCTCTTAAGCTGTGTGAGCGATTATTTCCGGACAATGGTCCTTTTCCTGATACAGGACAAACTCTAGACAAAGCATTTACCTCCTTTTGGTTGCGTGTGTCATATTATCATATATGCTAAGTTAAAATCAAATTAATTTTTATCTTAATTTTAAATTTTTATTAAAAATAAAACTAAAATTTTACATTTGGATAATTAATTTCAAATTCTTCTTTTGTCTGAAGATTTTTGCACTGTTTAAGCATCATCGGTAATATTTTATTTTCTTGGTCAAATGTTATGTAACGCTTATGACCAAATTTTGTAAAAAAACAAACCATTTTTTTCTTCTTTGATAGTTCCTCATCAATGTATATAACATCAGAGAAAGTATAGACTATTCTTTTTTTAAATCTGACGACAGTCAAATCTTTTTTGCTCAAAATATAATAGCAAGAATTGAGAGTGATTACATAAAAGACAATCGAAGAAATAAACCATACGATTATGATGAGAGGTTGTCTATAATCCCAAGGAAAATCTAAAAATATCATGATGCATATGACAAAAATCATCACCGCGAGGAAAAGCGAGGCGAATATAAATGTCAAAGTTGTCCTTAAAAGCGATATTTTTAGTTTCATAAATTACAATTTAGCTACACCAGTAAGTTCTAAAAATTTTGGTAGAGTTTCACACCAAGCACAGAAAAAATGCCATTCTTCAAGTTTGTGATGTCTTCTTTGAAGATACATTGTTTTGAGCTGTTGATAGTTAGTCGTCATCGTCGCCCCTAGACAAAATCCACAAGGTAGAGAAGCGACAATTTCTCTCCATTTTTTAATTCTATTTGGATCTTTTTCATCCATCGCTTTATATTCATTAACTAATTGTTCAACAATATCTATTACTTTTTTATTAGTTTCTTCTACACACTGTGTCTCGACATTAAATTTTAAAAGGCAGTGCATAGTAGATTGGGATGAAACAAAATCAAACCAGTGATATCTTTGAGCTTGCTTCCAAAAATAAAGTGGGGCGATTAAATCCATTTGAACAATAATGCCTTTTAAATAATTATCGTGCCCTTCACCGTTTCTCGCGTTGCCTAATTTTGTCGCCCTTAGTTCATCTTTTTCAGTAATAGGATTTCTATCGAACTCAGTCCTCATTGGGTTTCCGCTTGCTTTAATTGATTTTTCAATACCATATACTTCAGTATTAAGAATTTGAAATTTCATCTTCATATGCCTCCATTAAATTATTTAATAACGCTAGTCGAGTCAATAATCCTACTCCACCTGGAACAGGAGTTTGTAGCTTAACATCCAAATTAGGAACGACATCACCATATAGATGACCGTCGATTCTATTTATCCCAACATCTATGATAACAGCACTTTTTTTATAATTGAAACGATTGTCTAAAAAATATTTTTTACCGACTGCGACAACGATGATGTCAGCGTGCTCGACATAAAATCTCATATCATCTTCACTAGTTTTTGAATGCAATACTGTTACATTAGCACTTTCATTTAAAAGAAGTCTCGCCATCGGTCTACCAACAATGTTGCTTCTTCCTATAACCACAGCGTTTTTACCTTTAATCTCAATATTGTTGTCTTTGAGATAGTGTAATATACCACTCGGTGTACAAGCATTTAACCAGCTCAACGGGCTAAATCCATCGATATCTTTTTTGTAATAGACGCTTCTTTTGATTAATTCTTCATCGATTTGTTTTGGGAGTGGCATTTGAACAATGAGTCCGTGATATGTATCATCTTTATTGATTACATCAATTTGTTTTAAAACATCATCTTGAGTCGAATTAGATGGAAGTTTAAATAACTTTGCTTCGATGCCTACCTCACTCGCGTCTTTTAATTTGCCTCTAATATAAGCATTAGACGCCTCATCATCATTGACTTGAACAATAGCAAAACAAGGTTTAATTGATAATTTATCAATTTTTTCTTTTAATTTTTGTTTTTTGTCTCTTACATATTCCTTAATCGTCATCTTCGTACCTTATCGTAGGAATTCTTCCTTCGTATTGTCTTATTTTAATTCCAGCAAGTTCAAGCATTTTTAAACTCGCTTGTGTGGTAATAGTGTCTTTATATTTGTTATCAGAATAAACTAGTTCTTTAATGCCAGTTTGGATGATGGCTTTCGTGCATTCGTTGCACGGAAACAAAGTGACATAAAGAGTGCAACCCTGTAAAGCGGTCCCATCCCTAGTATTTAAAATAGCGTTAAATTCAGCGTGGCAGACATAGAGATATTTAGAATCTAAACCTTCACCTCTATTCCACGATATTTTTTCTTCATCGACACCTCGAGGCATGCCGTTATATCCAATAGAGACAACCTTGTGGTCTTTATCGACTATACAAGCCCCTACTTTTGTGTTAGGATCCTTACTTCTTAAAGAAGAAAGGTAAGCAATCCCCATAAAATATTCATCCCAACTTATATTTGATTTAATCATATTCATCCCCTCTTTTTAACTAATTTATTTTACATTGCTAAACATGAGCATACAAACAAAAGATGAATGATATCACATATAGAATTAGACACTGTATAAGATTTAGGAAAACGTTTTAATAAATATTTTATTTTCAATTCAATTTTGGTAATATATCTTATAGATAAATAAGGAGATATTAAACATATGGTTAAAGAGGTCATCGCGATTGTTTTAGCCGGTGGTAAGGGGACACGCCTTGAGTCACTGACAAAAAAGATTGCTAAACCTGCTGTTAGTTTTGCCGCTAAATACCGAATTATCGATTTTCCTTTGAGCAACTGTGCAAATAGTGGGATAAATACAGTCGGTGTTTTAACTCAGTATGAATCAACCATTCTCGACAGTTACATCGGAAATGGTGAAAAATGGGGGATGAATGGAGTTCACTCACTCATGACAACCATTCCGCCTAGACAGACAGAAGAAGGAGCAAACTGGTATAAAGGAACAGCAGATGCATTAGCACAAAATATTGATTGGATAGATTCACAAGACCCAGAAAATGTTCTCATTCTTTCTGGCGACCACATCTATAAGACAACTTATAATGAGATGCTTAACGTTCACGTCGAGACAAACGCTGATGTGACTATTTCTGTCATCGGTGTCGATTGGAGTGAAGCGAGCCGTTTTGGCATAATGGCGGTCGATGATAAAAATCACATTATCGAATTCCAAGAGAAACCAAAAGTACCAAAGAGCAACCTCGCTTCAATGGGCATTTATATTTTTAAATGGAAAGTTTTGAAAAAACTTTTAAAAGAAGATATGAAAAATCCTGACAGCGAGCATGATTTTGGTAAAAATATCATTCCTATGATGCTTAAAAAGCAGATGAAATTACAAGCCTACCAATATAAGGGATATTGGAAAGATGTTGGAACTCTCGCATCTTTACATCAAGCAAATATGGATATATTGAATGAAGATGGTGATTTAAAACTTTACGATAACGATATCCATACCCGCATTTACACTGAAGATACTTATAGTGTCCCTCAATATGTTGGAAAAAGAGGCTCAATTAAAAATTCAATCGCCAATCAAGGCTCGATTATTTTAGGTAAGGTCGAATCGTGCGTCATATCTAACGAAGCATATATCAACACTGACGCCGAGTGTAATAGATGCGTCATTATGAGTGGTGCGGTAGTGGGTAAAAGAGCAAAAGTTAAAAACGCGATAATTGGGCCTAACGCCATTATCGAAGATGACGCTGAAATAAATTTAGAAGGCGATAAGATAATTTTAATCGCTTCGAAAGGAGTTAGAGAATTATGATGAAAGATGTTTTAGGTATTTGCGATTTACACAATTCTCCAGAACTTGGTAGATTGACTGATAAACGTCCTCTTGGGGCAGTGTCGTTTTTAGGAAGATACGGCCTCATGGATTTTACATTATCTAATTTTTCTAATTCTGGTATCGACCAAGTCGTCATCTTAGTTAAAAATTATTTGCACGCCATATCGACGCACGTACAAAACGGATTTGCGTGGAATAACAACACTAAGACTGGTTTTCAACGCCTCGTATACAATGAAAAAGCAAAAAGAGACCAAATTTTTAATACCGATATTGCTAATTTGATCATTAATCGTGGCAATCTCGAAACTATTGAATCAGAATATATCGTCGTCGCGCCTGTTCACTTTTTATCCGCGATGGATTATCGACCGATAATTGAACAACACATCAAAGAAAAAACGCGTATCACCGCGGTGTATGTTAGAACAGATAAAGCAAAGACTGAATTTGAAAACTGTAACGTCTTAAAATTTAACGCCAAGACTAATGTTGTTAAAACTGCCTCAACAAGCACGTCTTATTCAGAGAGTTGCGATGTTTCTCTCGACACATTCGTCTTCTCTAAAGAAGCATTTATAGAATTGATTCTTCTTTCAAAAAGCGTATCTAAATTATATTCTATCGCCGATATGGTTTATTACTGCATAAACAATAAGTTAATAAAAGTTAATGGCTATCGTTTTGAAGGGGCTGTTTTCCCGATGCTTTCTATTGAAGATTACGTCAGACATTCCCTCGATTTATTAAAGATTGAAAATAGAGAAAAACTTTTTATACCAGATTGGCCAGTTTACACTACAACGCATAATACACCTCCTTCCTTTTACGGCAAGGACGCGGTTGTTAAAAACAGTTTTATCGCCAATGGGTCAATTATTAAAGGGCACGTTGAAAATTCTATTATTTCTCGTGATGTCGTCGTCGAAGAAGGCGCGTACATTAAAAACTGCATCATCTTCTCTAGAACTTTAATAGGTGAGGATGTCAAATTAGAATATGTCGTATGTGATAAAAATGTCAAAATTAATCAAGTCAAGAAATTGAGCGGAAGCGATGTCGGTGATCCGCTCGTTATCGTTCAAGGCGTCAATGTCTAATCTAGGAGTAAAATTATGAAAATTGCAATGGTATCAAGCGAAGCTAATCCATTTATAAAAACTGGTGGATTAGGCGACGTCGTCTATTCTTTAGCTAAAGAGTTGACTATTCTTGGTGAAGAAGTTTGTGTCGTCTTGCCCTTTTATAAATTAATCAAAAATAAAATCAATTATCCTATCTCTAAACTAATCTCATATTCAATTAAGATGAGCTGGAGAAATGAAAACGCTGATATTTACCATACATATGTCAACGGGATAAGCTATTATTTAATCGACAATGAACATTATTTTGGAAGAAATGTCATATATGGTGAATATGATGATGGAGAAAGATTTGCCTTCTTTACTCTCGCCTCGAGAAAACTATTTGAAGAAATTAAATTAAAGCCAGATATTATCCATATTCACGACTGGCAGCCTGGCATGCTCCCCGTCTTAGTTAAAGAAGATAATAGCCCTGACAATTATTTAAAAGATACAAAATTTGTTCTAACTATTCATAACCCTGCCTTCCAAGGACTATATAGCAAAGTAGTGCTAGGTGATTTTTATGGATTACCTGATTCTTTATTCGATTCAGGAAAAGTTAGATTTAAAGAGCAAGTATCAACTTTAAAAAGTGCGATTATATACGCGGATAAGATTACGACCGTATCTCCAACTCACAGGGCAGAACTACTAACTAGTGAAGGAGGTATGGGGCTTGATCAAATACTTAGATTAAGAGAATATGATTTTGTCGGTATATTAAATGGAGTGGACTATTTAGAGTTTAATCCAAAAGAAGATGAATATATCGTCGCCCCTTACGACATAAATGATTTTAGGAAGCAAAAAATTGAAAACCGTAAAAATTTGCTTGCTTCTATGCATTTAGTCGATACTGGTAAACCTCTTTTTGGCTTAGTTTCACGTCTCACATGGCAAAAAGGAATGGATTTATTTTTCGCGATGGCGTATGAACTTGCCAATAGAGAATGTAATATTGTCATATTAGGAAGTGGAGAATATTTCATCGAACAAAAATGTGAACAACTCCGTGCAAAATACCCAAATACTGTCGGTATTTATATCGGTTATAACGATGAATTAGCCCATAAAATTTACGCTGGTTGTGACTTCTTTTTAATGCCGTCTTTATTTGAACCATGTGGCATTGGACAGATGATTGCCCAAAGATACGGCACCCTACCAATTGTTAGAAGAACAGGTGGACTAAGAGATTCAGTCATAAATTACGACGGGTATAACGAAGAGTGGGCGGATGGATTTGGTTTTGACGCTTTCGATACATATGAAGCGGTAAGAACTGCGGTGTATGCCTACGACACTTGGTGGAATTTACCAATTAGAAAGAAACTAATTGAAAACGCTTTAAAAGTCGACCATTCATGGTCGAAAAGTGCGAAAGAATATCTCGAATTATATATGACACTAAACGGAAAATAAGAAAAGTCTCCTACTGTGTAGGAGATTTTTAATTTTTACTCATAAAATTATTTTATATATATTTAGAGAACAAAATTATTTATTAAAAATAATTTAAATGTGGTATTATTCTTTTTAGCAAAAACTTAAGAAAGGGAATAAATATGGGATACGATTTTAAAGCAATTGAAGAAAAGTGGAAAAAAGTGTGGGAAGAGAAAAAATCTTTCTACTGCGATGTATATGATTTTACTAAACCAAAATATTATTGTTTAGATATGTTCCCATATCCGAGCGCCCAAGGTCTACATGTCGGACACCCTGAAGGCTATACCGCCAGCGACGTCATCGCCAGGATGAAAAGAATGCAAGGATATAATGTCCTACATCCTATGGGTTGGGATGCTTTTGGACTTCCTGCCGAACAATACGCGATTAAAACTAATCAGCATCCAAGCGGATTTACACAAAAAAATATTGATAATTTTAGAAAACAAATAAAAAATATCGGTTTTTCATACGACTGGGATAAAGAAATTAGTACAGCCGATCCAAATTATTACAAGTGGACTCAATGGATATTTATTCAACTTTTTAAAAACGACTTAGCGTACATCGACTATCGTCCCGTCAATTTTTGCCCTGCACTTGGCACGGTTTTAGCTAACGAAGAGGTAATTGACGGCAAAAGTGAAGTAGGTGGCTTCCCCGTCATAAGAAAGCCGATGCGTCAGTGGTTATTAAAAATAACTAAATACGCCGATAGGTTATTAGATGATTTATCGATGCTCGATTGGCCTATTTCTACGATCGAGATGCAAAAAAACTGGATAGGTAGAAGTAAAGGTGTGATCGTTACATTTGATGTCGATGGAAGCGATTTAAAGTTTAATGTATTTACAACTCGCGTCGACACTTTGTTTGGTTGCTCATATTGTTGTTTGGCCCCAGAGCATCCTCTCGTAGAAAAAATTACTACTAAAGAACATATCGATGAAGTTAAAAAATATATTGAAGACTGTTCACATAAATCCGATTTAGAAAGGACAGAACTCAATAAAGATAAGACAGGTGTATTTACAGGTGCTTACGCGATTAATCCGATAAATAATGAAAAAGTACCGATTTTTATCGCAGATTATGTTTTAGCAAGTTATGGTAGTGGGGCCGTTATGGCGGTACCCCCCCACCATGAAAGAGATTATGCTTTTGCTAAAAAATATAATTTACCGTTTAAACAAGTATTACAAGGTGACATAAGTAAGAATGCATTTGTTGACGACGCCCCTCACATCAATTCTTCTTTTGCTGATGGGAAAAATATTGAGGAGGCGAAAAAAGTCATATTAGATAAATTAATTGAATTAGGTAAAGGTGAAGAAAAAATAAATTATAAACTTAGAGATTGGCTTTTCTCTAGACAGAGATATTGGGGTGAACCAATACCGATGGTCATCATGGATGATAACACTATTGAGCCACTTAAAGAAGATGAATTACCTCTTACCTTACCTCTTTTAGAAGAATATAAGCCATCAGGTACAGGTGAATCGCCACTAGCCCACGCGAAAGATTGGCTCGATGTGATAGTAGACAATAAACACGGAAGAAGAGAGACAAACACAATGCCGCAGTGGGCGGGATCGTGTTGGTATTACATTAGATATATCGACCCTCATAACGATAAGATGATCGGCGATCCAAAATTGCTTGAGCATTGGCTTCCAGTCGACTTATATATTGGGGGGAGTGAGCACGCGGTGCTACACCTTTTATACGCTCGATTCTGGCATAAATTTTTATATGACATCGGAGTGGTGAAATGTAAAGAACCATTTAAAAAACTATTTCACCAAGGGATGATACTTGGGGCGAATGGAGAAAAGATGTCTAAATCGCGTGGCAATGTCGTTAATCCTGATGATGTCATCGCAGAGTTTGGCGCGGACACTCTTAGATTATACGAAATGTTCATGGGACCACTTGAGGCAAGTTTACCTTGGTCTACTAATGGACTAGAAGGCTCTAAAAGATATTTAGATAGAGTATACCGCCTTTTTAGTGAAGATAATTTAAAAAATAAAATAGTTGAAACTAACTCCCATGAACTTGATTATATTTATAATTTTACTGTTAAAAAAGTAACTGACGACTATGAAAATTTACAGTTTAACACGGCGATTTCTCAGCTGATGATTTTGACTAATGAATTTTATAAAGCAAAGACAATTTATAAAGAATACGCCGAAGGGTTTATTAAGATGCTCGACTGCGTCGCCCCATTCATCGGAGAAGAACTTTGGTCGATGCTCGGGCATGACGATGTCATCGTCTATGAAAGTTGGCCACAAGTCGATGAATCAAAATTAGTCCTTGACACAGTCAAAATCGCTATCAGCGTCAACGGCAAATTAAGAGATACAATTGAAGTTAAAAAAGATGAAGATGACGAAGTAGTTAAAAAAATCGCCCTCAATAGTGAGAATGTGCTCCGTCACACAAAAGATAAAGACATTAAAAAGGTAATTGTTGTTAAAAACCGCATTGTAAACATCGTTATATAAGACAAATATAAGCATGGTACCTACTAGATGTAGGACTAAAGCAGGAGGAAAATTATGAACTTATGTGTCGATGTGGGTAACACCACAATTGGATTTGGGGTATTCGATGAAAATAACCTCATCCTAAAAATGAAATTCCAAACAGATCGGTATAAGACAGAAACTGAATTTAGTTTAGGAATTAAAGATTTATTTATTAAAAATAAATTTGACATCAATAAAATTGATAAAATTATTTATTCAAGTGTCGTGCCACTTGTCAACCATCCACTTAAAAGCGCACTTATAGATGTTTTTAAGTGCAAGGTGATGAGTATAAGTAGTGGTATTAAAACTGGGATAATGATGAAAATCGATAATCCAAATGAACTTGGAAACGATTTAGTCGCGGGGAAAAATTTATATTCATACCCTTTATTAATCGTAGATTTAGGAACTGCAAGTAAAATATTATTGATTGATAAAGATGGGTATTTTTCAAGCGCTTTAATAATGCCTGGTCTATTTGTAAGCGCGAACGCTTTGACAGATTCTACAAAACTGCTCCCAAGTGTTGGGCTTGAATCGTCACGTAAATTTTTAGCCAAAAACACTATTGAGGCAATAAATAACGGCCTTCTTTACGGCCACAGCGAGATGATCAAGGGATTAATTAATCGATTTGAAGAAGAATTAGGCTATAAATGTAAAGTCATTTTAAGTGGAGGAGCGTCTTTTTATTTAAAAGATTTGTTACCGTCTAGTTATATTTATGAGCAAGATTTAGTTTTAAAAGGACTAAATATCTTATTAAATAAAAATTGGGGGAATTTAAAATGAGAGACAAAAGTTTAAAAGATTTAACTCTTTCTTCCCTTTTAATCGCTATTATAACCATAATGACTTTTATTCCACAAATAGGTTATATTTCTATTCCGGGAACGCAAATTTCTATCACCACCATCCACATCGTCGTGCTTTCTGTATGTTGGGGGCTCGGACTTAAACAAGGAATAGTGGTGTCGCTCGCTTTTGGTCTACTTTCTTTACTAAAAGCATTTATGATGCCAGTTTCACCAAGTGACATCGATTTTGTTAATCCATTTATTTCCGTCTTACCACGTTTTATATTTGGTTTAGTCGCTTGCGGTTCATATTATTTAATTAACCGATTTCTTAAAAATAAAAAAAGAATGATCATCGGGACGATAATTACTCCGTTTTTAACGTTATTTCATTCTTTTATAACGATGAGTGCATTTTATATTGTTACTACTTTAATTATGCATAAATATTCTGATGGGTATCTTACTGTAATTGGAGTAATTTTTACCGTCAATGGACTCATTGAAATGGTTGCGAGTTTATTTATCGTCCCGCCTATTGCATATGCAATAATGAGGGCAGTAGGGAAAATGGATAAAATATCTAAAAACGATAGAAAAGAGGACAAAATAGTGGAGAATTACAACAATTTAAGTAAAAAATATGAAAAAGATTTATTAAATTCTATCAAGCAATTAGTGTCTATTAATTCAGTTTATGACGAGAAAAGTGTAGATGAAAATAACCCGTTTGGAAAAGGAGTAACTAAAGCCCTTAACTACATGTATGAAAAAGCAAAAAAAGATGGATTTGCCGCTAAAAAATACGACAACAAAATTGTTGAAATTACCTGTGGAGATGGGGAGAAAAATATTACTATATTAGGTCACGTCGATGTCGTACCAACTGGAGAAGGATGGGAGCACGATCCATTTGAAGTGGTAGAAAAAGATGGTGTTATAACTGGTAGAGGAGTAAGTGATGATAAAGGTCCTCTTCTCGCCTCATATTACGCATTAAAAGCACTTAAAGATAACAATATGCTCGGACATTATCAAGTACGCATTTTAGTCGGAGGAAATGAAGAGAATGGTTCACGTGGTGTTTACTATTATTTTAATGAATTAAAAAAATATCAACCAAGTGTTGGCTTCACCCCTGATTCTGATTTTCCACTCATCTTTGCCGAGAAAGGAATCATAAATTTTAAAATTACAAAGAAGGTTAAAATTGAAGGAGTTAATTCCCTTCTAGGTGGCCAAGCATCTAACTCTGTCATCGACAAGTTTGAAATCGACATAAATAGAGTAGAAGAGTTAAAAAAATATCTAGACCAAATTCAAGCAAAATATAATATCGCAGGCGAAAAAATAACTATAGAAGGTAAAGCCGCCCACGGGGCGTTCCCTCAACTTGGTATAAACGCTGGTGTCATAGGTTTAAAAGCTTTATCCTTATTAGATAAAGATAATAGTGCATTGACTGAACTCGTCAGTAGACTTGATGATGTCTATGGTCGAGGTATCGGATGTTATCATAATTCTAAAACAATGGGTGAAAATTCACTCAATGTTGGAATAATAAAATATGAAAAAGAACAATTAAGCGTAACAATTAATTTCCGTTATGTCGAACTTACTAATGAAGAAGAAGTCATTAAATGTATAAATGAATGCTTTAAAGATTACGATATTGAAATTCTTGAAAAATCGAGATTACTTAATTATCCTTTAGATTCTATTTTAGTTAAAACTCTTTTAAAAGCTTATCAAGATGAGACTAATGATTTAGAGTCTAAACCTATCGCGATCGGTGGGGGGACGTACGCTAAAGAGGCGGATAACATCGTCGCTTTCGGGGCCCAGTTCCCTAATTACGATACTTACATGCATTCAAATCATGAGAGGATGAATTTAAAACATCTTTATAAAAGCATGAATATATATATGCGGGCTATTTTATATTTAGGAAAGGCAATCGATGAGAACAAAATTTAAAGCGTGGGCAAAACCTTATTTAGAAGAACACAAAGAACTCGTACCTAATTTAGAAGCACTTATTTCTTCTAACAAAAATATTTGTCTTGAAATAGGGTGTGGGAAAGGACTATTTCTCATCTCGACGGCGACTAAAAATAAAGACAAAGTATTTATCGGGATTGAAAAAAATGAGACTTGTGCAGGTTATACCGCCAAAAAAATTGTAGAAAATAAAATCGACAATGCTTATTTAATCGCCTTTGATATCGAAAAATATTTTCTTTTGTTTCCTGCTTCTTCAATCGAGGCCATATATTTAAATTTCTCCGATCCTTGGCCTAAGAAAAGACATCATAAAAGAAGATTGACTGGTGATAAATTTATTAATTTTTATAAAAGTATTTTAAAAGAAAATGGGAAGATTTATCAAAAGACTGATAATAGAGAACTATTTGATTTTTCTATTGAAAATTTTATTAACAACGGCTTTAAAATTGAAGAAATTGACTACGATTATAAAATTGATGAAAATAGTGACTGCTTAAGTGAATATGAAAAATCTTTTAGAGAAGAAAATAAAACAATTTATCGTTTAGTAGCAACTAAGTAAAGAAAATAATATAATTATTTTGTTTAAAGAGGAAAAGGAAAAATTAATTTTATGGGAAAGATAGAAATTGAATTAAAAAAAGAAGGAAAAATATCACGTTTAACCAATAAGACATTTAAATTTGATGAGAGATTAGGCGAAGGATTTTTTTCCGCGAATTATTTTATAAAAAGTCAAAAAATAGTGAGCGTTAACGCGCCAAACCACACGGTACTAATGCAGTGGTTTCAACGAGCAGACGATGTGATGGTGTGCGGTCTAGATGAATCTATTGCTCTACTCCACACTTTTGCAAAAAATCCTTCCGAACTAAAAATCTACGCTTTAAATGATGGCGATATCATAAAAGCAAATGAACCAGTATTAAAAGTGGAAGGAAAATATGAAGATTTTGGTTTTTTAGAGAGTGTCATCGACGGTATTTTAGCTAGAAGAAGCAGTGTCGCCACTAACGTTTATCGTCTAAAAAAAGTAAGTGGTGACACCCCGGTGTTTTCGATGGCGGACCGTCAAGACGACTATTATACGCAAATTGGGGATGGATACGCTACATATGTCGCTGGTATAGATAGAGTTTCAACCGACGCTCAAGGATTGTGGTGGGGTGGAAAAGGTATGGGGACTATGCCTCACGCCTTAATTCAAATTGCTGGTGGCGATTTATGTAAAGCTTCCGACATGTATTTAAAAACATTTCCTAACGAAAAAGTAACCGCACTAGTTGACTATCATAACGACGTCATAAGAGATTCTTTGATACTGGCAAGACATTTAAAATTTAAATTAAACGCTGTTCGAGTCGATACTTCTAAATCCTTAATCGACCATTATTTTGATGATAAAGATACTAGTAATTTTGATCCGCATGGGGTGTGTAAAGAGTTGATTTACGCTCTTAGAAAAGCTCTTGACAAAGAACATTTCAATTATGTTAAAATCGTCGTCTCGTCATCTTTTGATAAAGATAAAATAAAAGAGTGGGTAGATGAAGGCGTACCTGTAGACATGTACGGAGTCGGAACTTATTTTGTCAATAATACGACATGTGGCTTTACTGGCGACTTAGTGGAACTCGACAATAAAGATGAAGCTAAAGAAGGTAGAAAAAATATTCCTTCCAATCGACTTAAAGAAGTTAAATATCCAATTTATTAAAATAAAGGAGAAAGAAAATGAACAACATAATAGATGATTTACGTTTTAGAGGTTTAATTAAAAATTATTCTAATGAAGAAAATGTAGAAAAACTTTTGTCTACCCCACAGACAATATATGTCGGTTTTGATCCGAGTGCATCTTCCCTACATATTGGTAACTTTGTCATGATATCTCTATTGATGCGCCTCCAAAGAGCGGGACACCGCGTCATCGCCTTAGTGGGTGGGGCAACTGGTATGATTGGTGACCCAAGTGGTAAATCGAGTGAAAGAAATCTTCAAACGATGGACAAATTAAAAGAAAACACTTTAAAAATTAAAGAGCAACTTGAAAGATTTATCGATTTAACTGACCCATCTAAAGGCATATTGTTAAATAATTATGATTGGCTTTCTAAAATGACGATTTTAGATTTTTTAAGAGATTATGGAAAACACTTTTCTATCAATTACTTATTAGCGAAAGATATTATCGCTTCTAGATTAGAAAGCGGTATTTCTTTTACTGAATTCTCTTATAATATTTTGCAAGCTATTGATTTTTTAAAACTTTACGATGAATATGGCTGCCACATTCAAATGGGTGGTTCAGACCAATGGGGAAATCTCACCAGCGGGCTCGAACTTATTCGAAAAGTTAGAGGAGTGGATGCGAAAGCTGAAGTTATGACTTGCCACCTCATCACTAGGAGCGATGGTAAAAAATTTGGTAAGAGTGAGGACGGGGCACTTTTCCTCGACTCTTCATTAACTAGTCCATATCAACTTTATCAATATTTTTATAATGTCACCGATGAAGATGTCATTAAATATATAAAAGTATTTACTTTCTTAACACATGAAGAAATTAACGAAATAGAAAAAGAACATCTATCTAATCTAGGTCGACGCATCGGACAAAAGACATTGGCGTACGAGATTGTTAAAATTATCCACGGAGAAAAAAAAGCAAAAGAAGCAAAGAAGATGAGCGAAGTACTTTTCAGTGGTGAATATGCCTCTCTTAGTGCGACACAATTAGAAGAAGTATTTAAAGGATATATATTTGATATCGATTCACCAATGAGTGTTGAAGATCTATTAATTAAAATCGGTGGAGCTAGTTCAAAAAGAGAAGCGAGAGAATTTTGTAAAAACAATTCAATTTCAATAAACGGAATTAAAGAAAATGACCCAAATAAAATAGTCGATAAATCTATGACTCTACACGATAAATTAAGTGTCGTAAGAAGAGGAAAGAAAAACTATTACCTAGTTAGACATATTTATTAAAAACAATTAAAAAAACCAGCGAATTGCTGGTTTTTATTAACGATTGAATTAGTTTTTTGATTATAATTTACGGTTATAATATTCAACGATCGCCGCTTCATTAATCATTCCGTTTAATTCGTTACGGAGTGGTTCACGAATGTATTTACCGCTTAATTTAGTCGCATCTACTTCGACATAAGCGACTGGTTTGCCAAGCGATTCAATCGATTCTTTAATGCATTTCATAGTAAGTGATTTTTCTCTGATTGAGATGACGTCA
This sequence comes from uncultured bacterium, assembly GCA_949285325.1. Classification (GTDB taxonomy): domain Bacteria; phylum Bacillota_I; class Bacilli_A; order RFN20; family CAG-826; genus CASEYK01. The sequence goes on from CASDYZ010000027.1 coordinate 15,015, forward strand.
CCTACTGAGCAAAGTGCACTTGGAATATCAACTTTTTTACCATTGACTAAGACGTGGCCGTGGG
>CASDYZ010000028.1 GCA_949285325.1 uncultured bacterium
ATCAAATCATTAGATGAGTATATTCATCTTGTAGAAGATTGGATTATGTTTTATAACACAAAAAGATTAAAAAATAGGAAGCCTAAGCCTCCTATTCATCAATCTGATACATTTCATGTGAACTAAATGGGGTTCAGTTCAGTCATCGACTAAGTTTGTATCAGACATGTTGTTCTTTTATGGCAATAAATACCAATTGTGATGCACTTGCGACCCCCTACAGAGAGTTGCGACCCCCTTATTTATTTTTGCAACCCCTTATTAAAGTTTCTTATTAAGAATTAAGACTTTCAGAATTCTATTATCTTCCGCCTTTTTCCCTATTACATGTTTTACAAAGCATTTGACAATTAGAAATTTCCGTTTTTCCTCCTTCATGCCATGGGATAACATGATCCGCTTCCATTTCTTCTATTTTCCAAACCTTGTCTTTTGTTGGTTTATTCATTGAAGCGCATCTAGGACATTTTCCATGTTGCCTAATATAAACTTCTCGCTTTTGTGCTTCGCTAAAAGTCCTTAAATTTAGATTTTTTTCTAAACCATCGAACACATAACAATAAATTCCTTGCTTCCTTGTTACCTCGTCATCTAACATTAATTTTTCAATTTTTTCTTCAAGTTTAGCTGTGTCAATAATTTGAGCGTGGTAAGAATTATACAGTTTATACCATTCAACACCTTTCATTTCTTTTCTATATTTTGTAAATGTCATTTGGACCCAATCAATAACACTTTTAAAATAACTCCAAAGTTCATTAGCATTAGGATCGTGTTGATGCAAAGCCATGTATCCTTCCACATCACCATCATTAATCCACGAAATTGCTTTCTCAAGAAGTTCTTGACGAATAGGTGAACCGTTAACATATTTATTAGCCAATAGATAAGCCGCGCAATTGGATTTACTAAATTTAAGTTTGGCATCACTTAACCATGGGCCAGTATAAATAGCATTCCTTAATTCTTGGTCGGTTAGTTTTTCACCGGCAATGTTTATAGTTTTAAACCATTCTAATTTTTCAAAATCAGTGCCTTCGCAGAAATAAATCATGCATTTGTAATTTAATATTTGGTCTTTTTCCGTCTGAGTCAAGTTATGAAAATATTTGTTATTAAGTGAAAAATCACTATTAACATATTGGCAAAAACTAATGGTTCTTTGTTGCCCATCCATCACCTCAAAAGTTCCATCATCATTTTTTACCCAATACATAACATTCAATGGAAAGCCCTTGAAAATTGTTTCTAAAACAGCATTTCTCTTTTTCTCATCATATATAAACTCTCTTTGGTAAGGAGGCCTTATATTTAATTTACCCCTATAACCAACAACACCATTTTCTCCATTATCCTGGTATCCATCAGTTATTTCGCGTATCGAAATTTCACAAAGTTGAATATTCATGATATTAGCCTCCTTTTAATAATGACCCTTGCATAAATGCTTTGATAAAGCTCACCTGTCTCACAATCTCTAAATGCTGCAGGCTTATTTTCATCTAATAATTTGGACCACTTCCTATATAAGGTACCTTTAGCATTAACAGTATATTTTCCGGTCCCATTACCATTTTTATCCAAAATTTCCATTCTTCTGTCGCAACTAAATTTAATACTTCCAACTATTCCTAATGCTATTAATTCAAATTGTTCATGATTAAACTTATCCAAAAAAGTAATAGGAACACCCATTTCCCCATTGCAATAATCTAAGTCTTCTTCTTTTAAACCATATCTAATCATGGTTTTTATTAAGAATTCCTTTTTCGTTTTATAATGATTCGAAAGTAAGGCCATACTCTCTCTCTCTCTCAAGTATACAAGATCCTTATCATCATCGCCTTTTCTAAACCTAATAATCTCGAATTGATCGGGGTTATATTTATCTAAAAAAGTAATAGGAACTCCAATGCATTCATAATAATCATCTGGGATATCACTTGTTTTATTTACGTTTATAGCATCATAATTTTCATATTTTGGGTAGTCATCTGGGTTGTATTTCTTATAAAGGGTTAATTTTTCGTGTCTATCTTTATTGTCGATATTAGTAAACCAACGAACACCTACTACTCTAATATATTTATTCCCTTTTTCATCAACTCGTAGTGATTTAGAACGAACTTCATAATTGTTAGGGATTCTAAATTCTCTATCTCCAGAATGGATGGATACACCTAGCCATAACTTATTCTGCTGAAACAATGGAAATATTTCTTTATAAGTTATTGCATTTTGATTACCTATAATTAAAAACTTTTTATTATACTCAACAAGCTTAGCCACGTATTCTCTAAACAAACTAAATGGAGGATTCGTGACAACGACATCAGCTTCTTTTAATAGTTCAATACATTCTGGAGACCTGAAATCACCATTTTCTTTAAGCTTTGTTAAAATATTTTTATCATTTTTGATTAGACTTTCTACATCATACAAATCTGTAGCACCATCTTCATTTAAGTCTTTTACTTCGGTAATTTCTATCTTATAAGCAGTTCTTTTTTCTTTAATATCCTTTTCTTCTATAAAGTCAAAAATGGATAGTTGTTCCCCTACTACTGAAGAGCCGTCATAACATGTACAAATAAGTTTCTTGAGTTGAAGATAGTTAAAGTTCATTGCAAAATATTTAAAAAAATTAGATTCAAAAGGATCGTCGCAATTGCACAACACAATTTTTCCTTTAAAAAAGTCCTTATAATGTTTAAGTTCTAGTTCTATATCATTTAATTGAGTATAAAACTCATCCTGTTTAGCATCTTTAGCATTTTGTAAATCTTTTCTACTCATACTACACCTCAATCATCTAATTTCATGCCTATCTCATCAAAGAGAGCGACAAGTTTCTTCTTGGTATCCATAGTTGGTTCAAATCTACCTGTTTCCCATCTACAAACGGAAACATAACTAACATTTAATATTTTAGCTAATTCCTCTTGCGTTAAGCATTTTCTTTCACGGTATTCTCTTATTTTCTTTGCATAATCAAACATATGGTTACCTCAAGTGGTTATCAGTATTTTAACATAAACAAGGTTAAATTTCGATATTTTCGTAGAACTTTGACGAGATTTTTTCTCAAAAAGGATAAAAAGTTTTTTGTGGGACAAAAAGTTTATTGTGCTATAAAAAGTTTTTAGTGCAAAATCACGAGCTAAAACTTCATTGGCAGAGGTCAGGATGTTAGGTCGCTTATGCTCAATTTATGTTAAATAAATGCTAAAATTTGCTAATTTTGGCTCAAAAAAAGGCTTGATTAGCAATATTTGCTGTATCAAACCTATGCTTCTAATGTGGTGATCTGTATGGGATTCGAACCCATGTATGCCACCGTGAAAGGGTGGTGAGTTAAGCCGCTTCTCCAACAGACCATCAGTGGCGCCTACTGAGGGACTCGAACCCACGACCGATCGGTTAACAGCCGATAGCTCTACCGACTGAGCTAAGTAGGCATGCGTTTTTCTTTTAAACGCAAGAAGAATGATACCACAATAAATTAACTAATATCAAGTTATTTATTCTTTTTTGCATTAATGAGATCAACCACTTCTTTTAAAGAATGTAAATGTGCAATCTCTTCGTTATCAAATTCAATGCCGGTTGTTTCTTCAATTTCAATCATTATTTCAACTAAATCCAATGAATCTAATCCTAAATCAGTTAAGGAAGATTCAAGTGTTAAAGATGAAATATCGACTCTTTTGGCTAAAATTTGTTTAACTTGTTCGACTGTATCCATTTTATTTACCTCACTTGTATGCTTTTAAATTATAATTAAAAATAATTATAAATTACAAGCAAAAAATAAAAAGGCTTTTAGCCTTTTTCCTTTACTATTTTACGCTTAAGCGATAGAAGATTTAGTGATTTCACTCACTTCTGCACTTACATTGTTTGTCAAAGAAGTAAATGCATTTTTTAGTGGTTGTGAAATGGCGGCAAATATTCCTAAAACAAGAATGATAGCCAAAATTTGACCTTTAAGTTCCGACATAATTTCCTCCTTTCTTTAATCGTAATATCCAAATATCGCACTTCTTTTTATAGAGAGCGTTATTGGTCTATTTGATATCAAGGCGACTTCGACATCTTTTGAAATGATAAAGACGACGAGTTCGCCTTTCGCACCAGCGCAGTTTGAAACACATTCAAAATCTACTTTAAATTGTTTTTTAAATCCTAGGATGAGTGCTTCATCAAGCTTTCCATTTTTTGCGATTGTATACGCTATATCGTTTGCGGTGTACATTAAATTTGTATATCCATTTTGCACCGCGAGTAAATCGACACCAAAAGCGAAGAATAAAGCGACGAAAATTAAAGATAAAATCAAACCTAATTTAGATGACATATATTAATTCTCCTAGCATCGATATGACACCAAAAGCGATAGAAAGAGTAATTATTCCCGCTCCTATTAAAGGATAAAGTGTTATACCGTCCACTTTTCGTTGAAATTTTAGATAAGATGAAGAAAAATTTTCTTTATTTATTTTTTCAAATAAATTTTTAAATTTATCTAATGTTCTAACATCGTTCCCTAAATCTATCATTTGATAAATTGAAACGAGTATATTTTCAATCGTTGAATCATCAAATTCCTTTGAAAAATTAATAAATGGCACAATACTCTTATCTTTATCGATATTGTCTAAAAGATTATTTACTTTTTCCTTGATAAAACCAGAGGCGTAATCACTCGCGTTTTTTAAAGCGTTATAAACGTTATATCCATTCTTTATATATATTTGAAAGAAGGTTAAATACTGTATGAAATCTTCCTTATTTTTTATTTTAGAAACATTACTAGAACCACGCTTTAAAGACAAATAATAAATGTTGAAGAAAATTAATATTGCAAGTAGGGAAATATTAGTTAATAAATTGTCAATGAAAATAAAGCATACAATAGTTAAGGCAACTAAAGCAATATTGATCAAAATATAAATTAAAGTTTTGTTTGAGATTTTATTATTATTCTTTTTCTTTAAAATTTTAATCTTTTTCATAAATCTACCCCCTGGATAACATTTTGGCTAATTTTTGAAAAAAATATTTCTAATGAAAGAAGAGCGAATAAGAATAAAATTGATATACCACCCACAAAGAGAAACGAAGCAAGTAACTGTGAATAAAAATCTAATAAAGCGATGCGAACAAAAAGGAGTAAAAATAGACAAAATAGCCATAAACTAATAAATTCTATTAATTTATTTTGTCGGAGTTTTTCACCTTTTAGAAAATAACCTTCAATATTTAATAAATATGAAGAAATTTGCTCGCACATTTCAATGATATTCCCACCCTGCTCCATATAGGCGTTAATAATATTTAAAAAAGCATCATAAATAGGCATTTGAAAATATGACGCCAGGTATTTAATTTTTTCAAGTGCGTCAAAATTAGAAATGTCGCCTATGCTTTTATTTTCTTCTAGTTTTAAAGGTTCAAAAACTTCTTCACCTGCTTTATTAACATTTTTATATACACTTATAGAGACGATTAAATCGTTAACGAAACTATATAGAAGTCTTACCTTTTCTCTTTTTAGACCCATCTTCTTAATGAGAGGGAAGAGTCTAAAGACAAAATAAATTAAATAAATTAATCCAATGCCTATCGCAATGAATATGTTATTAACAAAAACATAGACGAGGGCAACAATAGTCAATGGTATCAATAACAAAGCAGTTTTTTTATTTTTCATTTTTATCCTCCTTTACAAAATATTTATAAAAATCTTTAAATTGTTTGTAATTTGTGAGTTTTTTTAAAAAGTTTGACGGAATTTTACTGTATTTTAGCTGTTTTAGATTGTTACTAAAAATTTCAATTTTTTCTCCATTTTCATTTAATACAATTGAATCAATATATCTTATGACACCACTTGATTCAATAAAAATAGTCTTAACATGAATGAATATTTGAAAGTGATGATTTATGAATTCTAGTGCATTTTCAAAGGTAATATTTTTATTCTGCGCAATTAATAAACTCGCCATTTTCTCATTTATATTAAGTGCGTCAAATGAATGAATGGTTGTTATTAGCGGGTGGCCGGTTGAAACGGAATTAACAATGTCATAAATTTCATTTTGTTTAGCTTCTGCTACTATCAACCAATCAGGATTATTACGGAGTGCTACATTTATTAATTTAGAAGTTGATAATCTATTAACTAAATCAGAAGAGAGCCATATAGTGGTGTCTAATGGAAAATGTTTTTGGGCGTTATTTAGTTCGAGACAATTATCGATTATTATCACTCTATTATTAACCTCTAATAATGAAATAATTAATTTTTGTAATTCACTTTTCCCACTACCTGTTTCCCCTCCTATCACTATTGATATCTTATTAATTAATAATACTTTAAATAATTCAATGAGTGGACTTATATTCATATAGGGATTATCTTTAGCCAACAGCGTGTCTTTTATAATTCTAATTGAAAAAGTGATAGTTTCTTCATCGATATATCTCGCTATACTATCGTGAACTGCGTTAATTCTATATTGAGACACCGCTACATCGAGTATCGGGTTAGAAAAGGAGAATAATTTCTCGCTTAAATTTGCAATTTGACGGATAAAATCCTTTATTTCTTTTTTCTCAAAAGGAATGTCACAAACTGTTCTACCGTAAGAATTTGTCATATAAAACAATTTGGAGCCGTTATAAGAAATATCAGTGAGATCGTCAATTGATAATATCGGTGATAAAAATGAATTTTCTATGTAATTTAATAATTTGGTTCCATCCATAATTGATTCCTTTGAATTTCGTAATACATCGTTTTTTTAAATATTGTAAAAGAGGTTAATTTTGACACGAGTGTTATCTCTACTCCACTACACTCGTTTCCAAAACAAATTAATTCGTCCTCGCTGTTATAGTAATAAAAATCTAGCCCGTAATTTTTATATTTTGGTTTTAGAATTGTATCTATGTAATTAGTGACATTATATTCTAGGAGTGATTTATCAAAATAAACATAAGATGAAGAGGATACTGCCACACTATTTTCAATAAGTGACATAGGTAAAGATTCAAGAGTGCTACCAAGTGTAACAGCCCTATTTGATACAATAAATAAGTTAAATGAGATAATAGAGATAATAAAACCTATAAATATATTTATCATTCAGCTCTTCCTCCAACGACACAAAAATTGCTGTTAGAACAATCGCCAAATAAATTTCTTCCAAACGTAAGATTTAATATTTTCGAATAGACAATTGCCCCGTATCCTATACGAGTTAAATTAAGTCTAAATTGAGTCTTTAAAACATTCTCTTTTTCTCCAGAAGGAAATAAGAACGTATTTGTAGGAACAAATCCTTCTTTTTCTTCCATCGACATGTAATTTGTACTTTTTTCTACATACATTTGAGAAGGAAAAGTTATATAGACAATATCGTCTACTTGATATGCTTCTAGTTGAACTTTTTTGTAAGTCATTGTCAGTCTTGGAAGATGTGGGAATATATTATAAACATCATTGATTACTAGGTTTATGTCGTCGTAGATAAATGGTTTAGGGAACTTATATTCAAAATGAAGAAGGTTGGTATATTGATAATATGATTCCTCTTCTATCCCCTCGTTCAAAGGAGTAAAGTCAAATATTTCGCCCTTTAAAGTGCTATCGATTGCAAAATATGTCAGTGGCCCTACACATTCTTCCTCACCACTATCTAAATAATATGAAGTACGGGGAAATATCTTAGTTCTATAACTATAAAGCGGGTTAAATGCATTTGGTCCTGATTGATAATCTATGACAAATTCAACGCCTAATCCTTCAGTTGTTAAATATTTCTCTAAATGTAATTGTAAATTTATATCGTATGCTTCTCTTTTGCTTCTCTTTTTAAAATAAGTGAAACTTACCGCCTTTTGACTTGGTCTAGGTTCTTCGTATTTATCAATATCAAAAACATATAATTTTTCTTTTAAAGTCATATCGCTATCTAAATTTAATTCAATGTGAATATCGAGGATGATGTTTTCGTTATATTCTTCAAAAGGACCATAGACATCAGAGTACACAATGACATCGGGTACATCTTGAATCGGCGCGTTTTCAATTGCCCCTACGTTCAATATTGAAGTTGTTAATATTGTTAATAATGAAAATTGTTTTATCATTCTTATACCTCCTTAAATCTTTTAATGAATTTTTCCATCGCATTTAATTTCAATTTATAAAACGCTGTTAGAGTGAACTGTTTTTCCCACCAATATGGATATTCTTGATAAAAGAACTCGCAATTGATTATTTTTTTATCTAAATCATCTAATTTTAAATATGCTTCATTGACATGATTTAAATAACTTTTATAAATAGAAAATTGATTATTATTTTCACTTAATTTTGAATCGATGCTTTTAATTTTAAATAAACAAGCAAAATAATTTTTTGCGATTTCTTCAATTTCATTTTTTAAATTTTCAAATCTCGTCTTCATAAAACCACCTATATATGAGATAGGCTATTTTTTTAAAAATTAGAAAAAAACTTGTTAGAAATTAAAACTTGTTTAATAATAATAAAAAAGAAAGTAGAAAAATCATGATTGTATTAGCGGGCGCATCAGCAAGTGGGAAGACAGAAGTAGCAAAGCTTCTAGCCAAAAAGTATGGCATAAAGAAGGTTATAACCACGACGACGAGAAAAAAACGTATCGGTGAAGAAGATGGCCGCGACTACTTTTTTGTCAGTGTCGAAGAATTTAGACAAATGATTGACGATGGACGTTTTGTTGAATATACCATCTATAACGGAAACTTTTACGGCTCAACAAAAGATCAAATATCGTCAAATAGATGTGTTGTTATCGATCCTGCTGGATTAAAAAGCTATATTGCGTTAAATGATTCAAATATCGTCACTTTCTTTTTAGATAGCAAAGAAGAAACTAGATTTGAAAGAATGATGCTAAGAGGTGATCGCGTCGAAGATGCGAGAAATAGAATTCTTCACGATAGAATTGCCTTTCAGCCTGAGCAAATTGCTACAGTTGATTTTCATGTCAATTCCCAAACTCAAAACGTCGAACAAGTGACAAATGAAATATATTCTAAATATATGGAAGAACTAAAAAGACGTTCTTTAAAATAATAAAATTAATCAATATTTAACTTTGATAAAATATTATCCGCCTCACTTATCAATAAAGGATAATATTTTTTATTGTAATTATTACGTATTTTAGGTTTACCTCTAATAGCAAATAATCCATTAGGAAATGCCGCGGTTAAATTTTTAAAATCATTTGATACTAGTAAACACGCACACAAACTACCAGAAAGAGGAGAATGAGTAAATATATTTAAAAATCCTTTCGCGACCTTTTGAAAAGAGAGGGGAAATCCTCTTAAAATATTGGTGTAACAAACTCCCGGTTCGCTAAGCATATAACTAATATTGTCGTTTTTATTATTTAATGCAAAGTGATAAAAAACATTCATTGAGCCAAGTTTTGATAGACTATATTGATACATCAATCCTTTTTTATCGTTCAATAAAAGATTTTTGTTTGCTTTGTATTTAACTCTACGAGCCGCTAGAGAGCCTTGAATTACAATATTTCGTTTCTTTTTTGAATTATCTAAAAAAGGTTTTAATAGTTTCAACATGTAATATAAACCAAAAAAATTAGTTCCTATAGTCAATGGGATACCTTGTGCTGTTTTATCATCTTTTTTAGGCATGTAAAGACCAGCGTTAAAGATAATTCCATCGAAATTAGGATATTTATTTATCAATTCATTCACGAAGGCTTTGACGCTATTTAAATCGCTTTGGTCGTACAAGAGAATATCGATCTTACTAGAAGGATAAATTTTTAAAATATCGTCTCTTGCTTTCTTGGCTTTATTTATAGAACGGCACGCCATTAAAATATGAGCGTGTTTATACGCCAAAACTTTCATGCATTCAAAACCTATGCCGCTATTCGCACCAGTGATGACATACATTTTAGAAGTTGAATCGTTTATTTTTTCGTCTATGTATTTATTTATTTTCATAAAAAGAAATAAAGGATAATTAAAACAACTAAGATTATTAAAGCGACGCTAAGAATGCCGATGATAGTAAATAATATTTTTCTATCCGTTTTATTTTTTATATCAAATTTAACATCTTTATCGCCTCTAGGCTCTAATTTAGGGTTCTTTAAATTCATGTTAATTATTGTATCAAATTTATATAAAAATAAAAGCCTATCCAAAATAGATAAGCTTTTATGAACAATCAGTTAAAGATAATATTAATCTTTTTTATCTTTTTTTTTCGTTTTTCATTTCAACTGCGATTTCATTAACCCAGTCGACTTGACCAACTTCACCTTGTTCTAAATCATCTTTTTCCATCACTTCTTGAATGAGGATTTTTGCTCTTTTTAAAGAGAGTGATGATTTAACTTTAAAGACGAGAGGAATTTCAGAATAAACATTCTTATCACCAGCGTCTTGGACAGGGATGGTCGATTCTCTATAATCTTCAGGATTGAGAGCAAAATATAATTTTAAACTCTTCCCGGCGATAGTAATTTTGACGTATGTCTTACGATGAAGTCTAAATGTATCTCCAGAATTAGAAACGCGAGATTTAACACCGTAACTTAAGATTTCATTTTTAAGTTCGTTGTAGTTATCTTTCATTTCTTGTTCAGCATTTACAATGCGTTCTTCAAAAGGAATGCGGATAATCTTTGGTTTTTCAACTTCAGGAACTGGTTCAACCACAGGTTCACTTACTACTGGAGCAGGTGCTGGCATTGGTTCAACCACAGGTTCTTCCTTTACTTCTTCAACCACAGGTTCTTCTTTAACTTCTTCGACAACTGGCTCTGGAGCTGGTTCTTCTTTAACTTCTTCTTTCACAGGCTCGGGTGCTGGTTCTTCCTTTACTTCCTCTTTAGGCTCCTCTTCTTTTTCTTCTTCAATAGGAGCGACAAAGATATGTTCGTGAATAATTTTTTCAACCTTTGGTTCTTCTTCTTTAACAGGTTCTGGTTTTGGTTGTTCAACACTTTGATTTGGAGTTACACCATTAAAATATTGAACGATGAGAGGTCCGCCGAAAGTTGCACCAGTAACGGTGCAGTTATGAGCGTTAGAGTGGGTTGTAGTTCTTTCATTATCTAATGTTGCTCTAGCAACTTCATCTCTAACAATATCTCTAACTACTTCTTTCATTAATGCGACAAGAGTATCTTTATCAATCGCATCTTTGTTATCGACGACATGATGGACGACAGTCTCATTGACATCTTGTTTTTGAGCCCCTTCAACAGTTGGCTCCGGTTCTGGTACAAATACTGGAACAGGTTCAGCATTCATCTCTTCATAATCGTTATTTGATGTTTCATCAGCCGCCACATAATTTAAATCGCTGTTGGCTTCTTCTGGAATATCGCCGACGACAGGAGCGACCGCTTTTGGCTGTGCACATGCGCCAGCAAAATAAATAATTGAGAATAAATACGCTAAAACTGCGCTACTAATGATACCAATACCGACGATTAAATCGGTGGTGTTACCTTGTTGAATCATTATACGAATATAGTCGGATGTATAAGAAATTGTATCATCTAAGATATAGCATACATCGATAACTAAATCGAGTAGAGGTACGGCAGAAAGTAAAATCATTAAACCAGCTAGCACTGGCGCGCTTCTTTTCTTTACCGCACCGACACTGATGCCAGCGATGAATAAAATTAATGACAATGCGATGACAACCCATCCAGCATACGCACCAAAATATCCACCAGGCAAATCAAATTTTAAAAGTGATTCCCAAATTGCGTCATCTGCCCCGACAAAAGTCGTCGCAAATGCATCCATGAATGTAGTAGAAGCGTCAGTTGGCATGAGTGCGAGAATGAACAGTGCTACCCAAATTAAAAACAAAACCAAACTTAACACTCCAAATGTAATTACAAAAGGTGATGTTTTCTTCTTCATAAATATATTATTCTCCTTATATTTTTTATTTTAACCACTAATTATCAACTATACAAACAAAAATTTTAAAAAATTAATGCAAAACTAATATATTTTTATTAAATATACATAATTTTTAAAATTCGTAAATGAAAAAATGCTTGTTTTAAAGAGATTTTGTTGTGATTTATTATAAAATGATGCACTTTTAGATAGTTTTTGATATATTATTTTTAAGTAAAATAATTTAGCGAGAAGGTAAATAAATTATGTTTTATGAACCGTATGAGGTAACATATAAAACTATTTTCGACAATTTAAAATGTGAAGGTGATGTCATAAGTCTAGAATGCTCTTATTCTATAGAAGGCATTTTATTACGATATGAGCCCTATAATTTATTTGTGACAGAAAAAGTAAAATTAAGACATATTATTGAAAAGCAGTATAAAGATAGATATAACGCAGTCCACCCAGGGCAATTTAGATTGTTTTTAAATTTTTGTTATTTAAATAAGCGTCAACATTATGAAATAGGTTTTGAAAAAGAAGCAGAGGAAATAAGAAATATAGTCAAAGAATTCTATAAAAATAAATATCCCTTTATAGAAAAAGAAATCCATCAATATATCATGATTAACACCAATATCGTCAAAAATCTTTTAGATGGTTTAGGTGCAAAATATAATTTTTTAAAAATAGAAACTAAAGGTGTTAAATCGTTATTTAATGGATCAGTATATTTAAAGTTATATTTAAAAATTGAAGACAAATTAAAAGATACGCTAATTAACAAAATAAAAATTGATTCTTTTACGCGTTGCTTTGATTTTGAAAATCCTTCAATTTATAAAGATGATGAATGTGTATTTTCATGTGAGACACATGAAGGAATATATAGTTGGGGCAAATAAATTAAATAAGACCTTCAATTAATATTTTTAAGCCCACTATTAAAAAGACGATTGAGGCGATAAGAAGGGCGTACTTTTCAAGCTTACAGGTAAAAATATTAGCAAATAAAGCAGTTAATAATGGGAGAACAAATGTAGTTACGCCGATAATTGCAATCATTATTAAAGCTGAAGAAATATTTAAATTTAAATAGACAAAGCCGATACAAAGCGCGTCTATTGATGTGCTAATAGCCTGGACTAGGATATCCACTATCGTTGTGTGTTTTTCTATCTCACATTCACAAGTTTTTTCTTCTTAACATATCATTACCTCGCACCACACTTTTTCAAGGGAGTTTTCAATTATGTTTAACACTTTTTCAAGGGAGTTTTCAGCAACATACCACACTTTTCAAGGGAGTTTATCTAATAGCGTGGTGCTCAAAACTAAAAATTGCCTGGATTTTCACGCTGATATCATTAATTTTGATATCCTTAGTTTATATCAAAATATTGATTATAAAACGCTAACACGCCAGGCTTTTAAAACATTGTGCATCATTATAACTGCAACTTTTTAATGTTTACAAATCTGCAGTTATAAATTTATTTTCAAAAATCATCGATATCTTGTTTTTTAGATTGTTCATTTTCTATTAATGGTTCGATTGGTTTTTCTTTATCGTTTTTAAATTTTATACGCCCATATATCTCAATATACATACGATAGGAATAAAGTAGATAAGTCCTAAAACAAAAGTAAGTATTGTCCATAAAAAGAAATAAGAAAAAGTCTGCACACCCCTAGTCATCGACTAAGTTTGCATCAGACATGTTGTACTTTTATGCTTCTAACATGCGCTTTTGATACATTACACACCCTTACAACGGCAACAACGACATAGATTTATATAGCCAAATAGGAATATAATTATGTTTGATTAGTTTAATTTAACTCGCAGGCAACTACATCTATTGGATAATTCGTTTCATCCCAAATTTCGACTTCACAAAAGGGATAACCAGAGTAAATCGAAACCACAACGCCTTTACTTCCTTTTGGAAATCATTCTTTATCTACTAATGCTCTTACAATGTCTCTTTCTTGGATTTTCATATTTATTTTCCTTTCTTTTTAACATAATTTGTAATTAACATTGGAATCCCATCGCCATTCTTATCTATTTGATAAACAACTACAATTGTTTTGGTATTTCCATTTGGACCCACAATATTAATATCATACTTATATTTAGTACCGTAACTTGCGTGTTCAACGCCTTATAAGTTTAGCTTTACCAGTATTAATTTGATTAGATATTTGATTAACTAAAGACTTATAATTAGTTTGATCATATCCTAATGCATTTTTATAAGCTATTGCCTTGTCTTTACCACTAGATTTAAATTCTGTATTTAATGAAATTCTAGTGTGTGGCATAATATCTTCGCTCGTACATATTACTAAGCTGGATTTAACCTCCAATTGGAATTTATTTAATGCAGAATAATTTTTCTTATGATTAAAAGCATCGCGATTTCCATTTACTATTTCTTATTTGGATAAAGATGATAATGCAAAAATTGCTACTATATTCGTTAAAGAATAAGAATTTTTTTCATCATCAAAACTTTTTGCGAACTAGTTAAACAAAATAAGCCATTCGTATCTTTATCTTCACAAGACATTTCATCACTTAATATTCAAATAGCATTTAGTCTATCGCAAGAATTTCTGTACATTCGTTCGCTATTATATCTTTCAATGGGATTCCTTCGATTTTTCCATTATCTAATAAATCATAAACATCAGCAAATATTCCAAGATACAAATTTAAATCCGAAACAAGAGCATTTGGATATAGTGAAGATGGTATTTCAAAAAATTTTATAGTGGCGTTTTTTTCTTCTCCAAATTTTTTCTTTAGTTCCTCTTCTATACCAATTGGGTCTCTAGTTATTCGATAAAACTTATTACAGTATTTAAACTCAATCCCCCATATCACACCATCATATTTAAAATTATCTGGAGTAGGTCCGATTCTAGTAAATCCTTCAATAAATTCTTCAATGTTCTTAAATTCTTTGTTTGCCATATATAAAATCTCCTTATTATTTTTTTCTAGACATCAACCAATCTTGAACTTGGGTGATGATTTGCTGGTCTTCATTTGATGGCGAAGTCACTTGTCCATCATGGTAAACGTCATAATGAACGTGGGGCTTTTTTCCATTGTGATAATGTAAGAAATCTATTGACTTAACAAGTTCATGCTTATCATTATAAAAAGCAATATGTTTTAACTCACCCTTTTGCATAATCACATAAATGCGATTTTCTGTATGTGAGTATTTTGGCGCCTTAACGGATTTGCCTGGCCGTTCAAGTACTTTTATATTATCATCAATCATACCTATTGTGAAATATGTTTGACCGCCTTCAACAAAGGCAAAGTCCCCGCTATTAACATTAATAAAACTTCCTCTTCCACCCAAATTAGTCTTCCTCCTTTTCTACAATTTGTATTTTATCCAATTGGAATAAAGTTAATTGTTCGTAATTAGAAGATACTTCAAACGTTTCGCAGAAATCTATAAAAATAAACTTTCCAAACATGCCTTCTATTTTCTTTCCTCTTACTAAAATAAGAGATGGGTTGATTCTCTTTATCATTTCATTAAATCCTTTGAGGAACCACTCTCTATTTTTAGCAACACCTATAGTTGAAATTGCAACAATGCTGCCTTCTTCGATATAATCAAAACATATGTCATAAGTTCTTTCATCTGCCCAGGTCACTGTAGGAATCACTCTAATGCCTAAATATTGTAGCCAAGCTCCAACCCATAAGCTGCGTCGAACATTTTCTTCAACAAGGCATGGTTCCATATTTCTATAAGCGCTGTAATCTGGTGTGGCAACAGCTAAGAAATTGAAGACTCTCTTTGCATAGGAAAATATATCATTATAAATACAGTTTATCGTCTTATCATATTGAAAATTGAGAAGAATTTTCTTTTCTTTGTTGCGAGTAGATTTTACATTTGAACGTGAAGCAAACTTTACTTCATTCCAATTAATGGTTTTTAAATAAATATTACTTTTAAGATAGGGTATTCCTCTTTTATCTTTTAGCCATCCTTCAGGCAATGGTTTAATTAAATTAAATTTTTCTTTTTCATTAAGTCCCATATACGGACCTCCTTTTCATTAATTTGAAAATGATTTTGTAATACCGTATAATGAACATACTCAAGAAATCATTAATACGGTTTCTGATAACGCTAGTGATGTTAGCACCATCGTTAGCGTTTTTTCTTGTCACGTAAGACAAGAATAATACTAGAGTCGCTTTTTCTTTGACATATTGCCACCTCCACTGTCGGATCTAAAAAGCATTGCTGCTTCCTTTCCATATTTATACCCAAGCCTTGTGAATGTAAGCTTAGTAATTAAATTAGTTTC
>CASDYZ010000029.1 GCA_949285325.1 uncultured bacterium
ACTCACGATGATAATCTTGTCTCTACTTATCCAGGACGTATTATCAATATCGATGAAGGCAAGATTATATCTGATACTGATCCATTAACTATAGATGAACAAATAAATGAAGATACTTCTTATATAGATAATATCAAACAAAAACGATTAGGATTTGTTAATGCTTTTAAATTAACTGCGTCGTTTTATAGAAGAAGATGGTTTTCTACTTTTTTATATATATTATTATTCTTTTGCTTCACCATAATTGAATCTTGTCTTATATCTTATGGTTCGTTTGATTCTATAGGTGTACTTGCTGACACTCTTAATGAAGGTGTTACCTACGCCCCTTCTTTTACATTTGAATCATATAATTCATATTATGATGAGACTATTAAGATTGAAGGTGTAACATACGGTAACGTTGTTAAAAAAACGATGGAGAAATATTTCAGTGAGGATGAGTTTGCTTATAATGTACATACCCTTTCTAACGGACAAGATGTCTCATTTATAAATACTGATGATATACCTGTTAATGAAGTGAGGATGAATAAGGATTTATTTAAAGAAGAATTTAAAAAAGATGAACTAGAAGGTACAGAGACAATTACATGCAGAAATCAATTTGGACAAACATTGGTGTTAGCAGTGACGTCATTAACTGATTTAGATGGTATTTATGCCTGCAAAGAATCGTATGCTAATTTTCAAAGCGAAAGAGAAATTAATATACAATGTGGGATGTACATCAATGATTTTATTAACGATAATTTTACAAATCTATTAGGCGAATATATTAGAAAAAGTTTGGATTATATTCCTTTAAGCGTATATAACGAAATAGTTTATGAGGAATATTACGATGACGAAGAAAAGCTCGAACAATATTATATAAATGAAATGGATGATGATGAAGCATATATGTCTTCTAATTTGTACGCAAATTATCCTGTCGAGATATCTAGCACTTTAAAATGGCTTAATTTTGATTATTTTGATGATGATATATTTTCCACCATGTTTTTAAATTTAAATGAAATTTTAGGTCCAAATATGAAGGTAGCGGGCGTTTTAGACGATTATGTGCTTGGGATACCAAACAGCTGCTTAATTATTAGTGATGCTTCTTTTAACAAATTAGTAAACGCTTCAAAAGAGATCAACCAATATTCTATAATGTGTAATTCAAAAAATAAGGACGATATTGCAAGGTTTTTTATTAAAAATGACGTAGTATTTTCTTCTGCTGGACATAATAATGCTTATAATGCGACTTTAGTTATTTCAAACGTCCATCAAAGTTTATTACCGCTTTTATCTACTGTTATAATTTTCTTTCTCATTATTCATATTTTGTTAATTTACTTGTGTTTTAAAGGGATTTTTAGTGAAAAGTTTAAAGAAATTGGATTATTGAAAACTTTCGGTGTCGTCACTAGCTCTGTCTTAATACCGACGATAATTATTTCTATTATTTCTTTATTAATTGCAAATTTAGGCGCGTTTATCGCAATCCCTTACCTACTCGCATTCATCAACAAATATTTCCCAGTTTTAAGTGGCGAAGGTATATATCAAATTCAAATACATTTGTTTGAATTTAGTCCAATAATTGTCGTCGTGCTCGTCTTATTTTTATTAAGCATTATTACAACAACAATAGTTGGATTATATAATTCTGTCCAAAATCGACAAATTATTAAGTTGTTTGAAGAGGACAATAACTAAGAGGTAAATGAAATGCTCACCATATCTCATGTAACTAAGACATATAAAAGCAAAGGTAACGATAGACAAACTGCATTAAAAGATGTATCTATTTCTTTTAAAGATAAAGGTCTAGTTTATATCAAAGGGCCTAATGGTTCAGGTAAGACTACATTATTAAATATGATAGGTTTACTCGACACCCCTAATAAAGGTAAAGTTATCATTGATAATATAGATGTAACTAAGAACAATAAATATAGAAATAAGATGAGAGGAGAAAAG
>CASDYZ010000030.1 GCA_949285325.1 uncultured bacterium
TCTATTTATTTTAGTCAACGATTCATAAAGTGTTTCACGATTAACAAACTCATCAAGACTTCTCTCAATGAGCCAATCATTATCAAAATCTAAGAATTCAAATCCTTTATTTTGAAGTAGACTTATAATACTTTCTTCTATTGTTGCTTCATTTAACATAGGGCATCACCTTTCTTATTGTATTACAAAATTGTCGGTTTTTATAGATTTTATAATTGGTTTACGTTGATATAGTTAACACTATAGGAAGTCTGGATAATTTAATTGAAAATTTCGATAAACAAGTCGCTTCATTACTAAAGTTGGGGGAATTGTTATTTTCATCATTTGAAGATTATATTCGCATCACCGATCTTTGTGATATTTCACTCGGCGGAACTCCCTCGCGAAAACATCCTGAATACTGGAATGGCAATATTAAGTGGATTAATTCTGGTGCAATTACAGGAAATCCAGCAATTCGCGAAATTACAGAATACATAACCGATGACGGCGTTATTCATAGTGCTACAAAAAAGGCCGATTCTAAAGATACAGTTATTTCAATAATAGAACCATCATCAAACAAAGTATCTTTGGTACTAGACGATAATGTGTTTTTCAATCAATCAGTCATATGTTTTCATAGCAAAAATGCTGACTCCAGAGGTCAAGTCTTTTTTGGAGTTAAATGCCTAATTAACGAACTTAAAAACTATGCTACAGGCGCTGCACAGCAGTCGATTAATAAAGAACTTGTTGAATCTTCTTATACGAAAACTACCAACAACCTAACTCAAGTTACTAAATTAAATGAAATCGTAAATAGAATCTTTAATTTAGAAACTAATCGTAGGAATCTATGTAATATTAAGAAGTTACTATTAAGTAAATATTTCTAGATGTTTAACACTATAGGAAGTCTGGATAATTTGATTGAAAATTACGATAATCAAATATCAAAATTACTGAATATATTTGCGATATCTTTGTCTGATAAAAGTCTCGTACCATTCGAATATTACAAGTCTCAAATTGTTAAGTCTGGAATAAAAAAATATAACAATACCAAGAATTATTTGGACATATCGTCCGTAGGAGGTATTAACAATATTTTAGAGTTTGATTCATTTAGTTTTGAGGAAAGACCATCGCGAGCAAACATGGAACCATTAGTTAATTCAATATGGTTCGCTAAGATGAAAAGGGCCAAAGAAAGTAATTATAGTAACGAATAACGATAATGATTTACTGAGCAATTATCTCTTTTCAACTGGATATTTAGGAATTAAAGCAACTGATAATTTACCACTATCTTTTCTAGTAGCAACCAGTTCATCGCCAAACTTTTTATACAAAGAGCCCTTAATTCTGTAGGAACTACTATGGCAGGTATAAATAACGAAACCTTTAATAAAATAATGGTTCCTAAACTATCTTATTATCAAATTAAAGACTTTGATAAGACATATGGTCCTATAGTCAAACATTTAGCATTTTACAGAAGAAAAATAAGTAAACTTAAGGAATTAAAGAATCTTCTATTAAATAAATATTTCTAAATTTTAGTACCTTCTATAAAAAGGAGGTATTACGATTTGAAACAATTTATTTCATTTTTACAAAATCAGAATTTAACAAAAAACACTATTGATGCTTATGTTATCGCAGTTAGTCAATTTAATAAAGAATTTAATGAAATAACAAAGCAGAATCTATTAGCTTTTAAGGCGACATTAGTCGACAAGTACAAAGGCAAAACTGTTAATTTAAGAATTCAAGGGATTAACAAATATTTAGAATTTCTAGAGAAAGACAAATTAAAACTAAAATATATAAAGGTTCAACAACATAGCTTTTTAGAAAATGTTATTAGTGATGCTGATTACGAGTTCTTCAAAAACAAATTACTCAAAGACAAAAATTATGAATGGTATTTTGCTGTTAGATTATTAGGAGCTACTGGTGCTAGAGTTTCTGAACTTATCCAATTTAAATATGAACATCTCATTAGAGGCTACATCGACCTTTACACGAAAAATGGCAAAATTAGAAGAATATTTATACCAATTAAATTACGAAAGAAGGCCATAGAGTATTACGATTCAATCGATAGAACACAGGGTTATCTTTTTCTAAACAAAGGTGGCAATCAAATATCAACACGAGGAATAGCACATCAATTAAAATCGCTAGCTAGAAAATACAAAATGAATCTTAATGTAGTTTATCCGCATTCTTTTAGACATCGATTCGCTAAAAATTTCCTAGAAAAGTACAAGGATATTGCATTATTAGCTGATTTGATGGGACATGAGTCTATTGAGACAACACGTATTTATTTGAGAAAAACAAGCGAAGAACAGCAAGAAATAGTCGATAAAATCATTAGTTGGTGAAGTATTTATTAAGTAATATGGATTTAATATCTTGACACTTAATTTTTCTAACTTTTATATCGACCAATAATTGATAAATGCGTTCAAAATAATTAATCTCGTTATTAGTAATTTCGCAAACTTTTAAAAAAGGTATTGCCTTAGAAGCATGCAAAATTGTTGTTCCTTGTGAATTATCTTTAATAATAAATTGGTTTAAATCACTTAATAGTTCGAAAAAAACAAATCCTGTATTTTGAGATATTACTTTATAAATTCCTGATGAATAAGCTCCAATTAATCCCACATTAATTCTTCCGGGAGCGCCATCAAAAGCTATCAAAGTCTCATCTGCCTTACATACTTTTAGGCTTTGACCTTTTTCTATATAGCAATATTTTAACGAATCTAAATCCCCAACACGTAAGTAAGGAATAAGTTCATCTTTATTTTGAGGTTTTTCGATATATTTGCTGGAACCAACTTCAATACCTTTATCAAATGTTCCGTATTTAGAAAAAGAGACGTTATCTCTAATTGAATTTAACAAGTTAATTTTTCTTAAACCAATACTTAAGATTTTATCTTCCATTAACCCATATTTTTCAATAAGATCATCGACACTTCCGATAATGTTAACTATGTGTTGTTGTCTTTCAAGTGATGGAAGATTAATATTAATTGATTTAAAAAAATCTATTGTTATGGCGCCTTGGGCAGCTAGTTCTGATGATTTTTGTAACATATCAAAAAATGAATCCATAGTGATAAGATATGTTAAAAATTTAGAATTACAAACACTTTTAAAATTTTTAAGCCAAATGACATTCCCATCTTTAAAATATAATGGTGTTAAATTTACACACCATGCTCTTCCTCTATTTGCTCCAATGGCAGAAATAAGGATATCTCCTGATTTAGGAACAGATAAATTGGTTTCTAAAATTTGATTATATCTGGTTTCAGATATGTAAATGTTAGGAATTACTTTCTTACCATAGGATGCCTCAATGACTTCCTGACTCCTAAAAAAAGGTATTCCTTCTTTTGTATATTCTTTAGCAAAAATGCGTTTACTTGATGTGACTTCACATACATCTTTTATCTTATAGTTCATAATGTTATGAAAAGAAAAATTAAAGAAGTTGCTAAACTATCTTATACAAAGATTGACTCTGAAGATGTTACGCTTTCAACATACATAAGCACAGAGAATCTTCTTTCAAATTTTGGTGGATTTACTAAGGCGTCAACATTGCCTAAATCTAGAATATCTAAATTTGAAGTTGGAGATATTTTAATTTCAAATATTAGGCCTTACTTTAAAAAAATTTGGTTTGCAACATTTAATGGAGGTTGCTCTAATGATGTTTTAGTATTAAAACCAACCAGTTCTATTTTGAAAAAATATTTATTTTATGCTCTTAATATGGAAGATTTTATCAATTATTATGTTGCATCTTGTAAAGGAACAAAAATGCCTAGAGGAAATAAAGAAACGTTACTCGAATGGCATGTTGAAGTTCCAAGCATAAAAGTTCAGCAACACATAGTTAACACTATCTCAACTCTTCCATTAATATCTCTTTAACTTTATCTTCTAGTTCTTTACCCTCCTCCATTAATTCTAATAACTCAGCAGATGCTTTTCTTAGTTCTTCT
>CASDYZ010000031.1 GCA_949285325.1 uncultured bacterium
ATAGAGCAACAGCCTTCTAAGCTGTGGGTCAGGCGTTCGAGTCGCCTCGAGGGTGCCAATTCTAATAACCACCAATAATGTAACTGCGTTATAGGTCGAATTTATGTATTAAGTTAGGTAGTTTGTTGCCTAATTTTTTTGTTATTATACGTATTTGCGTGAAAAATAATATATTAATCTCGTCATAATGTGATTTTGCCAAATCTTATTTATGCTTTTGAATCAAAAAAATCTATTGCTGACACCTTAAATGTCCATGAAAAATCACTAAATGTCCATGAAAAATTACCGGATGTCCATGAAAATGTCCATGAAAAATCTAGCCAAGACATTATTCCAGCAATCATCGACGCCATTAAGATTAATCCTAAAATTTCACTTGATGAGTTGGCGGAGTTGATAGGGAAATCAAAAAGAACAATTCAAAGGATCATAAAAAATAGTGAACAAATTAAAAGAATTGGTCCTGATAAAGGTGGACATTGGGAAATTATTGACAAAACTTTTCGCTGATGTTGCTACTTTTTTGTTCTTTTTATTTTTATTAAAATACCTAAATAATATTTAAAAAACAAACGGTTAAAACACTAATCGCAAAAATGTGGAAAAATATTTTTTTTGCGGTTATAATTTAATCGAGGTTAAAAATTATGATAAAAAGAGATTTATTATTATCCAAATTAATCGACTATAAAGATAAAGATGTTATTAAGATAATCACTGGAATAAGACGTTCAGGTAAATCTTATTTGCTATTTGAAATATATTATGAATATTTAATTGAAAATGGTGTCGATAAAGAACATATTATTCTAATTAACTTAGAATCGAATAAATTTATGTCTAAAAGAGAAGTCGAAAGCATATATCAATACATTAAAGATTACATAGTTGACGATAAAAAATACTACATTTTTATTGATGAAATTCAGTTGATAGATAATTTTGAAGATTTAGCTAATGGACTAAAGATTGACTTCAATTGTGACTTATATATTACTGGTTCTAATTCTAAGCTTCTTTCGAGTGAAATTAATACGAAATTGAGGGGCAGAGGTATTGAAATAAAAGTCTTCCCGCTTTCATTTAAAGAATTTTATGAAAACCGCTTAGGAGATAAAAAAGAAGCATTTACTGAATATATTACTTATGGCGGGATGCCTTATGTTTCAACACTAGATAAACATTATGAAAAAATTGAATATTTAAAAATGTTAAATGCGACGATTGGCTTTAAAGATATTATTGAGCGAAATAAAATAAGAAATGAAAATTTATTTAACTCTTTACTAGAATTATTGTGCTCACAAATTGGAAGTGTTGTCTCTGCTAATAAGATTGCTAATACATTAAAATCAAATAATTATAGAACTGTCGATAATGAGACTATATCCAATTATTTGAAATATATTTCTGATAGTTTTTTGTTTTATAAAGCTTCTAGATACGACATAAAAGGTAAAGAATATCTTAAATCATTAAACAAATACTATGCTTGCGATTTAGGGCTTAGAAATGAAAAAATAAATTTCCGCCAAATAGAGATGTCTCATATTTTAGAAAATATTGTCTATCTTGAATTAATAAGAAGAAACTATCTTGTCGATATCGGGAAAAATAATGAGCGAGAAATTGATTTTGTCGTCAAAAATTATAACAACTTATATTACTTACAAGTATCTTTAACTCTCGAAGATATAAAAGTTAGAGAAAGGGAACTTTCAGCGTTTAAAAATCTCGACGATGGTTATAAAAAAATAGTTATAACAATGGATGAGAATCCTTTAACTAGGTTAGACAAGGGATATAAAATGTTAAATATATATGATTTTTTATTAGATGAATATAGCTTAGAAAAAATCTAACCGCAAAAAAATTTTTTTATCAAACTTTTGCGGTTAGACTATCTGAAATAAAAACATAAACGTTATTTTATTAAAGTTTGAGACTAAATTTTTATTCATACATCAATTTCATAAATCTATCAAAAGAAACTCTAATCCCAATTTTTTTATAACGTAACAATTTAAATTGCTTTATCGTTATATAAGTTTATTTTTAAGTGTATAATATTTATCGAGGGGAAAATTATGGAACATAAAGAACAATTTGAACAAATAATTGATAAAGGTGAAGAAGTATTATTGACATTTAAGCCAAATAGAAAAAGATTTGTCGCTATCCCAAATGTAGTCATGACAATCTTTCTAGCGATTAGTTTGATTATCTTAATCGTCGTAGTGGCTATACTATTAAAAAGTGAACCAGGAGATGTGGTGTTGCCAACATTTTACACCATGGTAGGAG